>DAOSYC010000022.1:2237-3458 GCA_035380905.1 Spirochaetota bacterium | reverse complement strand
GGGCGGCGCCATATTGTAATGATTGTTTTCATGATAGAGTGAACCGTTGCATAAAATTACAGATCAGCTGCAGAAAGAGTATGCTGAAAATGGACCGGCGTCAATAGAAAAAATGCAGTGCAGTATTGGTATGGAAGGAGAAGCATGCCTGCCGGGCAAAAGAAAGCTGTGACTTTCTTCCGTATTTCCGGCAGGCATGCCGGTAACGATCACTCTTCTGTTGTGATGGTTTTCGTTCTGGAAAATAATACCTGATAATAATACCAGACCATTATAAGTATGAGAAATATAAAACCCGCAACAATGAGCGGAAGCCCGGGGTCCGTTGTGACAAGAAGATAAATTTTGGGCCCCATGGACCTGTTTCTGTATTCCGCGGGATTAAATACCCGTTCCTTGTTGCATGACTCGTCAATGACAATTTTACGTTTCTGCATGAACATTTTCGCTGCTTTTTTATCGACATCCAGATGGAGATGTGATGTGCCGACCCTATGGGGTTCAGCGAACTCAATTTCACGGACCGCTGTTCCCTGTAATTTTGGTGCAAGAGAAACCTTCATCTGTGAAATCCTGTTGCGAAGCAGGGTCTCGTCTCCGTAATACTGCGTCCTGATATCGCCCACGGTGAACACACTGCCGTCAGGGAGCGTTATTTCATTCCCGGGGACCATAGGCAGCCGTTCCTGACGTACCGCGACAAAGGTGATAAAGTGACCCGCGAGAATAATAAGAAACACGCAGTGGATCAGTGACGGTGAGAGAAGCACTGAAAATGTTTTGAATGGCATGTTCTTTCTTTTTTTGACAAGGGTAATGATCCTGTCAATTGAACACGCTGTGGTATTGACCGCAAACAGGGTGAATGCCAGAAAAAGCGCCGGGAGCCACCATGACTTATGGAGGGCATTGATCCCTGTGGTAAAAAACCAGTCCTGGACCCTGGCGCCGTTTATTGAATCCACAAAAGAATAGTCAAAGGCCGAATACAGGCCGCCGATAACGAGGATTGCGGTAATAGCCACAAGGAGCCAGAATGTAAGGCGCAGGTCGCTGAGAAAATTCCATAATTTTTTCATGGGCTTAACCTCCTATCCGCGGGAAAAACATTTCGTGAATGTAGCCGCTGAAACTGAGGGCAAGGACGACAAAAAATCCTGCCGCGGCAAACCACGCTTTTTTCCGGGAATTCCATGCGGGCAGGAATTTCAGGTGCAGATA
>DAOSYC010000022.1:0-2137 GCA_035380905.1 Spirochaetota bacterium | reverse complement strand
GTGAGAAAAAAGAGCGGCGCCCATATAATTGTTTTCTTGGGTGTGGGAGGTATGACACCCTTCGGATAAATAAGGGCGATGATAATAAAAAAACAGAGCATCACGATTGCCGACTCCCAGGGGGTGTCGTCTTTCGCGGTCATTTTTTTTATAAGCGTGAAACACGCGATCCCCCAGGGGAGAAACAGGACACCGTCAAACATATAATTGGGAATAAACATCCCGGTGATCCAGCCCCTGGAAAGAAGATATGCCGTGTGAATGACAAAACCTGCGGCGAGTAAAAAAACCGTTGGTCGTGATTTTTTCATTATGTATGCCCCCAGCCCCGTAAAGTACAGGGCCGCGGCGGCATAAAACATCAAGTGTATTGAGAATTCCATAACAGGCTCCCTTTATATTGAATCGAGCATTACAATGTGAGAAAGACCCCAGACGTCCCTGTCCACGAAATAGTCTTTGATGGGGCCGAGCATGGGGCCGTTCGGTAAACGCTTCCCGTTTAGTGTTTCGAGAATTGTCATTGATTTCCCGTGTTCTGTGAGAAAAATCTCCCTTCCGGAAAAGATTGTCCGATAGCCGTCACAGGCAATGAAGAGAAAATATTTTTCAGGGGAGCATCCTGGAAAATTCTTTACCAGCAGGTCCCGGAGATCATACCCCGCGGCGGTAGAAATTCCCTTGAAGCCCCTTCCATGGCCAACCCGGATCCATTTCTGAGCGCGTACTTTTTTTACGCCCGTGAGCCTGACAGGTGCGGTACCTGATTTTGAAACACAGGTAATGCCGTCAGAGGAGCATTTTTTGCCGCGCACCATCACGGGGAGGTTTTCGAAGGGGACTTTCGGCGTCCGGAGAGTTATTGTTGTAACATTATCAAGATACCGTGCGGTGTCGGGGTCGCCGGTGCACACAACGCGGAGCCCCGTCACATTGGATTTGTGTTTGTTGTGGGTATAGGATTTTGCTGTTTTCTCATCAGATGGAAGAAGCTGTTTCCGGTTGTACGCGAGAATGACCGGGTGTGTGTCATCGGTCATGGTGAGTTCGCCGTAGCTGAAATGAACTTTTTTCCCGTCCTTCGAGGTGAAGGTGACCACCATGTCAAGGGGCCGGTCAAAGGCGGCATCCTTTGGTTTTTTCGGGGCGATACCTTCAAGCATGAAATACAGCGGAATGCCGACATAGGTGTAGGTCCCCTCGAATTCCCCTGACGGCGAAACCTCCTGTGTCCGGAGGATTGTTGTGGCGAACCCGTTCAGGGCGCGTCCTGAGAACGAATACTCCTGCTTCACTTCGCCGTTCACAGTAAGGGTGACCCCTTCAGGGACCGGCACGGAAAAAGCCTTCGCCGTTGCCCCGGTAAGGGAAAGGATCTCAATGCTGCTGCCGCTGCAGCCCGTAACAGCAAGGACCCCTGCGAAGAAAAAGAGACTGAGTAATAATGAAAGATAACGGTTGCGGATCATAGCAGTACCTCTTCATGGTATACGTAAATTTGCCGTCATACATTCCCCCAACCCCCCGGAGGGGGACTACGGATTCAGCACCGCTCCGGGGGAGTGGGGCTGAATGAATGGAAATGATTACAGTAATCGAATTATTATTGGTATGTTGTATGTGTCTACAGAAAAACGAATGGCGGAGGGGCGTGACGCCCCTCCGCCGAATATATTGGCAGGAAAATTGCTGCATCTATAGCCGTGCGCCGCCGCCGAAGTAGAACATTCTGCCCGGGCCGGGATTGAACGGATCTGCGTTGTAGTCGTCAAGGATGTTTTTACACATCACGTAGACGTTGAAATGTCCCATGAACTCCTGCTGGAGTTTTGCATGGAGCATGAAAGGGTTGTGAAGATTGACAGTACTGTACACATCTGAAGAAAAAGTACCAGGACTAGCATCTGAAGGATCTGTATTAACAACATACTGGACCTGGTTTCTGGTGTGTTGTCCCCAAAGAATAAAATTTGTGCCAGTTACGAACTTTAATGCAATGTTCCAAATAAACTGGTGGGAAGGAATATTTTCGACATCTTCACCATAGGTTAAGTAGTCTACTGAATCATTACGCGCCCGCGAGTATACATAAGTTAAATTACAACTGATGTCAACAATATTGGAAATCCTTGGGATG
>DAOSYC010000021.1:4811-31470 GCA_035380905.1 Spirochaetota bacterium | reverse complement strand
TCACATAAAAGATTATTTGACAAAAAATCGTATTTTCAGGTAAATAATTCAGCCGGTGTATATTGTTTTATACACGTTCCCTGCCATGAGGGTTTAATGCTGGTGTTTCCTGATTCCTCAAGTATTTAAATTGGAGATTCCCTATGAAAAAGATATCATTATTTCTGGCGGTACTGTTCCTGTCTTCAACTGCCTGTACCAGCAGCTATCACAAACTGGTGCGCCTGTTTAAAACCAGTATTTCCATTGAAGAAGTTCTTAAGGAAAAAGAACGGTACGATTTGTCGACAAATCCTGCCGAGAAGCATCTGATACTGGAAAATCTTCAGAAAAAGCTTGTAACAGTGAATAACGCGGTTGTGAAAGATATCATACCGGCAATCAATATAGACTATAAATTCGCGGTCGTGGTAAGTATTCCCAGCGATAAGGGCACAATAGACTGCTATATTCATACAAAAACAATTTATGAAAAGGAAGATATTAAACATATCGCGCAAATGAAACAGGGAGTATCAAAGATCAATGCCCGGGGTGAATTTAACAGGTTTATTACGCTCCTCGACGATGTCTACGCGAGAATTGAGCTGATAAACTCGGATGTTGAAATAATTGAATAAGCAAAGGAGAAATACTGCGTAATGGAATCATTTATTCAGAATCTTTTCGCTGAGAGGATCGGCGGAAAAAATTATGGAAAAGAAAATAAAATTTACAAGTTTGAGAAAATCAAGCGTGCCAAGCGTGAAGCAATGGAAAAAAAACCCGGGGTAAGCCTGATCGACTTTGGTGTCGGTGAACCGGACGAAAAAGCGTTTGACGTTGTAATATCCGCCCTGAAAAAAGAGGCCGATGATTCCGAAAACAGAGGGTACTCTGATAATGGTATCGTCGAGTTCAAGAACGCTGCCGTAGCCTACATGGAGAATGTGTATGGCGTCAGGGGCCTGAATCCGGAAACAGAAGTTATTCATGCTATTGGATCAAAATCCGCCCTTGCAATGATGCCGTCAGCCTTTATCAACCCCGGTGACGTGGTACTTATGACTGTTCCGGGATATCCTGTATTCGGAACCCATACCGCATGGTACGGAGGGGAGGTGTATAATCTTCCTCTGAAAAAGGAAAACGGGTTTCTCCCTGATCTCAAAAGCATTCCGGAAGACATTCTGAAACGGGCAAAGGTGCTGGTTGTGAATTATCCGAACAACCCCACCGGGGCGGTAGCTGATGAATCGTTTTATCTTGAAGTGATTGAGTTTGCGCGAAAAAACAGTATTGCGGTTGTTGTTGATGCCGCGTACGCGGCCCTTGTGTACGGACGGAAACCGTTTTCATTTCTTTCCCTTCCCGGCGCGAAAGAGGTCGGGGTGGAAATTCATTCCCTCTCCAAGGCGTTTAATATGACGGGATGGCGTCTCGCGTTTGTTGTGGGAAATGAGCTGATGGTTCGGGCCTTTGCCGATGTAAAGGACAATTACGATTCCGGCCAGTTCAAGGCTGTGCAGAAAGCTGGTGTCGCCGCGTTACAGAACCCGGATATCACTGAAAAAATTAATATAAAATATGAAAGACGGCTGAAAAAACTCGTTGCCCTTCTGCAGCGTCTTGGATTCGAAGTGGAAATGCCCGGAGGGACATTTTATTTATACGTGAAGATTCCACGGGGGGTAAAAGGGGGCAGGAAGTTTGAAAATGCCGAGGATTTTTCCCAGTTCCTGATAAAGGAAATGCTGATCTCCACTGTGCCCTGGGATGATGTTGAACCGAATGTACGTTTTTCGGCAACCTTCGAAGCGTCCGGTATTGAAGACGAGGAGCGCATAATGAAGGAAGTGGAAACAAGACTGAAGGAATTTGAGTTTGAGTTTTAATTGTGCAGTTATATCATGAAATACTACAGCCCCTCCCCTCCGGGAGGGGTTTTTTATGGAAACATGAAAAAATGCTTTAAAAATTTTAATACCAATACTATTATATTGGTACCTCATAAAACTCAAGGTGTGTTTAGTTTTCATTTCCCCCATGAGACAGAAGAGGAACAGTATAATATTTTCGTTTCAGGTACCAGTGCAGGTGTCCGGTCAGGAATGATATGAAAAAGAAAATTATAATTATTTCATTAATTGCAGTGTTGGTCATTGTGATAGCCGGTTTTGTGATTTCCACAATATATGTCCGGAAAACCGTTGTGTACAACGGGACGGTGTCAGGGAATGTTGCCGGGGAGGTAATGGTGACAAGGGACCAGAACGGTATTCCTTCCATACAGGCACAATCAATGGAGGATGCGTATTATGCCCTTGGATTTCTCCATGCCCAGGACAGGTTGATTCTTATGGAATATTACCGTGCAGTGGCATCGGGACGTCTCGGGGCGCTTATCGGGCAGGAAGGCCTTGCAATGGATAAGCTGACACGGCTCTGCAGGTTCCGGAAAGATGCCGGGGACCTGTATGAGAAGCTTGATGAAAAACATAAAAAATACCTGCTTCAGTATGCCGAAGGCGTCAATCTAATCAGAAAAAGGGAAATGAGTGAAATAATTGAAATGTCCAGGTTTCCTGCTGAAGGATGGACCCCGGGGGATGTGCTTTCCGTGCTGTTTCTTCTGGATTGGGCGCAATCGTTTCATAACAACAGGGAGCAGGTTTTTCTTCTCAATGAAAGTGAGAACTCCCGTGTTCTGCGCCTGTTAATGCCTGAAAACCTTACATATTACTATAATGAAGATGACCGTAATAACGTGCTTCTGCTGAAAGAACTGAAGAATACAGTCCGCAGGTATGTGGGAACATTTTGCGAGGGTTTCGGGTTTTATATTCCACCGCGGTTTACCGGTGAAAACAGTGCGCTGTCGGGGTATACCTATGACAGTGACGCATCTACATATACCCAGTGGTATCCGGTACACATTAAAGCAGGCGATGTGCGCATATCTGCTCTTACTGCGGCAGGGCTCCCATTCCTCTTCGCAGGGGAAAAATCTTCCTTTTCCTATTCAGTGTTTAACCCGGGGCTTGACGTACAGGATTATTATATTGAAAGAATAAAGAAGCAGGACTCCGATACCTTCTTCTATAACCGGGGGAGGTGGGACAGGTTTACAGAAGAAAATATAACGCTGCCGCTGCGCAACGGTAATGGAGAGGCTGCCAGTATTCCCTGTACACTGCGTTACAAGGACAGGCATCCCGTAATCAGTGATATTTTCAGTGACACAATAAATGCATCGACTGTATCAATGGTGTTTCCACGACCCGGCAGGGAGTATATTTATTCGCTTTTTGAAATTCCCAATGCTGAAACAATTAACGATGGGCGCAGACTTACCGCAAACATGAGTTCGGTTCCCAAGGTGTATCTCTTTTCTTCGAAGGAACAGGGGATGATCACCTATGCTGGTGTGCTCCCGTTCCGAAATGTTGCACAGCGTATTTTTCAGAAGGGTGAAAATTTCGGCAATGGAACCCCGGAAATTCAGCTCGGTACATATACTGCGTCAAGCGGGAGGGACATACTCGTTACCGGAAGCAGCATGTATGATAATGAACCGGGGGTAATAAAGAATTTTGAATTTTTTAAAGATACACTCCGTCTGGGGCGGTTAAAAAAAATGCTTCAGGATAACAGCGCCTGGGAACCGCGGCATGTTAAATCGATGCTCCTTGATACGTATTCCATGATCGCTGAAAAATTTGTCCCTGTTATTTATACCATGCTTGATGATGTGTCCATCACATCGGGGAAGTTGACCCGTATTTATTTTAAAAACTGGAATTATCGGATGGAAACTGATTCCGTACCCGCATCGATTGTCCAGGTTGTAATGGCCCATATGCTGAATGCGACAATGAAAGATGAACTCCGGGATGAGGCGTACACCCTGCTTGATAATCATTATTATCTCATGGAAAACCTCTACCGGATTTTTTCGGACGATACTTCTCCCATATTTGATAATGTTGCCACAAAGAAAAAATTTGAAACGCGAAAAGAAGTTTTTGAAAGGGCCTTTCATAAAACCCTCATGTATCTTACAGAAAAAAATGGGCCGAAAATGGAAAACTGGCACTGGGGGAACATACACTCCGGTTCATTTGATCTGCTGGTCGGGGGAGATGATTCTTATCTAAGAGATAATTTCCTGAAAACAGAAAAGACAGCTTTTCCGGGAGATGACTCTTCACTCAATATGGGAACTGTCCGGTTTAATAAGGAGTACCGGTGCGGGAAAGTATCCGCGGTATCTGTAGTGCACTCAAAAGAGGGGAGCCATATCTCCCAGGCCTTTGGTGTATCAATGAATCCTTTTTCTGAATTTACAGGAATATTTGTAACCAGCAGGTCTTTTTCAGGTTTTGTTGATACAAGCCCGAGGCACACGATGAGGATTGTTCCGGAAGGGAACTGATTCAGGGCAAAAAAAAGGCACTCCAGCTGCGGGTGCCTTTTTGGAGCTGATCGGAATCGAACCGACGGCCTCTTGAGTGCGATTCAAGCGCTCTCCCAACTGAGCTACAGCCCCGTTTAACCAGTTCTGAATAACTATAAAACAAGGCCTTTTTGTTTCAACAATTATTTGAAGGATAATCTACATCATCTGGAAAAAATATCTCTCCACAAGGTCAAAGTTACGCTGTACATTTTTTGCGCCCACAACAGTATCCATATGACCGGGAAGAAGATACTCTATATCCAGGGAGGATATTTTTTTGATGCTGGATTTCAGCTGTTCCCCGCTGCCTCCCGGAAAATCAACACGGCCCACACTCTCTTTAAATATAAGATCGCCGCACACCATTGCTTTTTTCTCTTTCCAGTACACGCAAATTGACCCGGGAGAATGTCCCGGTGTGTGAAAAATTTCGAGATCGACCCCTTCCACGTTCCATATGCCTTCATCCATGGAAATTTCGATATTCAGCTTCGGGAAGGTCATACCGAACATCGCGAAAAACTGCGGACCGAGCTCCTTCAAAAAAACGATTTCATCTTTATGCATTCCCACTGGAACATTGTTGTTCATAAAGTACTCTGAACCCTCAAAGTGGTCTGGATGACAATGTGTGTTTACGACATACTTTATATCTTCAGGATTTATGCCGTCCTCTTTCAGCGCGTTAAACCGCAGATCAAGATGATGTTTAAGGCCCGGGTCGAAAAGAATGTTCAATGGTTCTCCGAAATAAAACATATTGCAGTTGTTCTCAAACATCCCCTGCCATACATAGGAATATACACCATCACATATTTTCATGTAAAAACCTCTTTTTTATAAATGAAACCGATTGTTTCATAAAAACCGGAAATATGAAGGTTCACTATTTGTCACCAGAGTAAAGTTGTCAAGTATGATTATATGATAAAAAGTACAGGAATGATGTATGTTTTTTATCATAGACAGAACTGAATATAATAAAAACATGGAGCCTGAAAGATAATTATAATTGAAAAAATGCAACACCATGGATACTGTACATGAATTCAGAAGTAGTATATACTATAAAGAGCGTTTTGAACCAGCAGCAGGGGAAATGCTGTATCAGAAATGACTTTTTTTTGTTAAAATTTTAATGATAATACAGGATATATATGAGCGTGAGGAGAAGTACAACTGGCCGGCAATTATTTTTTACAGTACTAAAGGTTGTTTTTTTATTACTTCTTGCCGGATGCAGCACTTCAAACAATGAAATCCAGTACACGATGCATCCTCAGGAGGGCCCCCGGGTGCGCTCCGGGCTTGAGAATTTTATCACCCGTCATTCATCGGCCTATAATGGAAAGCTTGCGGTGCTTGTTACGAATCACTCGGGAACAGATTTTAATCTGCAGCATAATATCGACCTCCTTCGGAGCAGGGGTATACTGGTTGCCTTTGTGCTCGTTCCCGAGCATGGACTATACGGGTTCCATAATGAATATGACCGCACCTCATATCATGTTGATGGTGATTATGATATTGTTGTATATAATCTTCATCATTTCAACGCACGTAGTCTCCGCAGAATGCTCACGGTGGCGGATTTTGTGGTGTACGATATTCAGGACATGGGGATGAGATGTTATACGTATATCTCCTCATTGAAATTAGTCATGGATGCCCTGAATGGCACAGGAAAAGAGCTTGTTGTGTGTGACCGGCCAAATCCCCTCGGTTTTCTCGGTGTTGACGGTTCCTATCTGGAAAGAGGGTTTTACTCCAGACATGTGAGTTCCTTCCCGGCCCCCTTTATGTACGGGCTGACTATTGGTGAAGCCGCAAGGTATTACAGGGGGGAATATGCGAAGAAGGTTAATTTGAAGGTTGTTCCGTTAGAGCAGTATCGGCGTGATATGAATTATCATGAAACGATGCTTCCATGGATACCGCCTTCTCCGAACCTCCCGGCGTACAAGTCGTCAATCGTATATTCGGCGGTTGTTTATATGGAGGGTATTAATATCTCTATCGGAAGGGGTACTCCGAACCCATTTGAGTATATAGGGGCGCCATTCATTAATCCGCAGAAATTCGCACGGGACCTTTCAGGTCTCGGGTTTAAGGCTTTCAGGTTCCGGCCGGTATATTTTGAGCCGTCACTGTCGCATTACAGGGGAAGAAAATGCGGTGGTGTGCAGATTTTTTATACCGGCGGTGTCTTCAGCCCCACTGAAACAGCATATAAAATCATCCGGTATTTAAAGAAAGAATATCCCATGATACACTGGTTCCGGCATGGTTCACGGTATGGAGTGGACAATCTTGCGGGAACTGATAAATTCAGAAGGGCTATCGACTCGGGAAAGGATTTCGTTGAGTATAAAAAGGAAATATCCGCCGGCATTGAAACGTACCGTGGAAAAAGACGAAAATACCTGCTGTACTAGGCTGTTTATTGCTTGAGGTGGTATTTCCGCAGGCTTTCCAGGGGAAGCGCAAGAAGGGCCGTGGTGTTGTTCGCTGAAATTATTGTAATAGAACTTTCCGGGACAAGGCCCATATTTGAAAGAAAGCTGTCAATCTTGGCATACCCGAGACCGAAGCCTGAATCCGAGGTGTCAATATTGTTGATGAAGAATTCGTGCTCTTTTTCCTCCAGCCGGTAATGGCGGTATTCATCCCTTTTCTCATAAATTCTGTTCAGGTCATGGGTCATAATTGGAGCAGTATTGGTTACTTCGATATAAATATAATCCCTGTTCCCTTCAATTTTGAGCAGTATTTTAATATTCCGTTCCTTCAGTTCTTTACGGATTTGGATAAAATTCCGGAGTGATGATATTGTTTTCTTTTCTTCTTCAGTATAATCCCTGTGCTCATCGTATGTTTTATTGCGGATATTGAGATATTTTCCTTCTTCATTCAGAATAAGACGCACTTTGTCTGCGATTTCCTCCTGGGATATTATTTCCGCGGCGAGTGAATCGTAAGCGTCTTTGTCCTTAATAATTTCGAATACTTCCTCCCTGATTTGATCCATGGACTTTTCAGGGGATTTCTTCTGCAGTGCGGCGGTAATTGAATCGAAAATTAGAAGGAATTTATAATTCGCTTTTACTGAGTTTTTTATCAGCTCATCAACGCAGGAAAAAATATCTTCAGTGAGAAACTCAAGGCCTGCGGCTCGGGAATACTTTGCGCCGATGCCGAAAATCTGGTCCCTTGCTTTCCTGCTGTAAATCTGTATAATGCCGGTAACTTTCTTTTTTGTTTCCATTCAGGGATAATTCAATTCTAATAAAATTTCTCTATGATTAAGATGAGCAAGTATTAATAAAGAAACTCATACTGTCATTAAAAAATGTATTTTTTTTATAAAAAAAGGAATATCTCACAACGGAACGGGTACGGCGAAATTACATATTCAGATAGTCCATATATTTCTGCAGTAATTCAGGCAGATTTCCATTTTCATCGGCATATTTTTTAAACTTTCTTTCATGTGTTGTTACATTCCGGGTGTGAACATTTTTGAAGCGGTTCGCAATCTCACTGAATGCGGGCATCGTCTCAAGTCTTTCACGGATATCTTTCTTGAAACGGATGTTTTTATAAAAAATATCCCGTACCACTGTATTGAGTTTCGGGATACCGTCTTTTTCAAACAGCAGCCACATGATATAATCATCAGCAAAACGGTTTCTGTCGTCCCGGATACTCCTGAACTTTTCGTTGATTTTCTCCTTTGTTTCAATTGAGAGTTTCGGGTTTTTCTTAAAGAACTGCACATAATCAAGATATATTCCCGTAAGGCCGCCCTCAATAGGATCACGCCACTGGCCGCCTTTTATTGTACGGTTTACTTCATACCTGAAGCACGCAAAGGTATGGGCCATGTTCCGTAACAGGTCCCCGATGAAAAGGATCGGAATAACAATTCTTCCCCTGCTGCGGCGGTTATTTCCTTCAACCTCCTGCCAGAGCATGGTTTTGCTCCCAAAAGTCGGGAGGAGAATAAAATTCGGAAAAACCTCCTCCTCAATTATTTCACGGGCATCATCGAGTTTCGCGACGGTTTCACGATAAAAGACTGAAAAATCAATTTCACGGAGGCTGGATATAATTGATTCAAGTTTTTTCTTTGAAATATGAAAGTTCGTGGGATTGCCCTTCATCACCATGTTGGTGAGAATGGGAAACGCTGTTGCGGTAGATCCGGAACATACCGCTGCAGTCTGGGTTAACCTGTGGTTGACTTCAAATAATACCTTGTTGATATTATCATCAGAAGATGTGAGTTCTTCACCGCCTTTCCCTTTTTGCGACCGTCCCTGTTCACGGAGGTGCGCTTCATAGGTTAATCCCATCTCGTTAATGCTTGGCTGTATTTTCCCTGCGTGAATACGGGAAAGAAATTCCTCTTCAAAATAAATAGGATACTGTGTTTGTTCAGCAGTTTTATGAGAAAGATCATGGAGCTCTTCAATCTGTGACTCTTCAAGGAGCTCATCGTCAAGATAGCCGAAATGAAGCATAAGGCGTGCGGGAAGCGGCGTAATAGGCTGTGATTTGCTCCGTACCAGAACCTGGCCGTATAGTTCCCAGTACATCTTTGAAAGAGCCCGGCGTACTTTTCTTCCTTCAGTTTCAGTGTCAAAGGGGTTTTTCATGGTTTTGAAATCAGTGAGCTGCTTCAAAAACCGCTTCTGGAACTCCTTGTCAGAAAGAGCAAATTCGAATATCTGATGAATTGACTGTTTATACCTGGAGAGCACAGCGCCTGACTTTGGAGAAGCCTTTGCAGGAGCTGTTTCCCGGGGTTCGGTTTCCATTTTCTGAACAGTGTCTTTTATCGAGACATAAAATGAATGGAGTTTTTTCAGACCCGCATAATCTGCTGCAATGTCCTTCCCGGAAATATCTTTGTAGAATGAATTTATCTTCGCGGAAAGGGAGAGGAAGTTTTTCAGGAGGTCTGCGGAAACCCTGCTTCCGGACATAAGTTCATTGTATCCTTTATCGTCCACAAGAAAGGATGCCCAGCTTTCCTCATTATCGTAAAGGAGTGAAAGCTCATCCTTAATCTCATTTGAAATAGCTTCAATTCTGGAAAGTACCTTCAGGAGATTATCGGAAAGAGTTTCGAACATATATATTGCGACACCGGGATCGGCCCTTACCATCTCTCCGATCAGTTTCGGATTGAGCTGAAGCAGGCGTTTCAAAAAGGCGTTCTGTTTAATGTCAAGAAGCGATTCAAGGGGGAGGCCGGGGAAGTCATATTTCTTTTTCAGAATAGTACTGTTGTCGGCAATAAGAAATTTCGCATCGAAATGGGATGGAAATTCCCCGCCGTTTTTCACAAAGGTCCCGTGTGTATTGTCCGCACGATTCAGCAGCCTGTCCGCGGTAAATGAGCTGGCCAGCTCTTTCATTAAAAGTGAAATATTGTCATTAATTTTTAAAAGGTTCTGGTACAGCTTGGTATATTTTGTGGCATCTGTGAGTGACAGCTCAAGGCGTTTATACAAATGGACGAGAATGTTCATGGAAAGAGAAATGTTTTTTGTGCATATCTGCTTAAACCCGCCCTCCTGGATGGGGTATTTTGTTAATTCCGAGTCTTCTATCGCGCGGATTGACTTCTGGTAGGGCTCGGTAAACAGAATACTGAGTCCTGAAATAAGAGACTTTCCCTGAATAACTCCTACACGGGTTCCATGCTCAATAATAATGTCAGGATCAAGTCCTTCATATTCGGAAGGGGATGATAATATTTCAAGACTGCCGCTATGAAGAAAATGAATGAATTCAGGGTCCTGGCCCTGAATGATAACGACTTCGCCCTTTTTTACAATCTCTTTTTGTTCGTTGTTTTCTGACATGGAAATGGTATCCTGCTGTCCTTTATGAATGAAGAATCCTGTGCAAATATTCCTCCCATTCTCCGGGAAGAAGGTATTTCTTTTTATTGTTACATTCTTTACAGGCGGGGACAAGATTTATTTTTTCCGACTTCCCCCCTCTGGAAACCGGAATAAGGTGGTCCATTGTCAGATCATCAGGGTCGAATTTTTTTTTGCAGTAATAACATATCCCGGATGATTTTTTATTTCTCCACCATGATGAATGCCGAAGGTCCCTGGCTTTCTGCTTTTCAACAGACAGCGCCGGACTGTCGGGAGGGAACGAGGTTTCCCTCTGACTCTGCTTTTCCCTTCGTTTGCGCCTGATGGTATCTTTTTCTCTCATTACCTTAATATTGTATCGGCAACAGCAGGCATATGTCAATAAATAATTCCTGCCGGCTGAGTATTCATGAGAAGATTACCGTATTTGATTGTAATATATTTTTCGTATGTTGTAAAAAAAACTTAGATATTCGTGTTTCCGGTAATCGGGATAGGTCCAATCCCAGAATTCGAACTGTTTTGCAACATAGCGGTATTCGTTTTCAAGATAAATTCCCTTTGCAAGATATGTCCTGTGGAAGTATTCCTTGCAGCTCGCGAGGTACACGTTGGAAAGGGTCAGATAGCCCGGATCAATGTTGATTTTTCTTTTGTCACCCCTGGAAATTTTCTCCTCAAGCTTGTTTGTGAAAAGTTTAATTTCAACAATATGTTCCCGCTTTATAAGCTTTTCAAAAGAGAAAAATGTTTTGAAAAGATTTGTGCCAATAGACTTGTAATAGTCCGTGTGGGTGAAGGGGATTTTTAATGTCCTGAAATCCACAGGGCCGTATTTTTTTATGAGGACTTTTTCCGCACGGGACAGCAGTTCGTCGGAGTTTGTAATGATGCCGGTAAAAAGTTTTGCCCGGGGGGGGATAGTGGGTGATGACATTTTAGGATCTCCTTGCGGAAATGAATGATTTCATGTCCCCGGGAAGAGGTGACTTGAGGTGCAGCGTTTTTTTCATAAGGGGGTGATAAAAACTGTATGACCGTGAATGCAGTGCGGACCTGGGAAAGGTGAGTTTTTCAAGAAGTTCATCATCAAGTCCCCGTTCAATAAATTCAAGGTAGAATGTGTCATCAAGGCCGTAGAGTTTATCCCCGAGTATCGGATATCCGCAGTGGTGCAGGTGTACCCGTATCTGGTGCAGACGGCCGGTTTCAGGGAGCGCTTTCACCAGTGTGTACGTATCAAAACAGAAAAGTCTGCGGACTACTGTGATGGCGGATTCCCCTGAATCTTCAATACCGCGTTTCTTCCGTACCGGTGATGTGAAATCATTTCCAATCGGTGCAGTAATCCGGATTTCACTGCTTTCCATATTTCCATGTACGACGGCAATATATGTTTTGGATGCGTTTTTTATATGCGTATGCATAAGGGATGCGAAATCAGTGTTTTTCGCGAACAGGATAATACCAGATGTCTCCCTGTCGAGTCTGTGGAGCGGGTATACCGGGTGTCCGTAATGATTCTGCAGCACCATGGAGAGGGTGTTGTTGAAAAACCTTCCCGATGGGTGTGTCGGGATGTTACCGCTTTTGCTGACAGCTATCAGGTTTTCATCTTCATACAGTATTCCGAAGTCAGTATTGACAGGCGGTTCAGCAATCTCCCTGCCGGAATACAGCAGTGTATCACCGGAAATGACCCTGTGGTGCGGCCGGTGTGCGGGGGCCCCGTTAATCTCGATTTTACCGGATTTAATTTCCTGCTGCCATTGCGAACGGCTTAAATAGCTGAACCTGCGTGCAAGGTACTGGTCCAGGCGCACAGGATCCATTATGCCGGTAACTGTAGTGAAGGTTGTCCTTTTTATTGTGTCCATCATACTCCGTTTTTATGGAAGAGGATAATACTATGGTGCTCCATCATGAAGGTCAAGAAAAAGAATCAGTGATTACGCAGGGAATGATTTTTCATGTACCTGGATATCCCGGTGATTTGTGAAATTATACATTAATAAAATTAAATATTTTTTGATTTTAACTGGAATTGTTGATTAATAATAGCTTAATTGATAAAATTGTATTGACTCAAAGTAAAATAATTTAAATAATTGTTCTGATTTTGTAGTTTTCTCTTAATATAGGAAAAATACCTCTCCAGGCTGCGATAGCCAGCGAGTTCATATCATGTTGAATCGGTCTTGCGAAATCTCAGGCACAACAGAGAAGAATTACGTTTTCATGGTTCCTGCGGAGAGGAAATAATAAAATTCAATACAGCAATTAATTGATAATAATTGTGAAGAGGTGATAAATATGAAAAGAACGTTTCAGCCCAGCAATCTCAAACGTGCCAGAAAACATGGTTTCAGGGCCAGAATGAGTACCCCTGAAGGAAGAGAAGTATTACGCCGGAGAAGAAGAAAAGGACGATATAAACTTACCGTTTCTGATGAGAAGCTGAGCAAGTAGATTCTTGCTGCCGGGAGATTTGTGAAAAAGAATTATTCTTTAAAAGGGAGGAAAGTTTTTCATAAGGTCTTTACGAGAGGAAGACGATTTAAGGGAAACGGTGTAAGAGTTATTGTATTACCATGTAATTACGGCGGCATACATGATGAATATGCCCGGAAGAATATAACAGAAAAAAAAACACTGCACGGAAATGTTAAAATTGGAATCGCAATAAGAAAAAAGTATGGTAATGCGGTAATGAGAAACAGGGCAAAGAGAATAGTACGATCTGTATGTCGTGAATTACTGCCGGATTTGCATGAGGGTTATTATATTATAGTTCAGCCGGATAATGATTTTCAATTATTAGGTTATTCTGAAATAAAGCATACTATAGCGAGTGTATTTAAAAAAGCGGGATTGCTGACATGAGAATCAGAGCATACATACGAAAAGGATTAAGCTTTGTATTGATTCTGCTTGTGGAGTCGTATAAGATGGTGCTCTCTCCTGTATTACCGCAGGCTTGCAGATTTTATCCGACATGCTCGGTCTATGCTGTCGGTGCGATAAAAAAACATGGCCCCTTTCGGGGTGTATATTTGGCTGTGAAAAGAATTATCAGGTGTAACCCTTTTTGTGAAGGCGGATATGACCCTGTTCCGTGATTAGTCCCCATTTCCCTCTCTGCACCCTCTCATGTAGTTCTTTGTATGTTGATTATTCTCTGATATAGTGTCTGCAGGATTCCGGAAAATACGCATTGTTTCCGTTATCGCTGTTTGTCCTGCGGAACATTGATATTTTTATTACAGGTTGGAGTTATTATGGATAAGAAAATGTTACTTGCTGTCACATTGTCTCTGGGAGTGTGGCTTTTGTGGTATGCAATATTTAAACCGGCACCTCCCCCTCATCCGGCTGCTGTTGATAGTGGAGCCCGCCAGGAAACTGCCGGACAGCCTTCTGCATCAGACCGGCAGAATGCTGCACAGGAAACAGCGGCAACGACTTCAACTGCTGCACCGGCAGGATTACAGGTCCAGAGGGCGGGGAATATTGCAGAGACAAATGTGTCCCTGAAAACACAGAAATACAATATACGTCTTTCCAACAAAGGCGGGGTGATAACAAGTCTAATATATAATTATAAAGACAGGCAGATTGAGCTTGTAGTTCCTCACAAGGTCCTTGAAAGCAATAATATCAACGCAACGGGAATACAGGACCTGAATTTTTATCAGAGTGATGAAGAGTTTCTGCGCGGTAATGAGCTCAATAGTGCACTGTGGAATGTTGAAAAAGTTTCAGATTCGAAAGTTGCATTTTATACTGTTGCGCGGAACATGCAGGGAACGCCGATCAGAATTGAGAAAATTTATACATTCCATAAAGATAAATATTACTTTAACCTGGAATACCGTTTTACCAACAAGGGGAGCAGTAAAGTGTCCCTGCCGAATAACATGTTTATTGCCTCCGGTCCTGATTTTATCGGCCCCACAATGGATTTCAACAACAGCTACAACACTATTAACAGTATTTATCATATCAATAACAGTTTTGAGCGCGGTTCCCAGGGGGGAGGGTTGCTGTCAAGCGCCGTTGATACTGTACGTGAACGGGGAACGGTGAAGTGGGTCGGCCTTATGAGCCGGTATTTTCTCATGGTTCTTGTGGCGGATAATTTCAGCGGTGCCGGTGTAATCCATGAGGGAAGAACAAATCACGGGTACCGGACCGGAATGTATGTCCCCGTAGAGGCCATGGATCCCGGAAGGAGTATAAGCCGGTCGTTCAAGGTGTATGTCGGGGAAAAGAACAAAGAGAAACTTGTGGCTGTTGATACAAGTCTTAACGACGCGGCAGATATAAACTGGATGATTGAACCGATACGGGACTTTGTATTATGGGCCCTCTTTAAGATAAATCTCCTTGTGGGAAATCTCGGATGGGCGCTGGTTATATTTTCAATTCTGTCAAAAATATTACTTATGCCCCTTACCATAAAATCTACGGATTCCATGCGCAAGATGCAGGAATTGAACCCGAAGATCAAGGAAATCAGGGAAAAGTTTAAAGATAAACCGGAAGTAATGAACAAGAAAGTTATGGAGTTGTATAAAAAAGAGAAAGTTAACCCTCTGAGCGGATGTCTGCCGCTGCTTCTGCAGATGCCGTTTTTCTTTGCGCTCTATAGTGCTTTTATAAATTCAATAGATTTATGGCAAGCGCCCTTTATCCTGTGGATAAATGACCTTTCTCTGCCTGATACGGTGTTTCAGATCAGCGGTTTCAATATTAATATCCTCCCGATAATTATGACGGTAACAACATTTCTCCAGCAGAAGATGACACCCGGCAGCGATTCCTCTCAGCAGCAGATGTTTGTCAAGCTGATGCCGTTAATTTTTATAGTAATATTCTGGAACATGCCCTCCGGTCTTATCATTTACTGGATCATGCAGAACGTACTGCAGGTGCTGCACCAGGTGTATATTAACAGAAAACCTGCAAAGGAGGCGGCAGCGTAACGAATTCAGGCGTGAACAGAATGTCAGCGTTTCATTCATAAAGAAATAAAACAGCTGAAGCGCAATTTGAAATTATTTTCTATTAATAAATGATATACCATGTCATTTATTGGGAGGTATATATGAAAGTACTAGAAGTTGAGGGAAAAACCGCTGATGATGCCACAAAAAAAGCATTGGCGCAGCTGGGAATCAGTACTACATCGGATGTTGAAGTTGAAATTCTGGATCAGGGTAAGAGCGGTATATTTGGATTTGGGGTATCCCGGCCTGCTAAAATTCGGGTTTATTACAATGAGAACACCGTTGATGTGGGAGAATTGACGTCTGAAGTTATTAAATCTATTCTTACAAAAATGGGGATTGATGGTAATGTGCGGGATTTGAAAGAAGGTGAAAATAAGGTTTATATTGAACTGGAAAGCAAGTATTCCGGACTGATTATCGGGAAACGGGGAAAAACCCTGGAGGCCCTGCAATTTATCGTTAATTTAATTGTGAACCATCAGACAAAAACAGAGAAAAAAATTATTCTTGATATTGAGGCATACCGGGCAAAGCGTGAACGCGCTCTTAGAAAAATGTCCCGGGAGATTGCAATCAAGGTAATACGTACGGGGAAACCATGGGTCCTTGAACCGATGAATCCCTTTGAACGGAGACTTATACATTTAACACTGCAGAACGATTCGCGGGTCATCACGAAAAGTGAAGGCCAGGGAATTTACAGGAAAGTGAAGATTTCACCAAATAAATAATCACCAGTAGAAAGATGTGACAGAAGAAACAATTTGTGCATTATCAACACCATTATTACAGGCTCCAATTGCAGTGATTCGGGTGAGCGGGCCCGAATCACTGAATATTCTCCACCGCGTTTTCAGCCGGCCCGGTGCATTGGTCCCCAGGTATTCTGTGTATGGATCAATCATTTCCGGGGAAAAAATAATTGATGATGTTGTAGCAGTATATTACGAGTCGCCTAAAAGTTTTACCGGTGAGGAGATGGCTGAAATATGCTGTCATGGTAATCCGATCATCGTGAAACGTATACTGGAACTTCTCATATCATGCGGGGCACGGCATGCGGAACCGGGGGAGTTCAGCAAACGCGCGTTTCTTAACGGCAAGATTGATCTCACCGGGGCTGAAGCAATAAATCATATCATCAGCGCACGCAGTGAATGGGAAATAGAGGCGTCGCTGAAACAGATGCATGGCTCTCTCCGTGAAAAAATCCACGATGTACGAAACAGCCTTCTCCACCTTAAAGCAGATATTGAATGCCGTATTGATTTTGCCGATGAAGATGAGGAGTTTGCGCCGGAGTCGGGGGCAGCGGCGGCAATAGATGCAATACAGGAGCTTCTCAGTGACATCATGGGACGATGCAGGGTTGGAGAGAGGCTGTCACACGGGATTGATGTTCCCATTGTGGGGAAACCGAATGTCGGGAAATCCAGTATTTTAAACTGTATTCTCAACTCCGAGCGTGCAATTGTGTCGGACATCCCCGGTACCACGAGGGACCTGATAAAGGAAACAATTCAGTTTGCCGGTATTCACGTGAATCTTTTTGATACTGCCGGAATAGATGTCCCCGGCTGTGAGATAGAAAAGCGCGGAATTGAAATGAGCCGTGAAAAAATATTGTCATCCCCTGTAATAATTATGGTCATTGATGCGGTAAAGGGCATTTCCGGCCCTGACAGGGAAATCCTCTCATCAGTACCGGAAAAAGAAACCATCTGTCTTGCAAATAAAATTGACCTTGTTCCGGAAGTTGAAAAAGCGGAACGGCTGAAAAGCCTTGCCGGGGAAACCGGGTATCCCCTTATTCCCTTTTCAGCAAAGACCGGGAGCGGCCTGAAGGAGCTGGAGAAGGAGCTGTCCCTGCGCCTGCAGAGTGAATTTCTTGAGTACAGAAATTTCTTTATTTCAGACATGAGAGTTATCGGACTTCTCGAGGAATCTATTACCGCATGCGAAAGGGTGAAATCCCTTATGTGCGGAGGTGAGCCGCCGGAAATTATCGCCTTTGTCGTGCAGGAGCTTATCGACACCATCATGGAAATAACGGGAGAGATATCCCCTGATGATGTATTGAATTCAATTTTCAGCCGGTTTTGTATCGGCAAATAGCCCCTTATATCGCCCCGCAGAAAAAGAACGTTTGCTCTATTAATTCTTGACATGGTGACCGGGCAGTCTATGATTTTCCGATACATGGAAGCGGGAGGCGGAAGCATGGAAATATCAGAAAAAAAAATATCAAATGATGTGCTGATTGATATGGCGCAGTATTCTTTCACACGGCTTGACGGGGCGTGGTTCCTGGCTGTTGCCGAAAAATACGGGATTGACACTGCATGGGAAATGGATGTTGCCGCATGGACCAGGTTTGCATACGGATTCGGAAAAAAAATACGCACTTCAATTATTCCGGACCCGGTGTGGCCCGACAGTTTTATTGAGGCCCTGCAGATACTCAGTGATGTTCTGAAAATTGAGGGAAGAGATCTCACCATGGAACATGGTGAAATTACAGTGCGGGTCACTGATTGTGAAACACAGAAAATGATCGCAAAAGCAGGGATAGCTGACTGCGGGATTGTGACGGTGCAGACATATCAGGGGATTTTTCAGGGGCTGTTCGGAAAGGATAAAACACTGCATGTGGAGCACAGAAAAAACCTGAACAGGGGGGATGACTGCTGCGAGGTGGTTGTGAGAAATCCGGGTTTATAGCATCCCCCTGCAATATTACAGGCGTGGTGTGATAATTAGTTCGCGATCTTTTTCAGTATCGGGTCATTATGAAGGATATCTTTTTGATATGTCCGTACAACCTTTTTAAACCCTGTTCTGTCTGTATTTTCTGACTGTATCATTGCTGTGAACTGTGTCAGGTATGTTCGCGCGCCATTGAAATCACCTTTCTTCGCACGCATTCCCGCGAGCCAGTAAAGCACCACACAACGGTCCCTGAATTGCAGATCTGTTCTCAGGAGTGATGTAAGCTGTTCCTCTGCCGCGGGGAAACGGCGCCCGTTAAGGTCAAGATATGGTTTCAGTTCCTTCGCGAGTCCATAGGGGAGCTTTACAAAGAGCTTTTCCTCTGCTTTTTCCAGTGCATGCTTCAGAGACCTGAAATTACTTCTGTTGTTTCCAATTTCCCTGAGCAGCGACTGATACCGCGGGTTTTCACGTACTGCATTGAATGCAGGGTCTGCGGTTATCAGTGACGCAGAGTAAAAACCGGACTGCACTGCTTTTTCCAGGTGGACAAGGGCCTGTTCCTTATTTTGTACTTTCATATAATGTGCTGCTTTTTCATATTCAATCCAGTATGTGTGTGAACTGTCAATATCGGTCAGCGAATCAAGGAGGGGCAGGAGGTTTGCAGGGGTAAAGGCGTTAATCACACTGTAAAGATACAGCAGCGCACCGTGGTCGCCGTCTTTCAATGCTTTCCTGTAATATGCTTCCGCTTCCGTATAGTTTTCCTCCCGCTCCTGTATAATACCGTAATTAATAAATGCATGGGTCCGGTATGTATCTTTTTCCATGAGTTGAAGAAGGCGCTGTTTTGCTTCATCCTTTTCATCGTAAAAATAAAGGGTGAACACATCGAAAAAGGGGTTTTCCAGATCGGAAATATAGGATCTGCTCATTGTGTTGCGGCCGGTTGCAATAATAATTGCTGAAGCTGCTAGGAGAATAACGGAAGCCGCAATGACCCTGTATCTCCGGGAAATTTTATTTTTTGTACTTGTCATCATATGTTTTTTATATGTTACAATTATCCTTCAGTGTATTTCATGCTGTCTATTCTAACAGAGAAATGACAGTATGTTCTCTCCAGCCGTGGGCCGGAAAGAAATGGATTTCAGGCTTTTTATCTGTCTGTATGAGAAACTACATGGATTATATACCCGGGGCTATGAATTCGTCAAAGAAAAAAATTCCAGTTATTGTTATGATTGCAGTATTCTTCTTTGTTGCGGTGTTTCCCCTTTCAGGGGATGCCGATAACGAAAGTGAATTTTTTACCAGAAAGGCCCTCGGTGATTATTCAGGGGCGCTGAATTCTGTTGTACAGGGTATCTGTACTCAACGTGACCTTCTTCAGATTGAAACAAATCTTTTTCGTATACAAGAGTTATTACAATATCCCGGACTTTACAAAGACGGCCTTGCCGCCTGCGGCAGGATCAGATCAGCAAGCCCCGGAGTGACGGGAAACAGGTATCTCCAGGGGCGCCTGGGACTGCTTGAAAATGATATTCACTGGAAAACGGGTAATACCGGTGAGGCCCTGAGAATACGGGATTCCCTGGGTTTTTTCCACTCCTTCATGATGACGGGGCCTTTCCTGAACAGAAGCTATTCCGGATTCAGCAATCAATTATCTCCTGAAAAAAATATTTCAGAAAGCGCAGTGTACCGGGGAAAACGGTGTGAGGTTTCATGGTTCCGTGCCTCTGCTGATGTACGGGGCATTGTGGATATGAATGAGATTTTTGAGTCTACTGAGGATTCCCTGTTCTATCTTCTTACTGCATTCAGCATTTCTGAAGAGGGTCAGTATATCCTTCACCTGGGGAGGTCCGGATATACAGATATTTTTGTTGACGGTACAAAGGTATACTCCGGGAGAGAACTGCATTCATTTACAAGAGACCAGTACAGAGTTGGTGTCAGGCTTTCGGCGGGGATCCACAGAATTCTCGTGAAAACCGGTTCCCATGAGAAAAAGAATATCAAAATATCACTCCGCTTAACGGACTGTGACGATGAACCGGTTTCCATCAGGGAGGCGCCACTGTTTTCGGCATGTACCGGGACAGCGCATCCTGCCGGTGTTTCATATTTTCATTCCCTGCGTATGCTGCATGGCAGAAAGGATTTGTCGCCGGAAGAGAATTTCTGTGCGGGGTATTTATATCTGCAGTCAGGGCTGCACAATGAGAAGGACCGCCAGGGAATACGATTTTTTGATGCTGTGAAAGCTTCAGGAAAATATGCGTCACCATCAGAGTATTATCTCGGGACACTCGAGAAACGGTGGGGAGCGAAGGACCTTCATTTCCGGAAGTCACTGGGCTATAATCCCCGTAATATTGAGGCCCTGAAAAACATCGTTGAACTCAGACTGAATCAAAATAGAGTATATGAAGCACAGCCGTGTATCGCGAAAATCAATGAAATTGATCCTGATTCACCAATGTATTTTTATCTTCAGGGTAAGCTGCTGCTTCGGAAAGGATGGTATCATCAGGCTGGGAAGATATCTGAAAAGATACGGTCCTCCCGCTATAATGAATTCCGTATAGAGCTTGCGGCACAAGGGGCAATGAAACAGAAGCAGTTCCGTAAAGCCGCTGAATTATTCGGGAAATTATATACGGAGAAAAAGTCATCTCCCGATGTGCTGGAGCAGTATGTATCGTGTCTCGAGAAATCCGGACAGTACGAAAAGGCGATGGAAGTGCTGTCACGGGGGCTTTCTATGTTTCCGAACAGTACCAGGATTCGCCTGAGGCTTTCATCGATATCCGGCAATGTGAAGGGAGACCGTTCCAGGCTGCCGTTCCTTTCTTCGATCCTGAACATGTCGCCATGTCACAACAGTGCGATTCTTCAGACAGGCATAGTATATCACAAACTGGGGAATGACCTACTCGCGAAATATTATCTCCGTAAATCAATGGAGATTGATCCGAAAAATTTTGCATTAAAACGCTATCTCGCGGTTATTGACCCTGCGGATGTTCCCATTGAACGGTATCTCGAAAAAAAGGACCCGGAACAGCTTGCGCTGGAAGGTACTGCCTTCAGAAATGAGTCTGCGGTGTATCTTCTCAATGAAACGGCCTATCGGGTCCTTGATGATGGTTCCTATGAAAAACGGGTGCATCAGGTTGCAGCAGTTCATGATGAAAGCGCGGTACAGGCTTTTTCTCAATTCAGTGTCGTCCTTGATCCTTCAACAGACCGCCTTGAAAATATCGAGTGCTCTGTTATCAACGGGAATGAGAAAGTTGATACCTCTGAATATATAACCCGGTCCCTTTCCGACCCTGACAGCAGGCTGTATTATAATCTTCTTGCCTGCATTGTGCGTGCTCCCTCCCTGAGAAAAGGAAGTGTCGTCCGGTTCCGGTACAGGATAACGAGCAGAAGCGGTGAGATATATAAAAACTATTTCGGCGCAAGGGTGTTTGCGGGAAGCAGCTACCGGACATTGAAGAGCAATACCGTTATCAGTGTTCCGGAACAGAAAAAACTGTATTTTCACCTTCGTGGATTTACAAAGGGAAAGGTAAAAAAAATCCGTACATCAGGGCGGTCGATATACCGTGTTACCGTGAACAACATTGAGCCCTATATCAAAGAATCCTCCATGCCCCATTACTCGGAAATAATACCCACGGTATTATGCGGCACACACAGGAGCTGGCAGGAGCTTTATACCTGGTATATGAGATTGATCCATAATAGAATTGTCATGAGTGAGGAAATGACACGTGACCTTGCCGCATTGATTACACCGGGAGACAGTGATATTGAGAAAGTACGGAAAATATTCAATCATGTCACCTCAACAATACGGTATGTCGGGTTTGAACTCGGCATTGGAAGCATTCAGCCGCGGCGGTCAGATGAAACATATCATTCCAGGATGGGGGACTGCAAAGACATTAGTCTGGTTCTCACGGCAATGCTCCGCGCCGCGGGAATTGACGCAGCGATAGCTCTTGTCCGGACATCAAACCGCGGAGGTGCCGATACTTCCTTTCCCTATCTTGGTATTTTTAATCATGCGATCTGCTATGTGAATATTGGAGGGGGATTTTTCCTGGACGGGACCTCCCGGTTTTCCGGTTTCAGGGAGATTCCTGACTCTGATTATGGTGTTACTGCATTTGTTGTAAATGAAAACGGTTTCCGGTTCATGCCGGTCAAAAGCAGACTTTTCTCGCAGAACAGACTTTCTATTTCAAATACCGTCAGCATTCATGATGACAGACGTGCAGTCATTCAGCGAAGGTTCATAAAAGAGGGGGGACTGTTTGCCCCGTCAATACGGTACAGTCTTATGGACAGGAACCGGCTAAAAACGAAAATCTCAGAATACTGGAATAACAGCTTTACCGGTTCCACCATTGAAGCGCTGAAAGTGCTGAACGCTGAAAAGGACGCCCCTGTTTCATACTCCTATACAATCAAGGCGCCGAATTTCGTGCAGCATGAAAACGGTCAGATTCTCTTCAGGGCTTTTATGCAGGAGTCAGGAGTGTATAAGAATTATGCGATCAGGAAATCCAGAAATTTTCCTGTCGTTTTAGGCGCCGAATACAGTGTAAAAGAGAGTATTGACTATACTATACCAGCGGGCTACACAATTTACCGGCTTCCTGAAAATGCTTCATTCTCACATGAAAAGTTTGCCGCCCGTTATACCTATGAGAAAACCGGAAACGGGAATTCAATACGGGTTGCAGGTGAAATAGTATATAACGCGAAAAGGATACCCGTGGAAGATTATCCGGCTTTCAGAAAATTCGCCGGTTTTATACAGAAAAAAGAGAATGAAATAATAATCCTGGTAAAACAGGAACAATAGCACCGGGACAGATTATTTTTTTGAAGATTTTTTTATCGGTATTTCAACATGCACCGGTTTCGCGCTCCAGATTTCCTCTGCATACTGGCTGATAGTTCTGTCAGTAGAAAACTTCCCCATATTTGCGGTGTTGAGGATTGACATGCGGGTCCATTTTTTCCTGTCAGTGTAGGTGCTGCTCACTATATCCTGGCACCGGACATACGATTCATAATCTTCAAACAGCATATACTGGTCACCATGGTAAAGCAGTGAGTCTGTTAATGGCTTGAAGAGATTTGCATCGCCATGTGAAAAATGGCCGTTACTGATCATGTCAATACACTGCCGCAGTTCACGGTTCTCCTGATATACTGCCTGGGGGTTATAGCCGGAAAATTTTTTGTCACCCACCTCGTCGGCGGTGAGCCCGAAAATAAATATATTGTCGCTGCCAACCTCCTCCATTATCTCAACATTCGCGCCGTCAAGTGTACCAATTGTGAGGGCGCCGTTCAGGGCGAATTTCATGTTACCTGTTCCGGAAGCCTCGTTTCCTGCAGTGGATATCTGCTCGGAAAGGTCCGCGGCGGGAATTATTTTTTCCGCCAGAGATACCGAATAGTTGGCGATAAACACAACCTTGAGTTTGTCTCCGATATCGGGATCGTTGTTTACCACATCACCAACCGCGTTAATGAGCTTGATAATCAATTTGGAGATAAAATACCCCGGGGCAGATTTCCCCGCAAAAATAACGGTGCGGGGCACAACGTCAGCGGCAGGATTATTTTTTATTCTGTTATACATGGTTATCACATGCAGGACATTGAGGAGCTGCCGTTTGTATTCATGGAGCCGTTTGATCTGGCAGTCGAAGATGGAGTCAACATTTATATCGATACAGTTATGTTTTCGTATATATTCAGCAAGTAGTTCCTTGTTGTGTCGTTTCACCGACTGCCACTGTTCCTGAAATGCGGGATCATCAGCGAAGGGGATAATTTTCTTCAGGTCATAGAGGTCTGTTGTCCATGCGTCACCGATTTTCGATGAAATGAGGGATGAGAGGCCCGGGTTGCAGAGCTTCAGCCACCTTCTCTGGGTGATGCCGTTGGTCTTGTTGTTGAACTTTTCCGGCCAGATTTCATAGAAGTCCCGGAAAATATTTGCTTTCAGTATCTCGGTATGCAATGCTGCGACACCGTTTAGAGAATGACTTCCCACAATTGCAAGGTGGGCCATGCGGACCTGCTTTTCAGGGCCTTCGGCAATAATTGACATGCGGTGCAGGCGGTTGGTATCGCCCGGATAAAGCTTTTTAATTGTTTCAAGGAAACGCCTGTTTATTTCATAGATAATCATAATATGACGGGGCAATACGGTTTCAATGAGGCGGACCGGCCATTTTTCAAGGGCTTCAGGGAGGATAGTGTGGTTGGTGTAGGCCATGGTGTTCGTGGTAATGTCCCATGCCTGGTCCCAGCCGATTCCCTCATTATCCATCAGTATGCGCATCAGTTCAGGTATCGCAATTGACGGATGGGTATCGTTGAGCTGTATTGCCACCTTTTCCGGGAACATTGAGAAGTCGCTGTGAGATTTTTTGAAACGGCGGATGATGTCCTGAAGTGTCGCGGATACGAAAAAGAATTCCTGTTTCAGACGAAGCTCCTTCCCCTGGAATGATTCGTCTTTGGGATAGAGGACTTTTGATATTGTTTCTGAATAGGTGCGTTCATTTATTGCCTGTTCGTAGTTGCCGTCATTGAAATACTGCAGGTTGAATTCACGTGTTGCCTTTGCCGACCAGAGACGCATATTGTTCACGGTGTTATTCCTGTATCCCGGTATCGGGGTATCATATGCCATTGCCATAATGTTGTCGGTATCAACCCACTCGAAATTAACGCTGCCGTCTGGGGCCTTGTTCTGCTGCACGCGGCCGTAAAACTGTACCGGATACAGGTATTCAGCCCGGGGAAACTCCCACGGGTTTCCATACCGGAGCCAGTTATCCGGTGTCTCAACCTGGTATCCGTCAATAATTTTCTGAAAGAATATTCCGTACTCATAACGGATTCCATATCCGTACGCAGGGAGTTCCAGAGATGCCATGGAGTCCATGAAGCATGCAGCGAGCCTGCCGAGGCCGCCGTTTCCCAGACCGGCGTCCCATTCAACTTCCCTGAGTTCTTCAAGATCATAACCGAGCTCTTTCAGGGCATCTGATGAGGTATCGTACAGGTCCAGGTTAATGAGACTGTTCCCGAGGGTCCTCCCCACAAGGAACTCCAGAGACAGGTAATACACGCGTTTCGCGTCAACATCATAATATCTCTGCTGTGTTTCAATCCACCGCTCAATGAGCCTGTCCCGGGCCACAAGGGCAATGCTGTTATAGAGGTCATGGTTTGTCGCGGAGTATTCATCTTTCGCGCAGGAGTACTCCATGTGGTTCACAAAGGAATTCTGAATGGCATTGATATCGGTTCCCTGAAATTCGTTTGTTGACGGTGTCAGGTTTTTTTTAGGAGATTTTTTTTCAGCCATAATATATCCTCATACGTTAATATAGTCACCTTTGCGGTTTCAGGCGCTGCGGATCAAATACGAAAAAATATAATAAACGAAATTACGATTGTGTCAACAACATAACACGTTATCATGAACCGCAAACCCCGGCGCCTGGAAGAGAATAAGCATTGAGTGAAGAATACTACTCCCTGCTCCTGTCATGGATCTTCCAGCCGTCCTTTTCAAGCTTCAGGGTTATTATGGCTGTTATTTCTACCTTCCTGCCGTTGATGTTCCTGATTTCCTTTACTTTGCTTTGTATAACCTGCTCACTGCCCTTTATCCGTGGTATTTCCAGAATTTCATAGGATATAAAGCCGGTGTCCGTAAGGGTGCTGTTGGCATTCATGAAGGCTTTGAATTTATCACGGGTTGACAATGGATTCAGTGAATTATTTTTCTTCTTCAACGCTTTCAGTTCTTCCCTCCCGCGGGGACTTTCAATCATGGCTTCAACCTTTGTTCTGAATTCAGCGGACAGCAGGTCATATATCCTCCCCCAATCATGATTTACCTGTGCATTATAGTAAGCTTTCAATACTTTGTTTGGTAGAAAACCGCTGACTCTGCCGCAGTGGGAAAAGATCGCGGACATAACAGTTATTATAAATATTGCAGATATTAATCTTTTCATATAGTCCTCCCGGACTTTCGTTCCATAATGCCTACAGTATTCCTGCAAGAGCACAGGAATACATTACAGGAAACAATGCTAATACAGTGTTATCATCAATGACGGATATATAATACAACAAAATTGTGGCCCGGAGCAACAATTTATAAAAATATATAGCCCGGAGATGTAATGACGAAGAGGAACTTTTGTACAATAATATTTGACGAAATTCGTATTATGAATATAATACACAATTATCGATTGTAAGGGGGTTGATATGGATGCGCAGCTTCAGGAGGTTCTTAATACCGGTTATTCCACAGAGAGCGGAAGAGGAGGAAGGGTTCGCTATACCTTTACCTGTTTGTCCTGCGGCAAGTCAGTTTCAACTGAGAACCAGTATGATTCAGGCGAAGAGGGGATGATAAAAGAGACAATGAAGGACCAGGCCGCATATCAGATGTCGCGGTTGTTTTACAGGATACCGATTGTTGGATACTTTCTGGACCGCCTGGTGTACCGGAAGATATCGGAACA
>DAOSYC010000021.1:0-4711 GCA_035380905.1 Spirochaetota bacterium | reverse complement strand
TACCGATTGTTGGATACTTTCTGGACCGCCTGGTGTACCGGAAGATATCGGAACAACGAAGTTCAGGCAGGGAGCAGCGGGCGCTTCAGGGGAAAGAGGAGGCCTTCCGTGAGGTGCAGGGACAGTTTAACAGATGCAGTGAATGCGGAAGATATGCCTGTAGTGCATGCTATTCAAATGGTTTGTGCGGAATATGTCGGCAGCAGCATGAAGCACGCCGTATGGCTGAAGGCGCCGGACAGACAGGTGGGGAGGATCCCACTCAGAAGAAATGGGACTGATACTCCCCTCTCATTATGAAGATTGGCGGAACGGCGGTTAAGGAGTGTGAAATAAGTGAATCAGCTGCCGAAGAGCGGAGTACTGAGATACCGTTCCCCTGTATCGCAAATGATGGCAACGATCATCTTCCCCGAATGTTCCTTTCTTTTGGAAATTTCGAGGGCCGCGTGAATAATGGCCCCTGAGGAGATTCCGCACATTACACCCTCCTCACGGGCAAGGCGGCGCGCCATGCTGATGGCTTCATCGTTGGTGACCTGAAATATTTCGTCAACAATGTCCCGGTTCATTATTTCAGGAATAAAGCCCGCCCCAATCCCCTGTATCATATGCTGCCCGGGGGGATTTCCTGAGAGTACCGCGGAGTCGCTGGGTTCTACCGCAACTGATATCAACGATGGTTTTTTCTCCTTCAGGGCTTCCGAGACACCTGTAATTGTTCCCCCCGTTCCCACACCTGCGACAAATATATCAACAGCGCCGTCGGTATCGTCCCATATTTCTTCCGCTGTGGTGGTTCGGTGTATTTCGGGATTTGCGGGGTTTCTGAACTGGTACGGTATAAAAGAATTGGAGATTTCATCGGCAAGTTCCTCTGCCCTGGTTATAGAACCGTGCATCCCGTCCTGGGCGGGAGTCAGCACAAGTTCAGCGCCGAATGCCATAATGAGTTTCCGCCGCTCAATGCTTACGCTTTCGGGCATTGTTATAATCAGGCGGTATCCTTTTACCGCGCATAAGTACGCGAGGGCAATTCCTGTATTGCCGCTTGTGGGTTCTATGATGACAGTTGAACTGTTAATGCGTCCTTCGGCTTCTGCCGCCGAGAGCATGCCGTAGGCGGTACGGTCCTTCACCGACGCAAGGGGGTTGAAATATTCAAGCTTTGCGATGATTTCCGCGTGTCCCTCTCCGGATATTCTGTTGAGCCTCACAAGAGGGGTATGGCCGATAAGGGCGATGATGTCCTGCGCGATATTCATGGTATTTCTCCTGACAGAATCGTGTCCTGCTATTTTCTCCTCACCTTTCCCCTTATCTGCTGAATGGTTTCTCCGATTTTTTCACTGAGGGGATCGCGCTCAACACCTTCCATCTTTTCCCGGAGAAACAGCCGCCGGATATCGGTGAGGATGTTGTACAATACCGGAGTCCCGAAGAGTGTAATAATTGTACCGAATATCAGGCCCCATGACATTGAGATAGCCATTGGCTTCAGGAACGGGTCGTTTCCGCCGATGCCGTAGGCGGTAGGTATAAGCCCGAAAAATGTCGTTATGGTGGTGAGAAAAATCGGGCGGAGCCTGTTTCTCCCGGCTTCAAGGGTCGCCTCGAGACGGGCCAGACCTTTCAGCCGGGCTTTTTTGATAAAGTCCACGTACACAATGGAGTCATTGACTATGACTCCCGTAAGCCCCACAAGGCCCATGATTGCGAGAAACGACAGCGGCAGTCCATGGAAAAAGAATGTCCATATGACCCCGAGAATGGTAAGCGGAATGACTCCCATGATGACAAGGGGATGCAGAAGGGACCTGAATAACGCCACAAGGATAATATAAATTACCAGGGCCGCGATTATAAAGGAACGGGAAAGGTTCTGCTGTGATTCCTGGGTGTCCTTAAATTCTCCCTCATAGCTGACAGTATAGCCGGGATATTTGTCTTCTATGTCCCGGAAGTCATGTATGAGTTTAAGGTTGACCCTGCTTGAAGTTACGTCCTTTGCATGTTCGTCAATTTCAGCTGAAACTGTGATGGTACGCCGCCACATTCTTCTGTTTATGACGGAGATGCCCTTTGTTTTTTCTATACGGGTTACCCTGGAGAAGGGGACCAGATTACCCGTTTTGTTTGAAATTTTGACATTTCTCAGGGTATCAATATTTTTCCGCAGATGAAGGGGGAAGCGGACCCGGATGTCGATTTCCTCATCAGTTTTTTTGATTTCTGTGGCAACGGTTCCTTCAAAGCAGGTACGAAGTGTATTTGCAACATCTGCAACAGTAATGCCGGCAATTGCCGCTGTCCGCTCATCAACAAATACCCTGATTTCATCCTTTCCCTCTTCAAAGTTATCCTTTATGTCTTTAAGGCCCTTGATTCCTGAAAGGTATTTTTTGTATTGTGCGGCGATTTTTTTCAATACTTCAAAATCGTTACCTTTGATCTGTACGGCGACGGGACTTCCAACAGGGGGCCCGTGACGTATATACTTGTATTCGAGGGTGTCGAATACTTTCTGTTCCAGATATTTTTTTGTCTTTTTCCGTATCTCGTCCATAATTTCATCTGCCTTCCTTTCGCGCTGCCCCTCCGGAGTAAGGTAGACGAGAATTATGCCGTATTCCGCCCCGCGTTTTGTGTTAGGGTCATTCGCCCCCTCTGACATTATTCCTGCCCGGGAGGTATAGCTTTCAAGTTCGGACTTGGGCAGTTTCGCAATTATCTGTTCTATTAAGTTGAGATTCTCACTCATCCGGGCAACGCTTGTACCGGTAGGAGACTCTGCCTTCACCACAACAGTTTCAATGCCGCTCTGGGGGAAAAGAATGAATTTTGTGTTGAATCTGGCAAAAATAATTGTCCCGACAAAAAACAGGAAAAGAATAAACGCGAACAGATAACGGAACCGCAGTACAACGGCAAGGATGGAAACATACCTTGACCTGAAAAATTCAAGGAGCCCGTCCTTATGGCCGGATGCGATGGTGTCATGTTTTCTGCGTTTTTCAATTTCAAGAATATGTGAAGGAAGAATAAGCATTGACTCGACCCACGAAAATACAAGTGCGACAGACACAACGGCGGGAAGGGTCCACATGAATTTACCCATTATACCGCTCATGAACATGAGCGGGGCAAACGCGGCAATTGTGGTCATTATTGTACCTGCGACAGGTACAATGACTTCATGGGTGCCGTTAATGACAGCTTCTCTCACGGGCATACCGTCTTCGAGGTGGCGGTACACGTTTTCCGCAACAACAATAGCGTCATCAACAAGCATACCGAGTACCACGATAAGGCCGAACATTGACATGAGATTGATGCTGATTCCGTAATATGCCATCCAGATAAATGTTCCGCAGAATGCAAGGGGAAGGCCGAGTGCGGTTACCAGCGAAATGCGCCAGCCTAAGGCCAGAAGAAGTGATATGACAACCAGCAATGAACCGACAATGGCATTGTTGGAAAGTACATTGAGCCGTCTCCGTACGTAATACGAAAGGTCATTATTGGTGACAATTTCAAAGTTGTCCGGAAGCAGTTTTTTAAACCGGGATATTTCATGCAGTATCTGGTCAACAAGGTCTATAATGTCCGCGGATTCCTTTTTCAGGACGGTAATGGCTACGGATTTTTTACCGAGGGTGTTGTTGATTATGGATTCCTCTTCAAAGGAATCCTTTACTGTGGCGACATCACCGACACTCACCCAGTTTCCGAGATCATTTGCCCGGATAAGGACCCGCCGTAATTCGTCGGCAGTTTCAACTTCCCCGATGGTGCGGATCATGACTTCACCGGTAGGGGCCTTGATTACGCCCCCGGGGAAGTTAAGGTTCTTTTTCGCCAGTGCCGTTACGACCTCGTTGACGCCTACCTGATATACGTCAAGGAGGGCCGGGTTAATTTCTACAATCATTTCCCGGTCACGGTATCCCTGTTTGTCGATACGGGCAACACCGGGAAGATCAATTATGCGGTCTTCAAGTATCTTTGCATATTTCCGGAGTTCAAACTCTTCTGCATCATTATGGATTCCGCCTTTATTGAACAGGGAGATATCAATAATCGGGCGCTGATTCGTGCCGATTTCTGTTACAACGGGGTCTTCGACATCCTCAGGAAAGTCATTGATGCGGTCGATGGCGCTTTTTATGTCGTTGATTACTTTGTCGCGGTTCGGGAGGTCCGGATCAAGTTTCACTACCACAATTGAACGGGCCTCTATGGAGCTCGATGTGATCTCCTCTATTCCGTCAACCTCCCGGAGCTGGTCTTCAATTTCAATGGTGACATGTTTTTCAACATCAGCTGCCGATGCGCCGGGGTATATTGTATTTGAAACAACATAGTCGAAATTGATGTTGGGAAATGCTTCGCGTTTCGCGGAAACAATAAACATTATTCCCGAAAGGAGGAGACCGACGGATATTATGTTAATTAAAAGACCATTGTCCGCAAAAAATCCAATTATTCGTTTCATTGTGTTCTTCACTAATAATTAAAATTGCCGGTATATACTGCGGTTATACCTGTGATGTAATGATGACGTGATGCAAATAACAGTTCAGAAAGTGAAGTATATCAATACAAACAGGGGGTGCGTCAATACATTAATTATTTTTACCCATATCCGGGCAATAATGTATGATTATAGCTGTTGACACATCAGATGATTGAATGTAAAATTTTACGGATG
>DAOSYC010000020.1:23850-31874 GCA_035380905.1 Spirochaetota bacterium | reverse complement strand
AATTCCCGCCGCGGGTATCATTATATCCTCCGCCGGTATTATCACGATAGTTCCCACGGGGTTTGTCGCCGTAGCCGCCCCGCGTATCGCTGCTGCGGTTTCCCCGGGGACGGTCACTGTAGACACCGCGATTGTCATGCCGGAAATTCCCGCCGCGGGTATCATTATATCCTCCGCCGGTATTATCACGATAGTTCCCGCGGGGCTTATCGTTGTAGCCGCCCCTCGTATCGCTGCTGCGGTTCCCCCGGGGACGGTCGCTGTAGACACCGTGATTGTCATGCCGGTAATTCCCGCCACGGATATCGTTATATCCTCCGCCGGTATTGTCACGATAGTTCCCGCGGGACTTATCGCCGTAGCCGCCCCGCGTATCGCTGCTGCGGTTCCCCCGGGGCCGATCGCTGTAGACGCCGCGATCGTCATGCCGGTAATTCCCGCCGCGGCTGCTGTTATATCCGCCACCTGTGTTATCACGGTTATTACCACGGGGTTTGCCGCCGTAACCGCCCCTTGTGTCGTTGCGGGAGTTTTCACGGGACGTGCCGTTATATCGCCCCCCCGATCCGTTTCGGGAATATTCTCCCCTGCCGAATCCTTCCTGCCGGTTCGAAGAACGATCCGGACTGCTCCGTTCATGTTTCCGGGCCTGCTGTTCATGATTCCGGATGGTAAGGGCTTTGGCTTTTTTCGTGGACAGTTCATGACTGACACGCAGTTCCCTTTCAAAAAATACCTTTTCATTCAGGTTCCGGACAGCCGTCTCCGCCTCCTCATTGCTGGACATCTCAACAAAAGCGCAACCCTTTCTCGGGCGCATTTTTACTGACAGTACAGTGCCGTATTGCCCGAACAGGGCCCGGAGGTCCTCAACTGTTGCGCTGTAATTTACATTTCCGACAAATAATTTCTGCTGGTTCATTGGATGCCTCTTTAATAAGTAGTCTTCCATGCAAAGAACCTTCTGCCGGTCATCGTAAAAGATGTACTTCCGCAGAGAACCCTGTACAATCAGACATGTATTTTGATTTATTGCAATATAATAGTAAATCTCAGGGAAAGCCAGTGAAATAACTGCTTATTTCGTGGTAGCAATTCGCAATAATCCTATTGCATGCTTTGAAAGTATACCTCTTTTTTAGTAATATACATAATAATACTGATAAAATAGTTCGTAAAATTATTTTTTCGATGTAATACTTTATAACTCCGGCAGTTCAGTTCCTGAATTCATTATAGAGCATATTGTTCTTGCCATAGGGGCTGGTCTGTTATACACTCACTCAATTCCGCCGTATATATACTGCTGCGGCACAGCATGTCCCCTGCTGATGATAAGGGGAAATACATTATCGGGTGATACAAAACCATGAACAATATCGGCCTCTATAAAAACGAATATGAACATGACTCCTGCGGCATCGGATTTGTGGCACACATACAGGGATGCAAGTCCCATGACATTGTCAGCAGGGGGCTTGAAGTGCTGTGCCGTATGGAACATCGCGGCGCTGAGGGAGCGGACAACAAAACCGGAGACGGCTCCGGTATTATGCTGCAGGTTCCACGGGAATTTTTCGCGACGGTGATGAATGGTCTCCCGGAAAACGGCGCCTATGCCGTGGGAATGACATTCCTCCCATCGAACACCAGTGACGCGGATGCCTGCAGGAGCCACGTTGAAGATGTCCTCAATGAAGAGGGGCTTGAATTCCTCGGGTGGAGAGAAGTGCCGGTGAATAACAGCGATATCGGCATTATCGCGAAAGAATCGGAACCGCGGGTCAGCCAGTTTTTTGTTGCACAGAACATCGAAAACCAGGAGGACTTCGAAAGGAAGCTCTATATTGTCCGGAAAACCATTGAACGCCGGGTCCGGGAATCATCTCTTGTACAGAAAAAATCTTTTTATATCCCGTCCCTTTCGGGACGCACCATTGTCTACAAGGGTATGCTGACCCCTTCCCAGGTTGGGAACTACTACACTGACCTGCAGAATGCGGAAATGAAGAGCGCCATTGCCCTTGTGCATTCACGTTTCAGCACCAACACCTTTCCCTCATGGGACCTGGCCCAGCCCTTCAGGATGCTCGCCCATAATGGTGAAATCAATACCGTTAAGGGAAACAGGTTCTGGATGCAGTCACGGGAATCGAATTTTAAAAGCGGCCTTTTCGGAAATGAAATCAGAAAAATACTGCCGGTAATAGAACCGGGGAAAAGCGATTCCGCGTCCTTTGATAATGCCCTTGAACTGCTGGTAATGGCGGGGAGGTCAATGCCCCATTCACTCATGATGCTGATCCCGGAGTCATGGAATGAAAAAAATCCGATCCCGGAAAACCTGAAATATTTTTATGAATACCATTCCACCATCATGGAGCCATGGGACGGCCCCGCTTCCATGGTATTCTGCGACGGGCGGTATGTGGGAGGGACCCTGGACAGGAACGGCCTGCGCCCCTCCCGTTATGTTGTCACCAGTGACAACCTTATTGTCATGGGTTCTGAAGTCGGAGTCCAGACATTTCCCCCTGAAAAAGTTATCTATAAAGGAAGGCTCATGCCGGGGAAGCTCCTTCTGGTTGATACCGCTGAAGGGCGGATAATACCGGACGCGGAAATAAAGGACCGTATTGCCGGAAGCAGGCCCTACCGTGAATGGGTCGAGACACACAGGATCAATCTCGGTGACACTGCGGACCACGGCCAGGGAAACCCGGTTGCCCTTCCGGAAAAGGACCTCCACACGCTGAACCTTGTATTCGGCTATTCGCGGGAGGACCTTGAGACTATCATCTCTCCCATGGTCCTTGAGGGAAAAGAGCCCACCGGTTCCATGGGTACCGATACACCCCTTGCGGTGTTCTCGGACAAACCCCAGCCCATGTTTAACTACTTCAAGCAGGTATTCGCACAGGTGACAAACCCCCCAATTGACCCCATCAGGGAGGAACTAGTGATGACCCTCACCAGCTACATCGGGTGCCAGGGGAACCTTCTCGATGAATCACCCGAACACTGCCGGATGCTGAAGTACAGGAACCCGGTAATGACCAACAGCGACATTGAAAAAATCCGGAAACTGGACAATCCCCACTTCCGTGTCGCCACTATTCCCATGGTATTCCGCGCAGCGGAAGGGCCTGAAGGGCTCCGAACAGCAGTGGAGCAGCTCTGCATTGAAGCTGAAACAAAAATTGAAGATGACTATAATTTCATTATCCTGTCGGACAGGAACCAGGGACCAGGGTACGCCCCTATCCCGTCACTGATGGCCTGCGGCGCGGTGCACCACCACCTCATCAGAAAAAAAATGCGGAGCCGTGTGGGGTTGATACTGGAAACAGGTGAAGCCCGGGAGGTAATGCATTTTGCCCTCCTCTTCAGCTACGGAGCCGGCGCGGTGAACCCATACGGAGCCTTCGCGAACATATTCGGCCTCTACCGGGAGACATTCAAAAAGGATGTCCTGAAATATTACAACGCCAAGGAAAACTACATAAAGGCCCTGAACATGGGACTCCTGAAAGATATTTCCAAGATGGGGATATCCACCCTGCGAAGCTACCGGGGCGCCCAGGTATTTGAAGCCATTGGCCTCGGGAAAGATATTATCGATACATGCTTCACCGGCACGGAGTCCAGAATTGGAGGGATCGGCTTCAGGGAAGCCGCTGAGGAAGTGCTGGCACGATACCGCACGGCATATGAAACCCGGCCCGGGCTTTTGGATTCCTCCGGGGTATATCAGTACCGGAAATACGGCGAACGTCACGCATGGAACCCGGAAAGTATTTACCTGCTGCAGAACGCGGCCCGCACCGGCTCCTATGAAAAATACATGGAATTCGCGTCACTGGTAAATGAACAGAATAGAAAGCCCCATGTGATACGGGGACTTTTCGATTTCAGAAAACAGTCACCCGTTCCTCTTGAAGACGTCGAACCGGCGTCGGAAATTGTGAAACGGTTTGTAACCGGTGCTATGTCATTCGGCTCACTCAGTATTGAGGCCCACGAGGCCCTTGCCGCGGCGATGAACAGGATCGGAGGAAAAAGCAACTCCGGAGAAGGAGGGGAGAAATCGGAGCGGTATCTGCCCCAGGCGGACGGTACTATGCTCCGGAGCGCGATCAAGCAGGTGGCCTCGGGCCGTTTCGGCGTCACCAGCAACTACCTTGCCAACGCCGATGAAATTCAGATAAAGATGGCCCAGGGGGCAAAACCCGGCGAAGGGGGACAGCTTCCCGGTTTCAAGGTGGACAAAGTGATTGCCGGCACACGGCATTCCACTCCCGGGGTCACCCTTATATCGCCCCCGCCCCACCATGATATATATTCCATTGAAGACCTTGCGCAGCTTATCTTCGACCTGAAAAACGCGAACCCCGCGGCGCGCATCAGCGTAAAGCTCGTTTCCGAGAGCGGAATAGGCACCATTGCCGCGGGTGTCGCCAAAGCCCATGCTGACAATATCACCATAAGCGGCTACGACGGCGGTACCGGTGCAAGCCCGATAAGTTCAATAAAACACGCGGGACTCCCATGGGAGCTTGGACTTGCAGAAACGAACCAGACCCTGGTGCTGAACGGCCTCAGGGGAAGGGTGAGGATACAGACGGACGGACAGCTTAAAACCGGAAGGGACGTGGTGATTGCCGCGCTCCTCGGCGCGGAGGAGTTCGCATTCGGCACCGCGTCACTGATTGTCCTTGGATGCATCATGATGCGCAAGTGCCATAAGAACACATGTCCCGTTGGCGTTGCCACGCAGGACCCGGAGCTCCGGAAGCGGTTTGCGGGAAAACCGGAACACCTCATCAACTACTTCACCTTCATCGCGGAAGAGGCACGGGAAATAATGGCTGAACTCGGGGTCACAAAATTTGATGACCTCGTCGGCAGGTCCGACATGCTTGAACCCCGCGCCGTTGATCACTGGAAGGCGCGAACCGTGGATACCGGCCCCATACTCGTTTTACCGGAACCCCTCTTCGGCACATCACGCCGGTGCACGGAACAGCAGGTCCATAAAATTGACGATGTCATTGACCGCTGGCTCATTGAGCAGTCATTCCCCGCTATCGCGGGGTCAAGGAAGGCCAATCTTGAAGCCGAAATCAGCAACACCGACAGGGCTGTGGGGGCAATGCTTTCCTGGGAAATTTCCAGGCGCTACGGCGACAGCGGCCTCCCCGACAACAGCATCAACTGCACCTTCAGGGGAAGCGCGGGGCAGAGCTTCGGCGCCTTTCTGCAGCGCGGTGTCACCTTCCGCCTCGAAGGGGACGCAAACGATTATTTCGGGAAGGGGCTTTCCGGGGGCCGCCTCATCGCGGTGCCTCCCGCGGGTTCCCCTTTTAAACCGGAGGAAAATATAATTATCGGCAATACTGTACTGTACGGCGCCACGTCGGGTGAAGCCTTTATACGCGGCATCGCGGGTGAACGTTTCTGCGTACGGAACAGCGGTGTTGAAGCCGTGGTTGAGGGGACAGGGGACCATTGCGCCGAATACATGACCGGGGGCCGTATCGTTGTTCTCGGCCGCGTTGGGCGGAACTTCGGCGCCGGCATGAGCGGCGGTATTGCCTATGTACTGAATATTGAAGGCGACTTCGAGTATTACTGCAACAAAGGGATGGTGGAACTATCCCCCCTTCAGGAATATGACGATCAGGAATATGTAAAGAAGATGCTCACCAAGCATGCGGCATTCACAGGCAGCACAATCGCAGGTGAAATACTTGAAAACTGGCACCGTTACATGACACGGTTTATACGGGTAATGCCCTTTGAATACAAGCGCGCGCTCCAGGAAAAGAAACTGGAACAGATTGAAAAAGAACTCAGAGAAATACGGGAAGAAGAACAACTGGAGGTAATATCAGATGGGTGATCCGAAGGGCTTTTTAAAATACAGGCGCGAGGAGGCAGGATACCGCCCTGTCGAGGAAAGGATACGGGACTACGGGGAGGTTGAAAAAATGCTCCCCGACGAGGCACGGCGCGCCCAGGCGGGGCGCTGTATGGACTGCGGCGTACCCTTCTGCCACTGGGGCTGCCCCATCTCAAATATAATGCCGGAATGGCAGGATAAAATTTTCCGTGGCGACTGGAAGGGCGCGTACGAACTGCTCCGTGAAACCAGCAGTTTCCCTGAATTTACCGGACGTGTATGCCCCGCTCCCTGCGAGGCGGCATGCGTCCTTGCCATCAATGACGACCCGGTGACAATCCGACAGAATGAGCTGTCTGTAATTGAAAAAGCTTTTGAACTTGGTCTCGTGAAACCTGAACCACCCGCGTCCAGGTCCGGGAAAAAAGTCGCGGTAATTGGAAGCGGACCTGCGGGCCTCGCATGTGCCGACCGCCTCAACAGATACGGACACAGCGTGGTGCTCTTTGAGGCGGAAGAACGTGTCGGCGGATATCTCCGCTACGGAATACCTGACTTTAAACTGGAAAAGAAAATCGTGGACCGCCGGGCAGACCTTATGATTCAGGAGGGTATTGAGATCAGGACCGGGGTCAATGTCGGACATGACATATCGGCGGAAGAACTGGCAGATCAATTTGACGCGGTGTGTATTGCCGTCGGCGCACGGGAACCCCGTGACCTCGCAATTGAAGGCCGTGATAATCACGGAATATATTTCGCGATGGAATACCTCGCCCAGCAGAACAGAATTGTAAGCGGCGAACATATAGATGAGGAAACGCTTATCAGCGCCCTGAACAGGGACGTTCTGGTAATCGGGGGAGGCGACACCGGCTCCGATTGTGTCGGCACCGCGAACCGTCAGGGGGCCAGGAGCATCACCCAGCTTGAGCTGCTTCCCCAGCCCCCGCTGCACAGGCCGGAACACGAGCCCTGGCCGTTATGGCCGAAAGTCCTGAAAACCTCCAGTTCCCATGAAGAGGGTTGTGTGCGGATGTGGAATATTCTCACCAGAAAATTCACCGGCGAACACGGGAAGGTAACCGGGGCTGATGCGGTACAGGTGGAATGGTCATCAGCGGATAGCGGGAAAATGGAAATGCGCGAAGTACCGGGGACAGAGTTCAGCATCAAAGCCGACCTGGTGCTTCTTGCCATGGGATTTCTCCATCCGGTCCATGATGGAATTGTCTCCGGCTTCAAACTTGACCTTGATCCAAGGGGTAACATCTCCGTGGACAGCAGTATGATGACATCCCGGAAAGGAGTATTTGCCGCAGGTGACGCAAGCCGGGGCGCCTCGCTGGTGGTGTGGGCAATTCATGAGGGAAAAGTAGCCGCTGACGGGATTCATGAATTTCTGGCAGAGACCACATGACAACCGGGGAAATAATTCGGCACATAGTACTGCAGAATAATATTTGAAACGGGAATAGTATCATTGTATCACAATAACACTATTCCCGACCAATCACCTGTTAATATACTGTATCATCTGAATATACACGCCGTCAGGATCTTCAATAAAACATATCTTCCGGTCAGCACGAAGCTGCACCGGGGGAATAATAAAATTTATATTATGATCCCGAAGCCGCGCAGCCAGTGAATCGAGGTCTTCAACGGTCAGGGCGATATGATACAGCCCTGTCATGGCCTTCGGCTCCGCCTGCTGATCACCGGGATTTCCCGCTTCAATTTCAATAGAAAAATCATCGTTCCCGACAAAGTAATAATTCTTCTCAAGTATTGTTATTGTCTCCAGTTTTCTTAGCCCGAGGATGTCACAATAAAAATGAAGTGACCGTTCGACATCTGAACTTTTAATACCTGCGTGGTTCCACCGCATATCATCCTCCGTATTGTTCTTTTGTGAGTTTAAAGCAGAGTGAAGATACCTCAAGTGTATGCTGAATGTCTTTCTCCTCCATGGCGGCGCACACAAACCAGTTATGGTGAGGGTGGAAGAAAATACCGCGTTTGGCAGCTTCACCGCAGAAATACCTGTTTTTCTCAAATGTCGGGTCATCATGGAAATTCATAAACGGCATTGCGGGAGGTCCGGAAAGGGTGACCGTAA
>DAOSYC010000020.1:8991-23750 GCA_035380905.1 Spirochaetota bacterium | reverse complement strand
AAACACTGAAGGTCGGCATTATAACCATAATGCTGTGCGCTGCCGGACAGGTTAAGCCTGAAGCCGCACCGGATATCATCAATAATAATGAGAAAATTCTCCTTCTCCGCAAGGGTGTTTACGGTATTGACAAATTCTTTTGCAGGCAGTTCCTGCTCTTTCATCGCATCGTGACGGTGAGGAGTGAGTATAATGGCGGCAACGTTACCCCTGTGTTCCTCAACTGCACGTTTCAGGCTTTCCGGATCATTATATTCAATGTACTGAATATGGCTCTTCCACTCGTCAGGAATTCCCGCCCCATGGGGCTGGCACCACGCATGGGACCCGTGATAGGAACCCCTGGCTGCCAGTATGACCCATTTCCCGGTATACACCCTGGCAACCGCAATAGCATAGGAGGTGACATCGGAACCGTTTTTCCCGAACACGCACCAATCACCGTTATGAATGGTTCCAGTCATTTTTTTTGCCAGGGGTAGCCACTGGTCACTGGGCAGGGTAAAGCAATCTGCGTTTTCCATCTGTTTTTTCGCTGCCGCTTCCACTTTCGGATGCTTGAGTCCCAGCAGATTTGTTCCGAATGAACACATATAATCTATAAACTCATTTCCATCGACATCCCATATTCTGCACCCGTCACCACGTGTGATAAAAGCCGGGTACGAACCAAAAGTAAGAAATGTTGGCGTGCGCGGCCCGTAAATACCATTGGGCACATATTTTTTCGCTTCTTCAAAAAGATCATAGGATTTTTTAAAGTCATATACTTTCATATTGAATCCCCCATTATAGTATTATGCACAGAGCACAATCGATAAAACGAACAGAAATAAAATGATATATTGACATATACACCATGATCTGGTAGCTTTGTTCGGTAATTGTTCTCGCTAATTAATATCTATACCATATCCGTTCAGCAGTATACACAATCGCCATGAAGAACAACAAAGCTACTATATATTTCACTATAGTGAAATATATTATACCATAGTGTCAATAAATAAACTAAAGAAAAATAGAAAAATATGGAAACGACAAAAAGAAAACCCCGCGCCGCGAAATCTGAGGAAAGAAAAGCCTGGGAAAGAGAACAGCGGATCAACAGACTGATTGATATCGTTCAGGAATTATTCTTCACCCATGGATATGACGGAACAACGGTTGAGGACATTGCCCGTGCAGCCGGATACACGAAGAGAAGCATCTATCTCTACTTCAAAGACAGGGATGAGCTGTTCCTTGCCGTTGTCCAGAGGGGACAAACTCTGTTTAAGCAGGCAATTTCAGACGCATTGAAAAACCGGGAAAATAATAAAAAAAACCCCCTTATCATTGATATTGGAAAGGCATTCTACCGGTTTTCGCTTGATTACCCTGACCATTTCAAGCTCCTCATGACATACGAATCCCGGCTGCACCGTTATTACAACAGGGATGAGTTGACTGATGACGGTAATTTTAAGTCCCAATGCCAGAACCTGTCTTTTGAGTATGGGAGCCTGGTTACCTCTGCAATTGAGGATGATATAAAAGCCGGCCACATAAAAACAACCCTCACCGCACGGCAGCTGATGCTGCTCCTGTGGGGACAGATTTTCGGAGTCATGCAGATAATACTCATGCGGCAGGAATCCTTTGAGGAGGCATATGGCATTAAACCGGAGGCTCTTTTCGAAAAATATCTCCAGATGGAGATAAAATCCCTGCAATAATAATATTCGTGATATACTGTATTTTGTACCTTGTGATGAAAATTCAAAAAAGTGGATGACAAAAAAGATATCTCCCCCACTTTGGTCATCTTCACGCCGCGTATATAACCACCTGAGGAAACGGTATTAACCAATGAAAAAGCTTAAAAATATAGCTATAATTGCCCACGTCGACCACGGGAAAACCACCCTCGTCGATGCCATGCTCAGACAGTCCGGTGTCTTCCGGTCAAACCAGAAGGTCGAGGAACGCGTTATGGACTCCAACGACCTTGAAAAAGAAAAGGGCATTACCATTTTATCGAAAAACGCCGCCATCATGTATGAAGGCTATAAGATAAATATTGTCGACACGCCGGGACATGCTGACTTCGGCGGCGAAGTCCAGCGAATCATGAAAATGGTCGACTCTGTGCTGCTCCTTGTTGACGCCTTTGAGGGGACCATGCCCCAGACCAAATATGTGCTGAAAAAATCACTGGAACTTGGTCACCGGCCTATCGTTGTCATAAACAAGATCGACCGTCCGAACTCCCGTCCGCACGAAGTGCTTGATATGATTTTCGACCTCTTTGTTGATCTCAATGCGTCAAACGAACAGCTCGATTTCCCTGTAGTATACACCTCCGCGAAAGAGGGGCTGGCAAAGCTCCAGATTGAAGACGACGGGAAAGACCTGAAACCGCTCTTCGAAACCATCATCAACAATGTGAAAGAACCCGGCGGGGACCGTAATAAACCGCTCCAGTTTCTGACATCGGCAATTGAGTACGATAACTATCTCGGCAGGATGGGTACCGGGAAGATACACAACGGTATTGTACGGCAGGGTGATGAAGTGGTGCTTCTCAAGCGCGACGGCGAGCGGCTTCTGTACCGCATCACAAAAATATTTTCCTACGAAGGCCTTTCCCGTGTTGACATTAAAGAGGCCTTTGCGGGCGATATAGTGACCCTCGCGGGCATGGAGAAAATTGATATCGGTGAAACCGTGGCGGACAGGGAGCATCCGGAACCTCTGCCCCTGATATCGATAGACGACCCCACACTGGCCATGACATTCCTGCCGAACGACTCCCCGTTTATGGGAAAAGAAGGAAAGTATGTTACCTCAACAGCGCTCTGGGAACGGCTGCAGCGTGAACTCCAGACAAATGTCAGCCTTGTGATTGAACGGAGCAGCCTTTCCGATTCCTATACAGTAAAGGGACGGGGGGAACTCCAGCTCGCGATACTCATTGAAAACATGCGCCGTGAGGGATATGAATTTCAGGTTTCCAAACCGGTGGTAATATACCGTGACCTGAACGGGAAGAAGACGGAACCGATCGAACTGGCAGTCATTGATGTCGCGGATGAATTTGTGGGAGTGGTAATCGAAAAGCTCGGCGTCCGGAAAGGGGAAATGATAAACATGGTGCAGGGCACTGACGGCTACACCCGCCTTGAGTTCAAGGTTCCCGGACGGGGCCTTATCGGATTCAGGAACGAATTCATGACAGAAACACGGGGGACGGGAATACTGAACCACAGCTTCTATGAATATGAATATTACAAGGGTGAAATTCCCCGCCGCAGCAGGGGCGTCCTGGTACAGCTTGAAGGGGGAAAATCAATTGCCTACGGCCTTGACAACCTTCAGGACCGGGGAACGCTTTTTATCGGCCCCGGTGTGGAAGTGTATGAGGGAATGATCGTGGGTGAAAACAGCCGTGAGGGGGACATGGTGGTGAACGTGTGTAAAAGCAAAAAACTCACCAACATCCGCGCCTCCGGGTCAGATGACGCGATCCGCCTTGTAACACCGAGGGACTTCAGCCTTGAACAGGCCCTCGAGTACATTGAGGACGATGAGCTCCTGGAAGTGACGCCGAAAAGCATCCGTCTCAGAAAAAAATTACTCGATAGACACGACAGGAAAAAAGCCTCCAAACAATAAAGGATCGGCAGACTCCCCTTACAGCACACCGGTATAGCATGCACCTTCAGGTTAGTAAAAAAATACTGCTCTTTGTACATGCAAAAAAAAAGGCCCTCCCCCGGGGAGGGGCGGGCTCTGGAGGAAACACAGGCTGACAGATCCTGTGTCTTGAGGCTCTAATCATATACTATGATTACCGTAACTACTGATACATGGAATCAATAATGTCCTTATAGTTATGCTCCACGACTTTCCTTTTAATTTTCATTGTCGGGGTGATCTCACCATCCTCCTGGGAAAAAGGTTTTGAAAGAAGCCTGAATTTTTTGATCTGCTCGGCATGGGAAAGTGATTCCGTATTGGAGGCAATCCTCTGCTCATAGAGCGCAATCACTTCAGGTTTTTTGATAAGATCCTCATGTGATGAGAAGGAAATACCGTTATCCTTCGCATACTGCTCAAGGGCGTCAAAGCTGGGAACCACAAGGGCCGAAATAAATTTCCTTTTATCACCAATTGTAATAATCTGCTCCACATAAAAATCCTTCCCCACCATCGACTCAACCTGCTGCGGCGCGATATTCTTTCCTCCCGCAGTGACAATGATGTCCTTCTTACGGTCTGTAATGAAGAGAAACCCTTCATCATCAATATGTCCGATGTCCCCGGTCCTGAACCACCCGTCTTCAGTAAAGGATTCCGCGGTCTGTTCCGGTTTGTTATAGTATCCCCTGGTCACGTTATCGCCTTTCACAAGGATCTCACCATCTTCAGCAATGCGGACCTGGTTGCATGAAAAGAGGGGCCCCACTGAGCCGAACCTGAATTTTCCGGGATTGTTCGCGGCAATGCAGGGAGATGTTTCCGTGAGGCCGTACCCCTGGCCTATGAATATTCCTGCCGCAAGAAAAAACTCTTCAATTTCGTGTGAAAGGGGCGCCCCGCCGGCAGAAAAGAAATTAAGCCGTCCCCCAAGGACATCCCTGATTTTTTTCAACACCAGTTTATATCCCAGAAAATATTTCAGGCGGAGAAACGGTGACCTGAACGTTCCCGCAAGCCGCCTGAAATGATACTCTTTTCCGTTCCTGACGGCAAAGTTGAATATTTTCCTTTTCAGGCCGGACGCTTTTTCAACGCCCTCATAGATCGCGGCATACATTTTTTCATACAGCCGCGGGACACCGACCATGTATGTGGGACGTACTTCCTTGAAATAATCAAGGATCAGCGCAGGGTTCTCACAATAATAGATTGCAGCGCCATGGGTCTGGACCCAGTAGTCAGAACATTTTTCATAGGCATGGCTCAGAGGAAGAAAACAGAGCGCAATATTGTTTTCATCCATTGGGAACCCTTCATCAAGGCAGCGGAACTGACTGAAAAAATTTCCATGTGTCAGTATGGCCCCTTTCGGGTCCCCTGTTGTACCGGAGGTATAAATAAGCGTGCACACATCATCGCTCCCCGCGGCGTCAAGCCTCTTCTGCACTTCATCCATGTTCCCGGAAGCTTTTCCTTCTTTCAAAAGATCGGAAAAGAACAGCACACTGTCACTCTTTTCCGCGTTCACGCTGTCATCAAACACAATAACTTTCTGCAGTGTAGAATTGCCTTTGAAAAACCGCATCACCGCGTCATATTGCGGCTGCCCGCCGACGAAAATTATCCTGACACCGGCATCATTGACAATATATTCAGCCTGTTCAGCACTGTTCGTCGCATACACCGGAACGGTAACACCGCGGAGACACATGACAGCATAGTCCGCAATGGCCCACTCCGGCCTGTTCTGTGAAAAAACTGCCACCTTCTCCTCCACATCGACCCCGAAATTAAGAAGGCCCGCTGCAGCCGCGGTAATCTGGTCCGCCATAGCAGCCCATGACAGCTTTTTCCACTGACCATCCACTTTGCTCGCAAGCGCATCCCTGTTCCCGTACTGCCCGCATTGCTGCAAAACCATCCTCGACAAATGCTCATTTCCCATAATAAAACCCCCTGTTATTACATATATAAATCCGGATCAGGATTTCTGATACCGGCACTTAATCTGGCAGGATTGTGCCCCGATAATGAACTGACACGTCAGTTCATTATCGGGGATAAAAAAAATATAGCACACTAATCCTGTGAAAAAACTTATCAACCCATTTTTTTATCATATTTTTCCGCAAAAATTCCATAGGCAACTGCGGTAACAAACCTGTTTGTGAGCTCATCAGTATCCACAGTACCCCTGTGCCGTTTCATTATTACATAATAATACACCATACGCATAAAGGCGCCGCTGATCAGGTTTGTCACCAGTTCCACATCAATCGCTTCCTTCACGCGGCCAAGCTTAATTCCCGAATTGAGATATTCATTGATCAGTTCAACCATCTGCGTGTCAAAACGGGTTATTATCCTGTCAAAGTTATCCCCGATTCCAAGACCTACCCGGAGCAGTATTTTACAGTAATCCGGGTTCTCCGCGAAGAAATCAAACGTTTTTTTTATTTTAAACCGGAACACTCCGAATCCGCTGTTGTAGGCTTCAGAAGACTGCTCCGGTTTCCGTGAGAGAACATTCCGCCAGTCACGATACAGGTTTTCAAGGAGGGTCGCGAAAATATCATCCTTATTTTTAAAATACTGGTAGATTGTACCACGCGCGACACCGGCGGCATGCTGGATATCGGAGATCTGGGTCTGGTAATATCCTTTTGCGGAGAATATCTTTTTCGCGCACTCCAGTATCTGTATCTTCCGCTGTTCCGCATCCATTTTTACTGCCATGTAACCATCTCCACAGGCTCTAAATTCACAGGCCGGCATAACCGGCATGATCCTTACATTGTTTCCACTGCAATATAATATCTGAACCATGCAGGACAATACCAGTCAACCGATTTTATCAATATACTCCGCTTTTATCAAACTCAAATTACCGGTATGAGTATTTTTTCGATTGAAACAAAACAGTGTCTGACATACTATATATACATGCCCTCTCGCGGGAGCGCCTGAAATGGAAAAAAAATTTGTTACAGTTGCGGAAACATGAACAGGGAACGGCTCATATATAACAGTGTCAGAAATACCGTGCAGTCCTTTTTCCTTATGCTCCTCATGATTGTGATACCCGGAACAGTGGGCCTCCTCATCGCGGGGATTCAGGGGATGCTTATTGCGGTGTTCGGGGGGGTGATATTACTCTTTTCAGGCCCGAAAATCTCTCCCCCTCTGGTGCTGAAAATGTACAACGCCCGGAAACTCTCCCCTGCGGAAGCGGGGGGGATGCACAGAATACTCCATGAACTCGCCTCCCGTTCACATCTCCCGAAGATGCCTGCCCTGTATTATATACCGAGCAGGGTACTGAATGCCTTCTCTGTGGGAAACCGGGAAGATTCAGCCATTGCAATTACCGACGGATTACTGCGGGCACTCACATGGCGTGAACTCACAGCAGTCCTTGCCCATGAAGTGAGCCACATACAGAGCGGTGATCTCCGCATCATGGGACTCGCGGACACCATCAGCAGATTCACAAATGTACTTTCCCATATTGGAATTATTATGATATTGATTTTTCTGCCGATAATGCTGCTTACCGGGAGCCTGCTTCCGCTCCCGGTTCTCCTGATCCTTATATTTTCACCGGCACTCAGTATTGTTCTGCAGATGGCACTCTCGAGAACACGGGAGTATAAAGCAGACCTTGACGCGGTGGGACTCACCGGAGACCCGGAGGGCCTCGCCTCCGCGCTGAAAAAACTTGAAAATTACAAAATGAAACTCTGGGACCTTTTCCTCATGCCGGGAAGACGTGTCCCGGACCCTTCATTGCTGCGGAGCCATCCCCACACGGAAAAACGCATTGAACGGCTCATTGCGCTATCCGCAGAGGAAGGGGCAATCAATCATGAATACGACGGTTCCCCGCTGCCCCTCCATATTCCGGAAGTGCATAAAAAACCGGTGTGGCGGATTGGAGGGATATGGAAATAGCATATTGCCAGGCACCAGCCGATGAATGAGCTCATTACACTGCAGGGGATCTCCGCCGCGGCACTTGTGCTGATGTCAGTTGCGGCGGTATGTTCAATTATATTTCACACCTTCAAAAACGGGATATCACCAATGCCCTCATCATGGAAGGCGGGAAAGGCTGCAGCGGAACTTCTTGCGGGCGAAATGGAAACCGGCTCCATCGCGGAGCTGGGATCAGGGTGGGGCACCATGCTTTCCGGCCTCACCCTCCGCCTGCCGCGGTGCACCATTACAGGATATGAAAACTCCCCGGTCCCATTTCTTTTTTCACGGCTGCTCCTGTACGCCATGAGACGGACACAGGTGCGGATTCTTTTCCGCAGCTTTTATGATACACCTCTCGGGTCCCATGACGCGGTTATCTGTTATCTCTACCCGGAAGCAATGGAAAAGCTGCGGCCGAAATTTGAACAGGAACTCATGGAAGGCTCTATTGTAATCAGCAACACCTTTGCCGTCCCCGGATGGGTGCCGGAAAAGACCGTTATTCTCAATGACCTGTACCGCACCCCTTTGTATCTTTACCGGGTCGGCAACAGACATAGCTCTACAATATCATTCACCGGATAACATGAAACTATACCCGGGCCATGTCTGCTTTCCCGACATGACATGCTTTATTTTCTCCTGAAATCGATATAGCTCCCTGGAGACTCAAACCGGAGAGTATCCCCGTCTTTAAATGTTACGGTGTATTTCTCCCTGCCGATCATTGTATAAAAAATACCTGATTCGGTATCATAGGTAAATCCTCCCGGTTCCGTCCCTCCGATACTCATGAGGTACATGCCGTTCTCCTTCTTCAGCTCAATCACGGCCGCCCGTTGCCCATCTCCCGCGACCCATGAACCATGCCAGAATCCGGTCGCATCGGAACCGCATCCTCCGAAAAAAAGCAATCCTGCAATGTATGCGGTAATAATCATTTCCCTTTTCATACTGTTTCTCCGATTGATTTTTTACACCTGTGAAAAAGTCCAAACCGTATCCGTACTATATCAGAAGCGGTATAATGCTCCCCGCCGGAATCCGGAACACAGGCATAGTCGATATAACGTTTCCCCCTCATGGGTGTACTGTAAAGTTATAATTTTTTTTGATTTTACTGCCTGAATGATATATATTCAATGTAATTATGTCTCCTTACAGGGAGGTGCACAATGCATCATTATCTGCTTGTAATACTTGGAATAGCGCTCATCGCATCACTACTGACCGCGGCACACCGTATCAACAGAAAACAGGAGGATGATATCCTCCGGAAGCTGTAACGGATTAATTAGTACTTTCTGTTCTCGCGAAGTACCATATCGCGGTGCATAAATTCCTCTTCCGCGATCAGGGAAATCTCCTTTGAGACTTCCAGATAATACCGTGAAAGTTCACTGTAGTGCTTCGCGATAAGCTGATACATCTTGCCCGCAAGCTCCTCTGCTTTTGATATTTTCTGCAGGGCCTCGGTCATGTCTTCCGCGGCAACAACCTCCTCGAAGAGTGATTCCTTTATCTGCCCGTGGACATGTGTAAAAAACGCCTGGTCCAGTTTCGGTTTTGTGTATTTCTCTTCAAGGGACTCAACAGTTTTACCGTGCCCCAGTGAGTGCTCACTCATGAATTCAAACAGCTCAGTACTCCCTGTCATATGTGAAAGAGACCGCAGCCGCCGGTAAAAATCAGCAAGGTCATATTCAAGGTCAACAATAAACTGAAACACCGATGTTTTCATTCAATATTTCTCCATCCATTATTTTCAGGACATTTCAGCTGATAATATCCTCCCTTTCCGGAACGTCCTCCTTTTTTATTGTGCAGAGTATCTCATCAGTAAGGGGGGTTATTCCCGCGATCCGGTTCGCCTGGCGCTCAACGATGCGTTCAAAAATATTTCTCACAAGCCTGCCGTTTCCGAACTGCCTGTTCCGTTTTTCATGCAGCTGCGTAATCAGGTCAAGAAGCACGGCTCTTGCCTCTTCATCAACAGTAAACGCGGCATTTCCACTGAAAATATCGAATATTCTGATCAGTTCCTCCGGGCTGTAATGGTCAAAGAAAAAATAACGGTTAAACCGCGACTTGAGGCCGGGATTGGAATTGATGAAGCGCTCCATCTCATCAGGGTATCCCGCGACAATCACAATCAGGCGGTCACGGTAATCCTCCATCCGTTTCAGTATGGTATCTATAGCCTCCTGGCCGAAGTCTCTTCCACCGCTGTCTTCCGGGCTCAGGGCATAGGCCTCATCGATAAAGAGCACCCCGTCCAGGGCCTTCTGTACTACTTCATCAACTCTCGTCGCCGTCTGTCCCACATATCCCGCAACAAGGCCCGCCCGGTCCGTTTCAATGAGCTGCCCCTTTTTCAGGATGCCGATACATTTGTACACCCGTCCCAGGAGGCGCGCAATCGTTGTTTTGCCTGTGCCGGGAGGACCGTAAAACACTGAATGGAGAGAAACGGGAGTGGCGGGTAAATTTCTCGCTTTCCGCTCCTTCTCTACCTTTATCAGGTTTATCAGTGTTGCAATCTGCTCCTTTATTTTCTCCATCCCCACAAGAGCGTTAATCTGCTCCATCACTTCTTCAAGGGTTTCTTCCTTCTCAACAGGGATATCAGATACAGCTTCAGGTTCGCCTTCACCTCTGGTATAAATAAGAGAATGGATTTCCCGCAGCCGTTCCTCCTCCTCTCTTTTCACAGTACCGTCCGCTTTCATAAGACACTGTGAATACAGGTACAGGGCTGACGCAAGGCGGTCAGAATATCCCGTGCCGTTCTCCCTGTCATAATTCCGTATACTGACAAGAGACTTCAGTGACTGCTCTCCTTTTACAATATTCCGTGATGAAACATACCGTGATATAGTATCCCAATACTCCCTGAGGATATCCCGGAAATGAAGCGGGAAGGAGCTGAAACTGTATATTTCCCGTACCTGTTCCGGCAGGGCATCAGAATTCTCCGGGTTCAGGGGCATAAGGACAAGCGACAGGAATACCTGTTCTTCATCAGACATGGGAGAATCATCGACATTACACAGCGCGGAAAGAATAATGATGTCATCTATTACAGCCTCACGGAACACACGGTCCTTCTGCAGCGGTTCAATACCATTCAGGATATCCCGTATCTTTCCCGCTTCAGTAAAGAGAAAATTCAAATTTGACATCTCGTTGATGAGGGCGTCAGCTTCACCGGAATGTTTCGCATCCGGAACAATCCCTTTCATGTCAGTAGAAGAAATCCGGTCGACAAAAAGCTGCGTCATCGTATCAATGATATTCTTTTTGTTCTCCTCCCTGAAATGTGTGCCGTTTCCGGTCATCTGTCTGAATTTATCGGCAAACTTCCGTACCGCTGTTTCGTTTGCAAATGATTTAAATGATAACTCATTACCACCGCACTCTATTGAAAGGGTCGTTGATGAAAAACTTTTACCGTACCGGATACCTGTGATATCGTCATAACTGATTATTTCCGGACGGGCCCCCGGCTTTTCACTTTCAATAAAAAAAAGACGCCTATTTGTGATACACAGAACACCTGACACACCTATGCCGGAGGCTTCACCGCGCCCGCTCAACAGTCCGTCAAGGAGATCCACAACCACCTCTTCATCCTTCAGGACCTTTTCCAGGCTTTTCAGAATATTTTTTTTGTGCGAAACAAGGAGCCAGTTATACACCTCACCGAGCTGTGATTCAATTTCCTTTATATTTGGCATAATTCATTCCCGTGTTATATACAATGTAAGTAAATGGTTCTTATTCGCTCCCGCCCAGCAACATTCTCACTTTCCCCAGCAATTCCTGCGGTGTAAATGGTTTCTGAAGGTACACGGAATCATTAAGGCGTGTACTGCCAGATATAACATCCTCAGAATATCCGGAGATGAACAGGATCTTTATCCCCTCCCTTGATTCAGCAATCCTCGACGCAAGGGAAAACCCGTCCATTCCCGGCATCACGATATCAGTAAGCAGCAGATCAATTTTCTTTTTATATCCGGCGTTCAATTCAATTGCTTTTTCGGGATGGCTTGCAACAAGCACAGTATATCCGAAGTGCAGCATTACCCCTTCAATCATGTCCCGCACCATTGAGTCATCCTCTACGAGCAGTACCGTTTCATTACCGCGTATGTCCCGGACACCGAGCAGTGTTTCAGATTTTCCCGCAGACTCCATTTCTTCAGCAGGCAAATACACATCAAAGCGCGTTCCCTGCCCCACCTGACTCTTCAGGGTTATACCGCCGCCGCTCTGCTGCACAATTCCATATACAGTTGCAAGACCAAGCCCCGATCCCTTTCCAACGTCCTTTGTCGTAAAAAACGGCTCAAAGAGATGAGACTGAATTTTTTCGTCAATACCTGTCCCGGTATCAATTACTGAAGCCATAATATACCTGCCCGGTGCAGGTACAGAAATATCCGCCGCCTTCACATGGTCAACGGCTACATTCTTCGTCACAATAGTCATGTTACCGCCGTCCGGCATCGCATCCCTTGCGTTTACCACAAGGTTGATAATCACCTGTTCAATCTGACTGGGATCAGCCTTTACCATGGAAAGGCCGGACTCAAGACGGCTCGACAGTATAATATTCTCGCCGATTAAACGTTTCAGCATTTTCTCGAGGTTTCGTACAATATCGTTCACATTCAGAATTACCGGCTTCATGACCTGTTTTCTGCTGAAAGCGAGGAGCTGCCGGGTCAGGTCAGCGCCACGGTCGCTGGCAAGCTGTATTTCTTCAAGGCGCGACTTCATTTTTTCACTGCATGCAGGGTCATGCAGCAGCACCCCGGCATTGCCGGTAATCACCATAAGAAGATTGTTGAAATCATGGGCAACCCCTCCCGCGAGACGTCCCACAGCTTCCATCTTCTGTACCTGTCTGAACTGCTCTTCAAGCCGTTTCTGCTCAGTAATATCAATAATTGAAATGATAATCCTTTCCCATCTTTCAGAAAATGCCGGGGGAATGGTAATTCTCACAATCGCATGAATGCTTTCACCTGTCATGGTATCAAGCTCAGTTTCCCCCTGGAAATGGCCCCTCCCCTCTGCGAATGTTGTCATTTCATCTATCAGGAATTCGTCCGGGATTTTCCGTACAAGACGGCCGATCTCACGGGTCAGAGTATCTTTATCCGCTGCGCCAAAGAGGTCCAATGCGGCATCGTTTACGCCAACTACTTTCAACCTTTTTAACCCGCCCCTGAGGACCTCAGGGTTTTCTTTAAAATATTTTTTGAAGTCATGTACCCCGGCATCCCGGAGTTTTTCAATATATGTCTTCATGTGTTTTCCGGTCTGCTCCATGAGAGCTATGGGAGAATTCTCAAAAAGTCCCCGGTAGCGCAGCTCACTTTTCTCAAGTTCAGCATGCGCGGCGAGCAGGCGGTTCTGGGCATCAGCCATTTCCTCATTGGCGGTTTCCAGTTCTTCGTTTGCGGCCGCGACTTCTTCGTACATTGCCTCCAGCTCTTCATTGGTAGCCGCGAGCTCCTGATTCAGAACAACATTCCGTTCATTGCGCTCAACCAGCTCAGCTTCCCATAATTTCAGCTGATTAATATCGGTGAGCACACCGGTTATACCAACGGGAACACCGCTTTCTTTTATTATGCGGCTGTTTGTCTGTATGTAAAGCGGAGAGCCGTCCTTTTTTTTAATGCGGTAATCACTGGGCTTATATTTTTCCTCCATGAGTTCACTGTATTCCTTCAGAATAAAATCAACATCATCGGGATATATTATTTCAGTGAAATGATGCCCAAGGAGATCAGATGAAGGAATTCCAGTCAGCGTTTCAAGACCCGGGCTGATATATGTGATAAAGCCCTCAAGGTCCAGGGTATATATAACCTCATGAATGTTTTCAACAAGGTGACGGAATTTTTCTTCGGATTGCTGAAGATCCAGGGTGGTTTTTTTTATAGTTGAGATATCATGGACAAAGGAGACGATATATCTTTCATTATCGAGGTCCACAATCCGGGAACTGATTTCAACGGGAAAAAGGGATCCGTCTTTTTTCTTCGCAACTGTTTCAACGAACAATCTTTCTTTTTGTACATGTTTTTCACTTCTCGCATTCAGATCCACATGGACATCATCAGGAACAAGCATTAGAACTGACGCGCCGATCAGGTCTTCACGGGAATATCCGTACATGTCACCGGCGCTCTCATTACAATAAATTATTGTGCCGTCAAGTGATTCAAGAAATACAGCATCCAGCGACGTTTTAAACATTGCCCTGCCAAGGAGATAACTCTTTTCCTCATCATAGAGAGCAGGAGGTCCCGCATCTTCGTATTTACGTAGAAGTTCTTTCAGCTTTTGTATTTCTTCAATAAGCTCTTTTTTAGTTCTGTCTTTTTCAATCATAGAGTACAGTCACACCGTATCTTCCTTGAATAGTTAACTGTCTTTCCGGTTGTTATTTCCTGCAAATTACTGACTGGAGAATTTTTTCACGAAACAGATAATATTTCAATATATTTTTGACAATCACCAGCTTTATTGCTATTATTAGCTACTGTCAATTCTTCACATGAAACTGAAAAAGTGACAAAAAGTGGTTGACAATTGAGCTCTTATTAAAGATATGGTGGATATTCCCTCTTATTGTTCAGGGCAAAGGATTATTTTCAGAAAAGAAGATATATGCCGTTATCCGGGACACAACAATACAATACGTATCCATGATTAACAGTAATATCATTACACAAAGGAAAACAATGAAGAAGTTATATATTGCAGTATGTATAGTAACAGCAGGAATTACCGGATGTGTTTCGTTTGGTAATGCACCATCAGCAGGCTACAACGTCATAAAAAGCCAGGCAGGGGATATTGTAACAATCAGCTCACATGAATCTCCCGAAGGTGAAACCCAGGTATATGTACCGGTAAGCAGATATAAGTGGTAACTTCCGCGCTGTTACCGCTTTTCTGTAAAACACTAATTACCACGTGAATCACCGCGCCCCGAAAAGGACCGTTCCCAGACGTATCATTGTGCTTCCCTCTTCAATAGCCACACGGTAGGAATCCGACATTCCCATTGACAG
>DAOSYC010000020.1:1732-8891 GCA_035380905.1 Spirochaetota bacterium | reverse complement strand
GCCGCGGCCCTTTCAATTGAATCCACTGTCTGCAGCACGTCGAACAGTTCCAGGCTCTTGTTGATCTTGTTGGTCTGCAGGTGCCCGATCATGTGCCACCGCACCTTCCGCGCCGCGTCCCCGAGGCCGCGGTACATCCGCTCCGCCTCCTGGACATAGTTCTCCCCAATATCGGTTCCCCCGGCTTCAATGAATTCCATCACCTCTTCCGCCGACCGCGTCTTCGCGGCAGCGACAATCGTTACGTTCTCCGGTACTTCCTCCCGGATTTTCCTGTAGGTTTCAGCAATTCCCATGTTCTTTTCCAGTATGCATTTTTCACAATAAATGTATGGAGGGCGAAGCATCATGTCAAGGGCTTTACGCCTTCTGCCTGTATCATGCTCCCGGGCTCCCGAGAAACCGGCATATTCCTTGCGCAGCGGCAAACCCTGACGAGAAGGCAAACTGCAGGTTGTATCCCCCCGTATCGCCGTCCACATCAAGCACCTCTCCCGCGAAGAACAGCCCCGGTACAATCCTTGACTCCATAGTCTTCGGGTTGATATCGCCCGTAGAAACGCCTCCCGCCGTCACCATTGCTTCGTTGAAGCCCCCGACCCGAGCAACCTCGAAGGAGAGCTCCGTTACGGCTTCCACGAGGCATTTCCTGATGTCTCTCGTCATCTGTGAAAGCGTCAGTGAGGGGGGAATATTATTGAGGTCGCATATTTTAAGAAGAAGGCGTTCCGGAACATTCAATGCCCCGAGTGAATTTTTCACGGATTTTTTTCCGGAGGCCGATACCAGGTCACGAAGCATCGTATCGACATCATCCCTGCTTCCGAAATCCGTAAGGCACACAGTGACACGGTCCCCGGGCAGTATATACCTGCTGGCGTCAAGAATCCCCGGCCCCGAAAGCCCCCGGTGCGTAAAGAGCACGTCCCCGCGAAACTGCCGCTCCTTTTTCCCGTTCCGGTAGAGCCGCACCAGGGCTCCGGGGACCGATATACCGGCACAGTCCCTGAAACGGTAGTCCTTCACGATAACAGGCGTAAGGGCGGGAATGCATTGTTCAATACCATGACCAAGGGACACCGCGAAAGAATGTCCGTCCCCCGTTGAGCCGGTGTCAGGATACGACTTCCCGCCGGTAGCGATGACAAGAACACGGGAGCGATACAGAACATCAGCGGTACGGACTTCAAATGCCGGGTCACCCCGCCGCACCGAACGGACCGGGTTCCCGCAATGCAGCGCAACGCCATTATCCCTGCATACATCAAGGAGTACCCGCAGCACAGAGGAGGCCTCGCGGCCTGAGGGAAAGATTTTCCCGTTTTCCTCCTCCCGCATACCGAGCCCCCGTGACGTAAAGAACTCTATGAGATCATTATTCGTATACCGGAAAAGGGAATGCTTCACAAAGCGTCCCCTGCCGCCGTAATGCGCGGTGAATGATTCGATATCTCCGCCATGGGTAATATTGCACTGCCCTGACCCTGACAGCAGGAGCTTCCTGCCGGGGGAGGCATTTTTTTCAATGACACACACTGACGCGCCGGGAAGGTCAATGTTCGCCCCGCAGAAAAGCCCCCCGGGCCCTCCGCCGATTATCACAACATCACAATCAATATGAGATGATTTCATATTCCCCGGCTGACATCACCCGTCGGGTATGAAACGTCCTCAACGCAGGAGACATGTTTCATTGCGGCATGTCCTTTCGTGCGCCGCTGTATACAAATCCTTTTCCCGCGTCAACGGTGGCGACGGTGCCGCTCTTCAGCACATCCGTGGCATCAATGGCCTCCGCGAGGACCGGTATCTGCATTGCCTTCGCCACAATAACGGCGCTCGAGTCATCGCCGGGTTCCTCGGTTATTACGGCAGCGGCGTTGCGGATCGCCTGCAGCACATCGTCGGAACTCTTTTTTATTACGAGGATATCTCCCGCGTTAAAGTACTTCATCGCGTCGCTTTCACTGTGGACAACACAGAGGTTCCCGGTGGCACTCAGTGTATTGAGCCCCTTGCCTTTCAGAAGGATATCCCCCACCACATGCACTTTCAATGTATTGGTTGTGCCGCTGATACCCGCGGGCATGCCGCCGGATATGACAATGAGGTCACCGCTTTTCACGATGCCGGTTTCAACCGCTTTTTCGATAGCCTCGTCGAAAATTTCATCCGTGGTAAGCTTCAGGTCCGTCAGCACCGGCGTGACGCCCCAGGTAATGGAAAGCTGCCGCCAGACTTTTTCAGACACGGTAGTGGCGATGATGGGGCTCGCGGGGCGGTACTTGGAAACCATCCTTGCGGTGTGCCCTGATTTGGTCACGGTAACAATTGCCGTCGCCGCAAGGGAGTGCGCGGTTTCACAGGTGGCGTTGCTTATGGCATTGGTAACATTTCTTTGTACCGAAATATTCAGGTTCCGGAAACGTTTCACGTAATCTATATTTTTCTCTGTCTCAACGGCGATCTTGGACATCGTGATGACCGCCTCAACGGGGTGCTTTCCGATTGCAGTTTCACCGGAGAGCATAAGGGCGCTGGTATTGTCATAAATCGCGTTGGCGACGTCGGTTATTTCGGCCCGTGTGGGCCTGGGGTTCCGGATCATGGAATCAAGCATCTGTGTGGCCGTGATCACGGGTTTCCCCGCGATGTAGCTTTTCCGGATGATAGCTTTCTGAATGGCCGGGAGTTCCTCAAAGGGTATCTCCACACCCATGTCACCACGGGCAACCATCACCCCGTCGCTTACCCTGAGTATCTCGTCGATGTTGTTCACGCCGTCCCGGTTTTCGATTTTCGCGATGATCTTTATATCGGCGCCGCCATGTTCCTCCAGCACCTTCCGCAATTCTTTTATGTCAGCCGCGGTGCGGGCAAAAGACGCCGCGATAAAATCAAAATCATGTTCAATTCCAAAGATAATATCACTGCGGTCCCGATCGCTCACAAAGGGGAGGCGGATAGTGACTCCGGGAACATTGACTCCCTTGTTATTGCTCACGGTGCCGCCGTTTATCACTTCACATTCAATCGCGGCCCCCTTCACTGATACCACCTTCAGCTCAATGAGGCCGTCATCAATGAGAACCGTATCCCCCCGCTTCACATCCCGGGGAAGGTCTTTATAGGTGATGGACACGATACCGCTGTTCCCCTGCACCTCCTCAGTGGTGAGAGTGAAGGCATCACCCTCTTTGAGCTCGATGCTTCCGTTCCCGAACTGCCGTATCCTTATTTCCGGCCCCTTTGTATCGAGGAGCAGCGCCGCGGGGATCCCCATTTCCTTCCGGAGCTCCTTCAGCATAGTGATGCGCGTCAGGTGTTCATCATAGGAACCGTGTGAAAAATTAAGGCGCGCGATATTCATTCCGCCGTTGAGCAGCTGCCTGAGGATTGTCGCATCATCAGTTGCGGGCCCGAGGGTGCAGACTATTTTCGTTCTTCTCATTTTCCTTCCTCTTGTACTTGTCCATTGAGGACCTTTTCCTGTAACCTGTCACCGTGTACTTCGTACATTATAGTGCATATTTTTCCTGAACCGGTATTCGCGGACACAACTTTCCCGTTGTTGATAACATGCGAAAATTCACGGATAACCTCCGCCCTGACATTACGGTATGAACGGGCATCACCGCGAATAGCGCTGTACCGGGCCGCGGTAAAATTTTCCGTCACAATTTTCTTCGCCATCTCCACCGCGGCATGGCGGGAATTCCGCCCTGAACCTGCAGTACCCCGTATGGCCCCCACTGCCTGGACACGGAATGAATGTGCATTGACCCACCCGGAACGCCAGCGCTCATGTTCATCAACGGTCCTCAGGTTGTTCCCGCACCCCGCAACCATCGCGATACAGAAGATTACGATGCATGGAGCTGTTTTCATTATTTTCATTCCCTTGCTGCTCCTGTTATGTTCTTCATTGTTTTCTGTATCATTCCCGTGAGTGAAGACAACAGTCCCCGTTTCTCCGAAAGAAACAGGTGCAGTATTTCAGCGACTTCAGGTGTCCGGAGATACCCGTATGATTTATGACGGTCCCGGATTTTGCCGTATTCATAGTCATTATACACAACAGCGTCAACCGGGCCAATCCCCCGGGAATTAGGCCGGTAGTCATCGGCAAGATTGTAGTTGATCGCAACGGGATCGTCAAGATCTGAAAAATTGTACCACCCCCTGCGTATATTTTCCGGAGCGGGCACTGTTTTCTCCTTCCGGAAATCCATTCCCTGTTCTTCAAATATCTTCTTCATAATAACCGGGAGCCCAAGGGGGGAGCCTATTGTCAGAAAGTATTCAATCTCCACATCCGGGACCTCACGGGTCAGCACATCATAGGCTATTATGGACCCCATTGAATGGGCGATGAGTAGTATCTTTTTCCCCCGGTATTTTCTGATGACATCCGCCAGTTCCTTCCGCAGAGCATCGCGGGCACACTGTGTATTCAGTGTATCCGCGACACAATTTCTATGATAATACACATCAAGGTCCCGGAAGAGACTTTTAATAATAAACTTTGATATTGACTCAAAGTTAATAAATGAATCCTCACGGAAGAAAATATTGTCAATCTTTTCTTCAAGGCTGTCCAGCATTTTCCGTTTGAAAGCGGAGGGCTTTGCCCTGAGAGGCTCCTTCGCGCCGCGGACATAGGGGTCCTCAAGAAAGCGCGGGTCCCGGGGATCAGTCACACCGGGGTCCAGGGGTGCATTGTAATAATACCGCGCCCAGTATATCATGGCAAAAGAGAAAAAATGTTTCGGATGGCCAATCCTGGCAAGCCCCTCCCCGATGGCCTGCTTCCACCATTTTTCCAGGGTCCTCCGGGGCGGTTTGTTCTGCAATCCATGGATGCCGATTATAACCCGGTCTCTGAAACACACCCCATCATTTCTCCCTGAATGAAGGTGTGTAGATTCCAAGCCCCGCAGGTTTTGACAAGTCCTCACCCGGTCCGAAACGTTTTGCCTTTTCACGTACAGAATCCACATCCTTCTGCCACGGCTTCCGGACACGCTCCTTTTCAGGAAAGGTCTCGATATGAAGCGACTGTGTAGGAAAGGCAAAATCGATTCCCAGTTCCGCTGCCAGACGCAGAATCTCCATAAAGATGTTCTGTTTTTCCACCAGCTCCGTGGACCAGTCAGGTACTTTTAAAAACGCATACAGGAGTATCTCGAGACTCGAATCTCCGTATCCATTGAAGACGACGTGAAAGTAATCCTTGCGGGTATAGGGATTGGCTTTTATTATGTTTTTTATTCCTTCAAGGAACGCCTCGAACTTTTCCGGAGGCGTATCATAGGTTATACCCAGCACAGCCCGTATGCGGCGGTACTCGCGTTTACCCATGTTATCGACGGCATTGGTTGCGAGATCCGCGTTGGGAATTGAAATTACCGAATTGTAAAAGGTCCGGATTTTCGTGGAGCGGAACCCTATTTCCTCAACCGTCCCTTCCGATTTCCCGGCAATGATCCAGTCCCCCACCTGGAAGGGACCGTCAAAGAGGATCATGAGAGAGCCGAAAAAATTTGCCACCATGTCCCGTGCCGCAAGGGCGAAAGCGAGACCTCCAATCCCGAGACCGGCGAGAACGGACATGACGTTTATCCCGATATTCTGCACGGCAACAAGGGAACCGAAGATAATTACAAATATCCGCATTGTTTTTGTGAGAATAGGAACAAGCTGATCGTCCAGTGTCGAAGGGGTCTTTTTTGCCAGCTCCAGAAAGTAATCTGACAGTACATTCAAAAGCCGGTACACAAGCCACAGGAATATGGCGCTCAGAGATATTTTAATAAGCACCGTAACAAGGGTAAGGGTGAATCCCTCGAGGCCGAGCATGCGTATTGTCAGAAACCAGAACACTGCGGCGGACATCCAGCTTGTGGGGCCGGAAAAAGCCGAGGCGATTTTTTTCAGCCATATCCCCTTTGACTTTTCCGAAATTCGTTTTATGGTATCCACAAACAGTTTCACGAAAAGTTTGATGATAAAACCCGACAGTATGATAATAAAAATCGCCGCCCACTGCCAGATATACAGCAAAAATATCTTCTGCCGCATCCATTCAGGTACATTTTCCTCAAACCATGTATCAGAGTACATGGCCCCGCCGCCGCTTCCCGCCAGATACGGGAGGTGCTTCACCTTATCATAAAATTCCCGCACACGGTGTGATGTGTCCCGGGAGAAAAGATATTCACCCGCCCTGTCTCCCTCTTTCTGGAGTGTAATGGTTATCTCCGTTCCTTTGAGGCGCCACCGCAAAAGCTTTTCTCCGGGGATATCGGACTTCACCGGTATTTTTTCGTAGTCGATAACAATGACACGGTCGATCACCTCCTTCAGGAGAATTGCCGACTCTCTTCCCTTCTGCTGATATTCCAGAAATGATGTCTGTTCGAGGTCAAAGCACCGCACCGCCCTGTCTATCTGGCCCATGAGAACACGGTCCCCTTTCTCGACACCCTCTTTGTATTTCTTCATGGACTCCATGAATGTCATCATTGTGTCCCGGGGATTATCAGTTTTTACAGGAGCCAGGGGATTCACTTCTGCCGCGGCAAGTCCCGCAGCAAAGAAAAATATCGACACGAAAACACAAAAAAAACTTTTACATATTGAAGATAATTTCACGAATACACTCCTCTCTGATTTTTTCCCCGGTATGAAATCGGGTAGCGGACACATCAGGCTGGATACCGGGGATAGGGTTCATTTGTATCATGTGCCGGATGAGATGTCAACTAATAATGGGATACTGGTTCTTTGCGCGGAGGAACATGCATTGGATTGCCGTGCTGGCCTATACGATCCTGACCATACTCTCTTTTACGCTCTTCCAGAATCCCACAGCAGGTGCATCCATGAGCGATGTAAATTCATCCGGAGTGTATACAAGGACATCTGTGGATGGGACAAGGTCGGGGACATCCATGAATTCGCGTGTTCGCTCAACGAAGGGAAGGCTGGTATCACAGACCAGGATCAGGTCTATATCACTGAATTTACTGAAATTATCTCCTGTAAAGCTCCCGAAGATATATGCCGCATGAACCCTGCCTGTGAGCATTTTTTTAATTTTCTCTACATATTCGTCGGCAGTAAGCCCGAAAAGCGGGTCCCGCGGAACCGTTACAAG
>DAOSYC010000020.1:0-1632 GCA_035380905.1 Spirochaetota bacterium | reverse complement strand
AAATTATGTGTATCGTGAATAACATTGACGGTCAAGAAAAATTTACCCTGATGCTGTCCTGAAGAAAGATTTCAGTTCTGACAAAATGAAAATCTGTTTGACGAAGGGCCCTTTTTCTGTGAGAAATGACACAATCATGTGGAGTATCAGGCTGTTTTCCTGAAATGATATCGACATGAAGGTATTAGCGCATCAACAAGGTGGTTCCTGACCGGTTACGGGAATGGAACCATTCCCGGGGTAAACAGTTCCATTATCCCTGAAGATTAACGGCACACGGTTATATCAATGCATATTGTTATTATTGGAGCAGGTTCCATCGGCCTGCACATTGCAAGCCAGCTTATCACTGAGAACAAGGACATTGTTCTCATTGAGAAAAACCCGGAACGTGCGAAATATGTCTCGAACCACCTCGACTGCATGGTCATCAATGATGACGGCACGAACCTTGACATACTGAAGCGGGCAGGAATTGAAAAAGCGGACTTTTTCATCAGCGTCACCGATTCCGATGAAGTGAACATGATCTCATGCGGCCTGGTGAGCAGTGAATTCGATGTTCCCTATAAAATTGCCCGTGTCCGGAACCTTGACTACTCCAATACGAAAATCCTGGACAGGTCGTTTCTTGACATTGATTTTATTGTTAATCCGGAAGTCGAAGCGGCGCGGGTAACCGGGGCAACTGTCACAAGCGGCGCCACAAGCGACATCATGATTTTCGAGAAGACTGACATTCAGGTGCGGAACTTTTTTGTGGAATCGAACTCCATGTTCAAAGACAAGACCCTCAAAGATATCCGTATGGAACTGAAAGAGGATTTTCTCATTTCCGCAATCGTGAGGAAAAGTTCTGTTATTATCCCCTCCGGGGTTACCTATGTAAGGGAAAATGACACCCTGTACCTTGTGGCCACACAGAAAAACCTTGAACGGGTTTTTCTGAAACTCGGGAAGCCCGTCATACAGATTAAAAGTGTCGTCATTGTGGGGGGCGGAACAATTGGACGGCTTGTGGCGCGGGACCTCCTGAAAATCGGGTATCCCGTAAAAATCATTGAGAAAAACTATGAAATCTGCAAGGAGCTCTCCGCGCAGTTTGAAAAGTCACTGGTCATTAACGCCGACATTTCGGACGAGGGAATTTTTGAAGAGGAGCGTCTTTTCGATAACGACCTCATTATCGCCGCGACGGAAAACCAGGAGCTGAATATTCTTTCCGCCATCTACGCGAAATCCCTCGGGGTCAAGCGGGCAATCGCGATTGTGAGCAAATCCAGCTATCTTACCGTCGCGTCGGAGCTGGGCATTGACTCCACCATCAGCCCGAAGAGCAGCGCCGCCGACACCATACTCAAATATGTCCGCGGGAGCAATATTGAAAGCATCCACAGCATTTTCGACGGGAAGGCGGAGGTCATTGAGTTTACCGTGGGCGGCGATGCCCCTATTATCAACCGCCCCCTTAAAAAAATTGAAATGCCGGACAATTCACTTATCATCTCGGTGACACGCAACAACCAGAGCCATATCCCGGGTGGTGATTTCATGATACTCTCCGGGGACAGTGTCCTTATTATAACAAAAAAGAAATCTATACCGAAAATTGAAATGATGTTCACAAGGGCC
>DAOSYC010000019.1:4104-32106 GCA_035380905.1 Spirochaetota bacterium | reverse complement strand
CGGCTGAATTATTTACCTGAAAATACGATTTTTTGTCAAATAATCTTTTATGTGAGGAATTTTTTTTTAATTTGCATCAGTCCATTTATCCTCATACTATATTAGCATACCTGTCTGTTAATATAATTCAGCTTTTCTAATATATTGATGTCTATTTTTTGCTTGTAATCCCCATAATATTTTACTATCATCTTACATGCAGTAAAACTTTAACATTGGAGGTATTATATGGGTGGAGAAAGCGGCGGATTTGGCGTTCTGGGAACAATAGTGTATCTTGCGATTATTGTTGCGATAATTGCCGGAGGATGGAAAATGTTCGAAAAAGCCGGGAAACCGGGGTGGGCTTTTATAATCCCGATCTATAATCTTATTGTTCTCCTTCAAATTGTCGGAAAACCAATATGGTGGATTCTTCTTTTTCTGATACCGCTTGTTAATTTTATTGTATTGATACTTATTGGACTGGAGCTCGTAAAAAAATTCGGCCAGCCGACATGGCACATTCTGCTCTTCCTGTTTCTTTCATTTATTTACATCCCGTACCTTGGATTTTCAGGAAGTGTAAGTTACAGGGGATAAACTTTCCGGGCACGATATATGTATGCAATGAAAGAAAACACCATCATGCCTGATGGTGTTTTCTTTCATACTGATCTGCCAAAATATTGCGTTGCAAACCATTCTACCAGAGACCGGCTTTATTATATCCTTCCGCAAGGTGAGTATTCACATGTACAACTCCCTTGTTCATGTCTTTCAGAGGATAATCTTCCGAAATAACCGGCAATGCATCTGCAGCTTTCTGGTCTTTCAGAACTGTCCCCGCAGGTACAACACGCCCTGCCGGCACGGTCACCCCCATAATGATGCACCCCGGCTCAATGATTGTTCCGCGGCCCACCTTTGATTTGAACACAAGGGTTTTCATTCCCACAAAGCAGTCATCCTCAACATGGGCGGGGCCGTGTATCTGCACCTGATGGGCCAGGGAAACCCGGTTTCCGACATACACCGCATACTGCGTTCCGTCAACGGTAACCTGGTTTTTTTCCACCGCCCTGCCGTGTTCCTCAGTTTCAAGGGCGTGAATAATTACACCGTCCTGAACATTTGAATCATCCCCCACATAAAGCGGCTGCCCTTCATCACCACGGACAGAGGCAAAGGGGGACACGAGTACTTTTTTTCCGATAATTACATTTCCAATGACCGCGGCAAGGGGATGTATGCATGCGGTGGGATCCACTTTCGGATCACATACTGTACTGCAGAAATCAGTTGCGACATTTTTATGTATCATATAAATCCTCCTGAATTATTTTCATACTGTTTTTGTAAATAACGAATCCAGACAATACAGGGAACAACCATGTTCCGGTACGTCAGATTCAAAGAATGTACAGTTTCTGCTCATCAGCATGTTTACAGGTTCTATTCTGTAAATATTTTTTTTTATTTTAAAGTACTGTGAATATAAAAAAGTATTTTCCATCATAGTATTCAGTTGCTATAGTACACAAAGCCGCTCAGCATTACAAAAGGGAAGGTCAACTATGAAACGCGGACAATTCGCTGCAGCTCTATCATTATTAATAATTTCAGTTTTATTTTTTTCAATACCTCTACAGGGACAGAATGTCCCTTTTTCACGGGACACCGACCATGACGGTTTTCCTGACGACCTCGAAACAGCAACCGGCAACAACCCGCGCATTAATGAGCCCCTTGAAAAAAGTACTGCCGGGGGCCGGTGCGGGATTATCAAAACCGACCCCATACGGATCAATCATCCCCGTAATGTGCTTATTATCCTGGATACATCCGGAAGCATGCGGGAAACAATGGGGGAATCGACACGCATCGAAATTGCTAAAAAAGTGCTTACACGATATATTGATGCCCTTCCCCCCTCCATGCGTGTCGGATTTGTAATCTACGGGAAATCCGGGTGCGGCGAAAAGAGCGTAGAACTTATTGCTCCCATCGGCAGCAATACGCGGAATACCATCAAGTCCAGAATACAGGATCTGCAGCCCATGGGACAAACTCCTATCGCCTTTACGCTCCGCCGTTCCCTTGATTTTTTCCACGGCATAGAAGACCAGAACAACAGCCTGATTCTAATAAGCGACGGCCGTGAGAGCTGCGGAGGAAACCCTGTTCAGGTAATCCGGGAACTTAAGGAAAGTCCTGTAAATCCTGACGTAACAGTTATAGGACTCAATGTCAGCGCCGGGACCAGGAGGGAGCTTTCAGGAATCGCGGAAGCTTCCGACGGCGTGTACCGCGATGTACACAACGAAGAGGACTTCATGGAAACATGCACGGGATTTTTCAAAAATATGACAAAGATGTATAAAGACATTGTCTGCATTGTACGGCAGTATAACGCATATCTGACCTATGAGACAATACAGTATAACAGGAGCAGGTCATACCTTGTGAAAGCAGAAATGAATGCTGAAAATGAGGACATGAAAAGAGCGCTTGTGAATGTGCGCCTTTCAATTGATAAGAACCATGCCCAACGGACCGCCCTGCAGAAAAATGTCGATACAATGATTTCGAACAAACTTGAAGAGATGCGGGAGGCAATACGAAAATTCACCGGCAGCAGTCAGGGAGACTGACGCAAAGGCGCATTACTCCCGAACAGTGATAATTGTACACACTATCCCCTTTCGAGGGGGGTATATTTTTCCAGAAAGACCTTTTTGCCGTACCCGTCAAAATCTATGGTGAGTTTGCAATTGTCCCCTGAGCCTTCAACCGCATACACCTTTCCCCGCCCGTATTTCGGGTGAACTACGCGGTCCCGGATTTTGAAACTGCTGTCCTGAATATCCCCCGGTTCCTTTGGACCGAACAGGGGTGGTGCGTCATCCTTCTGAACCGGCCTGTGGGGAACCGCCGGGCCCCTGCGGTCAAATTTGCTCCTGTTCTGCATTGCCCTGGCAGTCATTTCCTCATGCCCGTATTCAACTACTTCCGTGATATGGTCTGGTATCTCGTAAATGAAACGGGAGGGTTCACGAAACTCAATATCGCCGAAACGCCGCCGTATTTCCGCGCTTGTGAGATACACCCTTTCCATCGCCCGTGTTATTCCAACATAACAGAGACGCCGCTCCTCTTCTACTCCTTCATCGGTGTCGCTTGAATTAACGTGAGGAAATATCTTCTCCTCAAGGCCTGTAAGAAACACAACGGGAAACTCCAGCCCCTTCGCATTATGCACGGTCATAAGTGTTACCGCATGAGATTCCGGGTTCTGCCCGTCAGGGTCTTCTTCCGATGTGAGCAGTGAGATATCCTGCAGAAACTGCTCAAGACCCGCTTCGGGCTCCCTGTCCTCGTATTCAAACACACTGTTGATAAATTCATCTATGTTTTCAATCCTGCTGCGGTTCTCAATGCTTTTCTCTTTTTCAAGGCTTTCCAGGTAACCCGATTCACGGACAATATAATCAACAAAACCGGAAAGTTTCATCTTTCCCGGAACATCCTCTTTGGTGATAATTGCCGACGTCATGAACTCTCTGAACTCTGCTATGCCTGCAGGAAGTTTTCCCTTCACTTTCTCTTCCAGGATGGCCTTCCATTCCGATACCCCTGCCTCGTATGCGGCATCCTGAATTTTGTCGATTGTTGCCTTCCCTATACCCCGGGGGGGGACATTGATAATCCGCATCAGGGACACCGCGCTCTGGGGATTCGCGATACACTTCAGATATGCCAGAATATCCTTTATTTCCTTCCGGTCATAGAACTTCAGGCCCCCGATAACCCGGTATCCGATATTTTCCCGCCGCAGCACTTCTTCAAATATACGTGACTGGGCATTGGTCCGGTAAAATATTGCGAAATCAGAATTTTTCATCCCCTCGGTATTTTTCAGCTTTATCATGGTATTCACCACAAATTCCGCTTCACCGTACTCATTATTCGCGCGGCACAGGGTGACCGGTTCCCCGTCCCCTCTGCATGCTTTCAGGACCTTGTCCTTCCGGTTTACATTATTTTTTATGACCGCCGACGCCGCCTCAAGTATCGGTTCCGTTGACCGGTAATTCTCTTCGAGGACAATGACCCGCGTTCCGGAATAATCCTTCTCAAAATTAAGAATGTTCCTGATGTCCGCGCCACGCCAGGAGTAAATAGACTGGTCATCATCACCCACAACACAAATATTCTTTGACGCGGCCGCAAGGTAGTGGGCCATTAAATACTGGGCATAGTTGGTATCCTGATACTCGTCTATCATGAAATACTGCCACTTTTTCTGCAGCTCCTTCAGGACATCAGGCTTCTCACGCAGCAGCTCAACGCCCCGTATGAGAAGATCATTAAAATCAAGGGCGTTGTGGTCCCGGAGCTTTTCGTGATATACATCGTAGAGGTCATGAAAATTAAAGGAGTAATGTTCCGGGATCAGTGAGGTAATATCGGCCCCCTGAACAAGCTCCATTTTCTCTTTTACCTCAGATATCTTCGATGCTATCACCGAAGGTTTTATGGTTTTCGGGTCAAGCTTCATGTCCAGCAGTATCTGTTTTATAACAGACTCCTGGTCGGAACGGTCGTAAATGGTAAAGTTGTTGGGAATACCAATCTCACGGCCGTACCGGCGCAGCAGATATACCGACGCGGAATGGAAGGTCTTAATAAACACACCCTCCCCCGTTGGTCCGATAATATCCACGATCCGCTTTTTCATTTCCTCACAGGCCTTATTGGTAAAGGTCACCGCAAAAATACGATACGGGGGGACCATCTTTTCCTTAACAAGATACGCGATACGGTGCGTGATTACACGGGTTTTTCCGGAACCCGCGCCGGCAAGAATAAGAAGGGGACCCTCGGTATGAAGTACCGCCTCCCGCTGGTTTGTATTCAGTTTTTCAAGTAATCTAGATTCCATGACCCTCAGTGATAGTAGTAAAATGAAGATTCATACTGTTTCCGCCGCTGCGTTCACGTCAACCCTATAAATAAAAAACATGACAGGGCAAACTGGAACACAATGTAACAGCAGCACATTACAGCGCTTATTTCCGGAAACGTGAAAGAATGCCTGCCGAGGCGGGATACATGACCGAGCTCTTCCCGTTTTGCAGGGCTTCCAGTATTTTTTCCGCCGCACCACTGCCGCCGTTCATACCGCTCCCTCCAATAACAGCTGTTGCCACATGCACCTTTGATGCCCCGCGGGACTTCAATTCCGCCCTCAGGGAATCAGCAAATCCTTTCATTCCTGATGATGCCGCTCCCGCAAGGGCGTGAGCGTTTCTCCCCCGCACCGCGGTATCATCAACAGCCACCAGTACACTTCCCCTGTTTTTCGCTCCCATTTCCTTTACAAAATGCCGCATCAGCAGTATCGGCCCCGCAATACGGCGCTGTATCTCCTTAAAGATTGCATCCCCTGAGCATTGCGTATATGGCACGTTTTCAAATGGAGAAGAAATATAAATAAATATATCAATCGTATCAAAATGTCCGAGTATTGATTTTACTGCCCGTTCAACATCCTTTCCGCTTCCCGCATCACAGGTATATCCGTACACCCGTGTCCTGTATACCCCCGCATCCCGTTCAACATCTTCAAGGTCCTTTCTGTTTCCCCCGATCAGCGCGAGATGTGCCCGTTCCTTTCCCATTGCAACAGCAAGGGACCTCCCAAGGCCGGTATCTGCACCATATATTATCACATTTTTCCCCGAAATGTTATTCATTACATCCTCCAGCAAATTATAAGTCTATAGAATACTGCCTGAAATCACCAGTCAGTTCAGCCCGGCCAGCATCCTCTTTGCACTCATATCCCACATTAATATCTAAATAAAAGAAATTTTTTTATAACTGTAAAAAATATTGCATTAATAGTAATTATGCGGCTTTCTGAAACAGATATTAAAATTAATTGCCATGCCGGTTGGCCCAGGGGATAAGTTCTTGACGTTTTTTATCAATATCCGAGTGTAACAGCTGACATTATGCATATACTACCATTATAGCACAGGATTCATGGAACACCCCGATATAAACATTCTTCTTGAAGTTGAACGTGAACTGAAATCAGGGTATACTGACCTCATAGAAAGTATACCCGATGTAATCATGTCCCTGGAATACCCCTCTGGAAAAATTCTCTATATAAACCGTGCATCAAAAGAAATTCTCGGATATGAACCTGAGGAGTTTTACGGAACAAATCTTTTCTTAAAAATAATTAATTCAGATGACCGCAAGGAGATTCTTAACCGGTGGAGAAACGTTAAGGATGAAGGTGACTTCCCTCTTTTTATTTATAAAGTCAGAAAAAAAGATGCAACCTATATCTGGGTTGAGCAGAAGAACAGGACCGTAAAAAACAGTGACGGGAAAGTTATTGCCCTTAATGCCGTGTTTCGTGATATTTCTGAGCGGAAACGCCTTGAAGAGGAATCACACAAAAACCTTCTGTTTTCTGAGAACCTTTTTCTCCACTCACCCTACGCAATTCTTCACATCCGGAGCAACGGCTCCATAAAGCGTTTTAACCCGACATTTGAACGTCTCTGGCATTTAACACCGGAGGATATCGGGGATTACTCAATATGGAAGGATTCCCAGCTTCAGAAAGCAGGAGTAAGCGAAATTTTAAAGGAAGTGCTTTCAGGAAAAGTAGTAGAAGTCCCGGCATTTAAATACTTCATCCCTGTAAAAAACAAAACAAAAACCGTCTATATATCAGGGAAGGGTTTCCCTGACCCTGACAGAAGCAAAGACCGCAGCGGGCTGATAATAATCATTGAAGACGTTACCGAGAAGATACACCACGAAGAGGAGTATCTTGAAATAAAAAAACTTGAAAGCATCGGGCGCCTTGCGGGCGGCATCGCGCATGACTTCAATAATATCCTCGCGGGTATTTCCGGTTATGCGGAAATCCTCATGCGGAAAATCGATGAATCCGACCCGCTCCATAAGTTTTGTGAGAATATACATATTGCCTCAATGAAAGCCTCGACACTTACAAATCAGCTCCTGGGTTTCGCAAGGAGAGGAAAATACAATCCGGATTTTATTGATATTATCAACCCTGTAATTTACGCGATCGGCGCCACACCGGGCCTCAGTTCTCGAATCAAGGTTGACCGGGAATTCAGTAAAACGGACATGTGCGTGTTCGGTGACGTGAACCAGCTGCGTCAGGTCTTTATTGAAATACTGAAAAACGCCGCTGAATCTATCCCTGAAACAGGTACAATTACCATACAAACCGGATACCGGGAAACGAACCGGGTTGTGCAGGATGTCACCGGACAGACCCCCATGAAAATGATTACAGTAACAATTCAGGATACCGGGTCAGGGATACCTGAACAGGTTGAGGGAAAAATATTTGACCCGTATTATACAACGAAGGACAAATCAAAACATGCCGGCATGGGACTCGCGGTCGCCTATGGAATTATCAGAAATCATGGGGGCCGCATAGAAATAACAGGAAATCAAAGCGGCGGTACAACGGTGGTCACATCTTTGCCCGCTGTAAAAAAACCGGGTGATTATATCCGCACAGCAGAAAAGCCCTACCATAACATACTGATAATTGACGATAGTGAAGAGACCCGTTCAATTCTGAGAACTTTTTTTGAGGAAAAAGGGTGTACTGTTCATGACGCTTCCGGCGGCAAGGCCGGCATTGAGCTGATGAAAAACAGCACTTCGCCATATGATCTTGTGTTTCTCGATTTAATTATACCGGACATGCCGGGCCTTGAGGTCCTCGATGTTTTAAGAAATTACAATGAGACAATTTCCATTGTGGTCATGGCGGGCTCCAATACCGAATATATTCCCGAGACCTATATTGATGACAGAAATATACATATACTCCTGAAACCATTCTCCCTGCGGGATATTGAAACAATTCTTTATTTATAAAACGGAAAAACGCATATTCACTCTTTCTTCCTGCAATGAAGCGGGATAATAATTTCATTCTTTCCGGATTCCGTACTGTGTCCGGCACAAGAAACAGGCATGGATATCAGTTTTACAAAACAGGAAAAGAAATTTATTGCGGGTATCGGTATCATTCTCGCCATCCGCACCCTGGGATTTTCTCTCATAACACCGGTATTTTCAATTTATTCAACTGAAATACCCGGTTCCACCGCTACCCTCGCAGGCATTGCAGTGGGGGTGTTCGGAATCACCCAGACCATTCTTCAGGTTCCCTTCGGCAGGCTCAGCGACACATGGGGCAGGAAAGAGACAACGGTTCTTGGTTTTTTTATCTTTCTTACGGGAACACTGCTGGGGGGTCTTGCCTGGAACATTTATATTCTGATCATTTCCCGTTTTATTGCGGGAGCCGGGGCAGTGTCCGCGGTCACCATGGCATGGCTCACCGACGGTATAGACCCCGGCAAACGGAATTCCGCTCTTTCCTATGTGGGCATAGCAATCGGTACTGCGGTGATACTGGGATTCTCATGCAGCCCCCTTATTGCGGGACGTTTCGGGATACCGTTTCTTTTCTATAGCAGCTCTCTGCTTATCTTCCTTTTACTACTCTACATACTATTCGGACTAAAAAACCACAGGCCCCCGTCACCACAGTCTGTCAAACCGGAAATGAGGGGATTCCGTGAACTGCTGCGCCACCGGGACCTTGTACGCCTGAATTTTCTCGGATTTATCGGTCACTTCTGTCTCACATCCATTTTTTTTATTATGCCAATTCTGATCAAGCGTGAGATGGATATCAGCGAAATGTGGAAAATATATGTCCCCGTGGCAATGGTAGGGACAACAGCAATGTATTATTTTTCCCGCAAGGCCGATATCAAGGGCACCCTCCGCATCACACTTGTCGCACTGTTCCTTGCTCTTGCGGGTGTTCTGATACCGGTATTCAAAACCGGAATTATATGGTACCTCACATCGTTTATGCTCTTCTACTCCGGATTCTGCATCCTCTCTCCGGTACTTCCCGCGGCGGTGTCCCGCCATCCGGACAGCCACCTGAAGGGATCCATACTTGGCCTCTTTAATTCCTCCCAGTTTATCGGTTCAGGAGCAGGCGGTATATTCAGCGGATTTATGTTCACACTGCCTCACCAGTATCTTTTCGGTATCCTGGGCATCCTTCTTCTTCTATGCTGTTTCTTTATCATCGGGTATAAAAACTTTGATAATTCAGGCGATATTCCTCTGGATTTTACAGGACACTTTTAATGTATCCCGCCCGTTTGTGCTTTTTTTTGTTTATGCAGTAAAAACAGTTGCCCTTTCTTTATTTGCTATACTATACTATTATCAGAATATGTGCGTGGTAATCATATAAATATAATGTAACAATTCATCCCTTTTTATACCGAATAGGTCATAATATTATTTATTATGATGAACGTGTTACAACAGAAAAATTATGCCAGAGAAAGTATTTCAGACCATAGAAAACATTGAACTCGATATTCTTTCTGATATTGACGATACAGAGATATTTCAATTCATCATTGCCTCCCTCAAGCATGAAACCGACACCCCCTATTCAATTCTGACCCAGGCAATCCTCCATTATCCTCTTCATGAAGCTGAAGCGGAAATAGTGTGGCAGGAAATTCTTAAAAATAAATCACATATGGAATCTCTTCTCGGTAGAAATATCAGCATTAAAACCGCCCTCGTCGATTATTTTACCCGTGAGCGGATATATGAAAAAATTACTATATTCATTAAAGACAATATGATCAATGCCTTTGATACCGCCATGCGTGACAGCCTGACAGGACTTTATTCACATGCGGTAATCCATGCTGAGCTGGAAAAGGAGTTTCAGTCGTCCCGGCGATATAATGTTGATCTTTCCGTGGTTTTCATTGATATTGATGATTTCAAACGGTATAATGATTCTTTTGGTCATATTGCCGGGGACAGAATACTTCGCCTTGTTGCGGCAACATTAAAGGAAAATCTGCGTACCACAGATAAAATCGGGCGATACGGAGGAGAGGAGTTCCTGATTGTTCTGCCCCATACGAACAGGGAAAACGCCTTTACAATTGCCCAGAAACTGCTGCAGTCAATTCAAACAAGCACCGCCGGAAATTCTGCGATTCCCCAGGGGGTAACCGTAAGCATCGGCATATCTCAACTGTCAGAATCGATGCAGGACGGGCATGACCTGATAAAAAATGCCGACATAAATATGTACCGGGCTAAAAAGGAAGGAAAAAACCGGATATGCTGTTCGGAATAACCTATGCTATGCCCGCGCGAACACATCCTCATTTAATGCGCTGAAATGCCCCTTCATGAAATAATGATATCCGATTCCCGCAATCATTGCGGCATTGTCAGTACAGAGAACAGGTGAGGGTACAAGCACTGTCTCACGGGGACGCCTTTCTTCCTCCAGAAGCTGCCGCAGCCGTCCATTCGCCGCAACGCCTCCCGCAACAACTATTGTTGTGATTGACTGCTCCCGGGCGGCAGCAAATACCCTCCGCACCAGGAGTTCCAGCGCACGTTCCTGAAAACTGTACACAACCTCTTCCATCGGGGTGGCGGGATTTTCTTTTATATAATTAATCACCGCAGTTTTAAGGCCGCTGTAGGAGAACCTGGTATCACCGGGTGAATCAGAGAGTATTTTGGGAAATAATTTCTTTCTGTCCTTTGCTGTTTCCGCCAGTTTTTCAATGAGGGGGCCCCCCGGATATCCCAGGTCCGCGAACTTTGCCACCTTGTCAAATGCCTCACCCGCCGCGTCATCAACTGTTTTTCCGATTAGTTCCATCTTTCCTGCGCCTTCAACCCGGTATACCGCAGTATTTCCTCCGGACACCAGGAGCCCGATAAATGGATATGAAAGTACATTGTCTTCCAGAAACGGAGCGTACAGGTGTGCCTCAAGATGGTTTACCGCGATAAATGGAATATCTACCGTGTACGAAATTGCTTTTGCCGACTGCAGGGCGATAAGCAGAGAACCCACAAGGCCCGGCCTGTTTGTGGCGGCAACGTAGTCCAGGTCCCTGAAACTGATACCCGCCTCCATGAGTGCCTTTCGTATCAGGCCGTTTATTACTTCAAGGTGCGCCCGTGAAGCAATTTCAGGCACTACTCCGAAGTATTCGCTGTGGAGATCAATCTGGCTGAAAATACAGTTCGCAAGAACCCGTGTTCCGTTTTGTACTATCCCGACAGCAGTCTCGTCACAGGAACTTTCGAGACCGATGCCGATAATATCATGTTCAGCCGCCATTTAAAACATCCAGTGCTTTTCTGAGCTGTGTATCAAATTCAAGATCATAGAGTGACCCTTTCGTATACCGCATCAGCTCACGTTTCAGGATATAATGCGCACTTGTCTCTGTTACAGGCAGGTTCCTCTGCCGCAGAAGATCATGAAACTGTTTTTTGCTTTCTTCGGTATACTGCCGGTTCTGCTTCACAAATTCCTCAGGGATTTTCGCTTTATAAATCGCGTTCACATTAACCCGGTCGCTATCCGGCACAATTTTAGAGCTCACCTGGATATCGGGCATAATCCCTATACCGTGGATACAAACGCCGGAGGGTGTAAAGTATTTCGCCACGGTAAGGGTTATACCAACAAGGTCAGTCAGGCTGAAGAGGCGCTGTACGGAACCCTTGCCGAATGTTTTTTCTCCCAGCAGTTTTCCCCTGTTATTGTCCTTTATGGCTCCCGCAAGAATCTCCGATGCCGAGGCGCTCCCCTTATTCACCAGAACAATTATTTTTCCCCGGTAAATCGGATCATGACTTGAGCGGTTCTCACGGATATTCCCTGTGCCCTTTCTTCCCTTTGTTGATACTATTATCTGATTTTTTTCCAGGAACATGTCACAAATACGGATTGCATCATCAAGCTTGCCCCCGGGATTTCCACGGACATCAATGACAATTTTTTTGATATTCCTGCTGTTGAAATATTTCAGGGCCTTTTCAACCTCCCGGGTTGTATCGTCCCCGAAAATCTTTATACGAAGATATCCCACCTTACTGCTGTCAATAATATCATACTTCACGCTCGTGGTATGGATAATTGATCTGGTTAGTTCAAATTCAAGGGGCTCTTCGAAGCCGTTCCGTCGTACATGAAGCTTCACAGTTGTAGAAGGACGCCCGCGGATCATTTTTACAATTTTTTCCAGAGGCTTGTTTTTGATTGATACACCGTTAACTTTTATAATAGTGTCTCCTTCCCTGATACCGGACTGCATTGCGGGAGAATCCTCAATCGGGGAAATAACAACAATCTCACCGTTTTTCACGGTGATCTCTATACCGACACCAACAAAATCACCGCTGATGTCCTCCTTGAATTCACGAAATGATTTCTCATCCAAAAACCGCGAGTATGGATCATCAAGGGCCTTCATCATTCCCCGGATGGCTCCGTAAAATATTTCCCTGTTGCTGCTTTCGTCAACATAATCCGTTCTGATGTAATGATACACCTGATGAAAATAATCAAGATACTGGTGCGCAGGTTCATTCGCGGACAGGGTATAGGAAAGATTTACTCCTATAAAAAGTCCCAGAAGGAATGTCACCACAATAACATGGAGCCTTCTTTCTCTCATCTTTTTCAGCATTATCGTTCCTCTTTATTCGTTACTTCCAGGGGTTTATTCGCCTTTCTTCTTACGCAGAAGGTGCATTTTATATTCCAGTGGCAAGTACATTATTATTCCGCGGGGGGTAAAATCCCTTTTTTTCATTGCGGCAATGGTTTTTACTGTATACTTCCCTTCTTTATTTTTTACAAACGTCCTGAACACTGCGGGTATCCGCATATTATCAAACGTCCAGTGCCTGTATTCCTGCTGTCCCATTGCAGTTGTAATTCTTTTCATGACGAAAGAGACAATTTTATTCTCCAGTGATTCCTTCATGTTTGCCACTGCAGTTTCAATATTTTCTTTTGAAGATGTCTCCTGCATTTCACTGTAAAACATGTACTCATCGTATTGTGCCGCATCAAACCCGAAACAGGATGCAAATTCTGCCCGGTTTTCCATATGGTGACTAGCATGTTCCCTGCACAAAAATTCCCCGCTATGATCATGCTGAGGAGTCTTACAGCCTGGAATAATCAGAACAATACACAGCGCCACAAGCATTTTTTTCATAGCACTCTCCTTTTGTAGTAACGTTAATTCTGACAGGAAAAATCTGATATACACATTTATTATACGGCAAGTCTGCAGACATGTCTCCCAAAAATTAATCCGCTTCAAGGTAACGGTCAAACAACGGCATCATATATCTTGGCATTGTCCTCCAGAAAGCCCAATTATGATATTCATTTCTCCTTAGCAGCATATGAAACTCATAGGGGCGTCTTCCGCCTTCTTCCGTTGTTTCCTGACCGCTCTTATCTGAACATTTTCCACGCAGCTGAAGAAGCCTGATAGCCAGAAGCCTGGTCTGGTCATAGGGCACCGTTGTATCATCTTTTCCGTGTGCCAGTATCAACGGAATGTCCTTCAGGTTTTCTGCAAGGCGGATAACATTATCTTCATCCTTCCACCTTTTTTTGAATTTCTTATACTCACCATATACCGACCACAGGAGCCTGCTGTCAGCTGCGGCAAGAGAATCATAGGCACCGGAAAATCCAGCGGCCGCACCAAAGAGCTCCGGATATGCTGATGCAACAAGAACTGCACCCCGTGCACCCGTTGAACAGCCGAATATACCGGTTTTATTTTTATCAAGGGCAATCCCGAATGACTGACGAAGATAAGGAACAAGTATTTCCGCAATCCACCTTCCCCCGGGAATCCTGTTCCATTTCCTGGTGGTTTCAGGAAAATATTTAGTTTCATACAATGTCCCGGGCATGTTTGGGCACACCAGTATATAATTATGACGTTCTGCGTAGTCTTCAATCCTGGTAAAACGGGACCAGCTGCTCATACTGCCGTTAAGGTCATGGAGCCCTATGAGGGTCCGCATATTCCGTCCTCTGCGATAGCTCCGGGGAAAATATATCTGCACAGGAACACTTTCCTGTACTCCATCAACCGTATAGGTAATCACAATACTGCGGTTCCAGCTCCCCGCAGAGACCGTTCCCTTATATTCCGGAAACCTGTACGCGCTTCCTCCGGCAGGAACCTGTGCGGTTTCACAGGACAAGAACACCCCCAGCATCACCGCAATGACAACACCGAAAACATAAGACCCCTTCATCATCACTCCTCACTGCAATTATATAGTCACTCTATACTCCTGGAACTATAGATTACATAATATATTTCGTCAATACGAAATTCCATGATACCTTCATTTATAAAACAATTCATATACACTATTTTCTTGACGTAATCATTATAGTCCATCAAAATTGAGGCATTGCAGCTGCATAATCAACAAGAGCACACTGAAATGAAGAATAACTACCCGAAAAGAGGAGAATCCATGTATTCAGTAAACAGGGAACGTCTCATAAAAACTTTTACAGACCTGGTAAAAATTTCCTCCCCCTCCTGGAAGGAATCAGAAGTTATTAACTATATCGTGAAAACACTGAAACCGATGAAAATCACAGCGGAGAAAATACCCTGCGATGGTTCCTACAATCTCCTTGTACGCATTGACGGCAATGAAGACAGGAAACCGGCACTTTTTTCATGCCATACCGATACGGTGGTTCCATGTGAAAACATTATTCCCGTGATCACCTCATCACGGATCACTTCAGATGGAACAACTATCCTCGGTGCTGATGATAAAGCAGCTGTTGCAGTCTTCATTGAGGCAATTACCTGCATCAAAGAGAGAAATATTCCTCACGGCCCCCTGGAATTTCTTTTTTCCTGCGCGGAAGAAGTCGGCCTGCACGGCATAAAAGGTTTTGACATGTCCCTTTTACGGTCCAAACATGCATTTGTTTTTGACAGCGCAGGAGAAATCGGTAAAATCATAATTAAAGCACCATATCACATTACCATTGACTGTACCGTAAAAGGAAAATCGGCACATGCCGGGATGGAGCCGGAAAAAGGTGTCAGTGCAATCAAAGTCCTGTCTGAAATAATATCAAGACTTCCTCACGGAAGAATAGACAATGAAACGACTGTCAATGTCGGGCTGATATCAGGAGGAAGCGCGACAAATATAGTTGCGGAAGAAGCTTATTTTAAACTTGAAGCACGGTCCGTTGACAGCAAAAAACTGAAGTCCCTTGAGGACGATATTCGTCTGATTATTACAAGTACCGCAAAAGAATTCAAGGCAAAAGCAAAAATCGACAGGAACCTTGAATACTCCGGTTTTTCCATTAAACAGAATGACAGCATACTGAAAACTGTCCACAATGCCCTTGGGAAAATTCAGATTACTCCGCAGCATGAAATATCGGGCGGTGGAAGTGACACGAATATCATTAACCGTGCCGGTATTAAAGCGGTTAACCTTTCCATTGGAATGAGAAATGTCCATACGAAACAGGAGCATATACTTATTAAAGATCTAGTGAACGGCGCCCGGTTTGTACTGGCACTTGTGGATTCATTATGAATCACTGCACATAATGATTACAAAATCGTTCAGTTACCGGATGGAGTTCTTCCGGCCGGAAACAATATCCTTTATTTAGAGAGTAAAGACGGGCATGATTTTAAAAAGGAATATCCCTCTTTTTCTTTTTCCTGCATTTGTATGTCTCACAGTATTCTGCTATTGCGGCAATGCCCGGGGTAATGAAAACAATATTTCAGATGATACAATCACAGAACAGCACTTCTGTATGCCTGCTGCGGTGATCACACAACCTGATATCACAGATGCAATGAAACAGGCCCTGCGTAAGCAGGCCCCGTGGGTAGGCAACAGAAAGATAATCAGAATAACTGTGAAAGAAAACTGGCGTGTACAGCGAAATGAATTCACCGGAATACCGTCATACCGCACCGTATTAGCTGATGTGATGCTCAGCTCCTCTCTTCCGGATTATTACATTGTGGTCCCCTGTATATTTAAACAGAACGCAGCATTCATGGGATTGCGGTATACTGATATTACATACCGGATGCGTTATTTGTGGAGTATATATAAAATTTCTGTTACTAATATTAATACAATTTGTGATAAATAATATATTCAGTGTCCCGTTCCGGGTTACAGTATGTACGTATGCAGGAGCTATATATGAAAGCATTACAGCTTTTCTTTACAGCAGCTATTGCCATTTTCTTTGGGATACTATCATTCCATTGTGCTGAAGATTCAAAATTATTTTCTCATCAGAGAGGACTCTGGGAAATAGCACCATACAAAAACCAGAACAGATGGATCATCATTCACAATCTTGACAAAGCCAGAGATGAGGGGATTTTCCACATTGAGATTATAGCCAGAGAAAAGGGGAAGAAGGTATGGGAAATATTGCGCATAAGGAAACATATGGCAATCACCATTGACGCCCTGGAGAGGAGTGTAAAAAGGCCAATCGGCACCGGAGATGTGTATCCTGAAAGTTTTCTTGATGCCTACAGCCAGTGGAAAAAAAATGCGGCACAGGGAATAAAAACTATTTGCACCACATCTGTCGACGAATGTCTGCGCAACGGCAGTAAATAAACGGCATTCTGAGTCTATCTGATACAGGAAAGCTTCGTAACAAAATATGCCCCGCAGAAAAGGGTAAAGGGAAGAGTAAGAAAATATGATATTACATCCTTGAATGTAGTTGTATTGGGGTGATACACTTTTTTCCCGAAGGCATTGAGGTGGTAGTTTGCCGGGTCTTTCCTTTTTTTTATAATATTTCTGGTGATTCTCACCTTTATATATATCATCACCACAAATATTACTCCTGACTCAATAAAAAGAAGACGGTCAAGATTAATGTCCCGAAGCTGACGCGGAAACATAATAATGAAAATGGAAATAAAAATTCCCATCGAAATATTAATAACTGTGGTAACAAAAAAACCCCTGAAATCCCTGTCCTGGCCTTTTGATAAAAAATTTACCAGGAAATAGACATGGATTATTACTGACATCTGCAGTACAATTATGAAAAAAAGAACAATCATGAATTATTCGCGTTCAGAGGATATGCAGCATCCCTCAAACAATACCACCCGGGTTTTATTATTTACACGAAAAAAGCCCTCCATATGCAAGAGAGCCTAACTCCTGTGAATAAGAAGTCTATTGCCTGATTTCATTCCCGTCAACTAAAAATTGGTCCGTTGTGGTACACAGTAAGTCTATGCAACGATGGTAGAGAAATGATACATAAAAAAGGAATTGACTTTCAATTATAATGATATGCTATTTTAATCTTATACAGTGTGTTCCTCACATATACTGTAATATTGAGCGGACGCAATGATAATACGGCAAAGGTGAAATGGAAAACAATCTTTACCACCTCATAGAACAATCCGCATCTGAATATCCCGATAGAGTCTTCTTCCGCTATAATGGTACTGCTGTAACCTATAAACATGCACTGAACTGTGTTGACCGTTTTTCCGGATATCTCAAGGAACGAAATATTGAACCCGGAGACAGGATTTTTCTTAACATAGGAAATACTCCTGAATTTATCTACACCCTTCTCGCCGCTTCAAAGCTGGGCATTATATCGGTACTGTCAAATCCCGCATACCGGCGTTACGAACTTCAGTACCTCCTTAATGAAACACAACCAAAACTGGTCATCACGACCCATGACAACACCGAAAACTATTCAATAAACGGGAAATACTTTTTTGACACCGCAAGGATCATTACTGTTGATAAAGGTTCCTACTTCTCGTGGTTTCATGATATCATTGCGGTTGGGCGGGAGCATAGTTCTCCGGAACCCCTTGATCTGCAGCATCCGGCTGTTATAATATATACCTCCGCAATGAACGGACAGCCTCTCGGGGCCCTGATTTCTCACCGGGCAATACTGGAAACGGCAAAAGCCACAACTGAATTCATGGTGCAGTCCAGTGATGTCTTCATGACGGTATTGCCTCTCTTTCATTCTTTCGGCCTTACGAGTTCTTTTTTTGTTCCGCTTTATAACCGTACTCCTTTTTACCTGATTAACCGGTTTTCACCACGAACAGTACTTCAGCTCCTCAATGACCAGGCTGCTTCTATACTATGCGGAGTACCGCGCATGTTCGAAATACTGTACAGAATGATACCGGAGGGTTCTTCGTTTCCCTTTATGCGGTCATGGATTTCAGGAGGTGAAGCAATCCCTATAAGTCTTCAGAAAAACTATAAGGAGCATTTCAACATTGATATACGCCAGGGATACGGACTCACTGAAGCGTCCCCTATTGTTACCTGGAACATGATAAATAAACCCAATGTGTTTGGATCAATTGGAACCCCGATGCCCTATAATGATATAAAACTGATTGGCAGGGACGGAACAGAAGTATCATACGGCGTCGAGGGTGAGATACTTATCCGCGGAGTAAATGTTATTTCCGGCTATTATAAACAGGATAACGCTACGAGAAGGTCTTTCATGGGAGAATGGATCCGGTCAGGAGATCTTGCACGTCAGGACCCTTCAGGATACTATTTTATCACCGGACGGATTAAGGAAATGACAATAAAAAACGGCTTCAATGTGTACCCCCGGGAGGTTGCGCGGATACTGGGAAACCACCCCTCCGTCGCCGGTGTTGAAGTCCTTTCACAATCAAGAATGAATAACGACGGAACCTTTGATGAAAGCCTTGAGGCCCTCATTCACCGTAAACAGGGCCATATACTGGACGATAAATCCATGATCCAGTGGTGCCGGGAAAACATCTGCTCATACAAAATACCTGATACCTTTACCATAGTGTCATAAATCAGGATTTACTTTGATCCTGCTAATCACGAAACTCATTCTTTTTATATTTGCGGTCATTCCTTTCCTGTCGTTTGATAGTTTCCCTGAAAATATACCGGTAATCATTTGATTTAGTATTATCGAGCTGCTCAAGTGGTACCCTGTTCTCCGGAGCCCTATCACCGCAGGATACAGCACACATGAACAACAATGTCAGCATACCTGCTGTAACAATTCTGACTTTTTCCATGAAACATATTCCTCCGGCAGAAATCATTGCCGCATTCAACTGTATAATGAATACAATTATTTTATGCGGCTTGCAAGACAAATTTATTGACATATTGCTCTGTATCAATAGTATTATTAATAGATTCAGGGAGGGATCTACAGTATGAAAATACAATCCAATATTAACGATTCAGTATCGTTACGGTCACGGAATACAGGAGGTGATGCGGCACAAAGGGCAGGCCGCGCCGCCTCACAGGGGTCACGGGCACATTCGTCGAACACACAGGCAGTTATTTCACAACTGAGCACTCAAAGGAACCTGTCAAATGCCCTGAGCATTGCGCAAACTGCGCAGAATCTCGTAAGCAGGGCGCTTTCAGTATCAGCACAGCTCCGTAATATGGCAAGTCAGGCGCTTATTACAGGAAAATCAGACCCGGATGAACTGAACCTGATTATTTCACAAATAACAACATCAATGTCAGAGGTATCTCGGGAATCATCAATTCCGGTCCCGCGGCCGGCAGTAACACATACGACTCAGGGAACACAGCAGCAGGTTCCGGAACTCCCGTCATCAGGGGATGAATTCGCAGCTCTGAAACAGGCAGCAGCGGGACTTCGCGCCGGTACTGCCGTTGAACCGGAACAGTTTGACGCAATTGAGCGTTCCCTTGTCCGGAAGTCCGGGTTGATTGACAGTTACATTGCCGCCATTGAAGGCCCGATACGTGATTTTATGAGCCCAATTCAGGGCAGTTCACCGTCTGAAGCATCAGCAATGACCGGGGAAACGGTGAAATCCATCATTGCAAACCCTTCTGCCGCGTTAACTGCCCAGGGAAACATACGAAGTGATATAGCAGGCAACATTCTTGCTTAATGCGGTATTGGCGTATAAACCGGTACCCGTGAACCACACTGGAAGAGAAAGGAGAAAACGATGGAAGTTTTTGACGGATTTATTGCGGCCATAGCGGCGGAGTTTAAAATCAATTTTCACAAAGATGACGAAGGTGTGTATACAACGAACCTTGAATTTGACAACGGCCGCTCCCAGCAGGTGCTTATTACACTGACGAAGGATGAAACCGGGGACAGGGTCATAAATTATTACACCATAGTTGCGAAATTAAAGGATGATTATTTCGACCTGTATAAATACGCACTGCAGCTTAACACAACGCTGATTTACGGGGCCCTGAGCCTGCTTAACAGTACATTGATTATCAGGGACACCCTGCTTCTCAGGGATTGCGACCCTCAGCGTTTCATGAAATCCCTTACCTATATTGCCGCAAAGGGTGATGAACTGGAAGAACTGTTTATCAGCAAGAATATTTACTGATACATCAGCTCCATCAGAAACACAAAGGGCGGCATGTATATGTGCCGCCCTTTTTACGACACAAAAAAATCCTGGAGTCATTGTCATTTATGTATTTACGTGTAATATCTCTGTACTATATTTCTGTCATGGAGGCCGTGAATGAAGCTGAGTAACGAGGCGCGTGTCGGCATGCTGGTGACAGTAAGCTTTACTGTTTTCATTGTCCTTGTGGGGGTACTTGCAAAAATTAATATCGCCCAGTCAGGATATAACCTGCGGATCCACTTCGGATTTCTTGGTGACCTGCGGAAAGGCGCACCGGTAAAGATAGCCGGAGGCATCAATATCGGACAGGTTGTCGATATTAAACAGAGCGGGCAGAAATCTGAAGTAAAAGTATGGATTGATAAGAATTATAAACTCATAAAAAAAACCCGGTTCGCGATTTTTACCACCGGTATTATCGGCGAGAAATATATCAACGTCTTTGTCCCACCGTCCGTTGGTGCTGAGGAATATTTTCAGGACGGTGACATGGTATACGGTATCGACCCCCCGAGCTTTGACCAGATGATGCTCACCTTCCAGGGATTTCTCGGTAAGGAAGGAAGCCAGATACTCGCGGAGATTTTTGAGAATTCCAATAAGTTTGTGGGCAACCTGAATAAAATGACCTACGACAACCAGAATGACATCCGCCATTCTGTCCTCCTTATAAAAACCATGATGCAGGGACTCTCAACAAAATCCCTGGTGCTCATGGACCAGCTCAACCATTTCACAAAAAACATGGCGGATATTTCTGAAAGAAATAAACAGGATGTTACAATTGCCCTTCAGCAGCTTTCAGAAACCACAAGCAACATGAACAAGATTATATACCGCATTGAGCATGGACGGGGCACCCTGGGAAAACTTCTCACCGACGAAGAGGTGTATAACAATCTCAGAGAAGCCTCTCGTTACGCGCGGGACCTCTTTTATTCACTGAAACAGGATCCCTCCAAACTTTTCTTCAGGCCCAAACAATAATATGGCAAAAAAGAAACAGCTGTATACATGCCTCTCCTGCGGTGAGGAATTCGGAAAGTGGAACGGGCGCTGTACCGCCTGCGGTGAATGGAATACCATAACTGAAGTGCAGCAGAAATCCGTTTCAGCAGCCCCTGACGCCCGTGCGGTGCTGCTCCGCGATGTTGGATCGGAAACCCTTCAGCGGACCATGACAGGCATTTCTGAATTTGACCTTGTGTGCGGAGGAGGCCTTGTCCCGGGATCGGTGATCCTTGTGGGAGGTGAACCGGGCATTGGAAAATCGACACTCGCCATGCAGATCGCCGGATCATTCCGGACCCTGTATGTTTCCGGCGAGGAATCCGCACCACAGCTGAAGCACCGCGCGGACCGGCTCGGGTGCGGCAGTGCGGAAATCACCGTCTCCACAGCCACCGTCGTAACACAGATACAGGCGCTCATTGACAGAGAAAAACCGGAGTGCGTAATAGTCGATTCCGTACAAACCCTGTATGTTTCCGACACAAACGGAGTGGCCGGCTCCGTAGGTCAGATCCGGGAATCAACAGCACGCCTTGTGGAAACCGCGAAAACCTCCGGCATCCCGATACTGCTCATAGGCCATATAACCAAGGACGGCCTCATTGCCGGCCCGAAAATGCTGGAGCACCTTGTGGACACTGTCCTCTATTTTGAAGGGGACTTCTCACGTGATTACCGGATACTCCGCTCCTTTAAGAACAGATACGGGTCGGTAAACGAAATCGGACTGTTCCGCATGACGGGAGAGGGGCTCATTGAAATAAAAGACCGCAACAGCATCTTCCTTACGCCCTACACGCACCACGCGCCGGGAAGCGCGGTATCCGCCGCGATTGAAGGGAGCCGCATCATCCTCTTTGAAGTGCAGTCCCTTGTAACCTTCACGAATTTCAGCAATCCCCGGAGGATGTCAGACGGCTTTGACCTGAACAGGACGATACTGATCGCTGCAGTCCTGGAAAAGCATGCCTCTCTTAAAATCAGCAGCTTTGACGTATTCATTAATGTTGCCGGGGGGTTCACCATACGTGAAACTTCCGCCGATCTCGCTGTTGCCGTCGCCATTGCATCGAGCCTGAAAGAACAGCCTCTACCTGAAAGAACAGGTTTTATCGGGGAGATATCGCTCTCCGGTGAAATCCGCCCTGTTCCCCAGTGTCAGAGAAGGGCAATGGAATTCAGCCGTTCAGGATTTACCAGACTGTACGTCTCTAAACAGGATGCCGCTGAATCGAAAGAAGTTTTTAAAGGAGAGGTAATTGAAATAGGAACACTGTCACAGGCTGTTGACCGCCTGTTTGGTGACTAAAAGCCCCCCCGGCAGATCCTGTATCATGGACTGCCGAAGAGAGCGGATACACAGATACTACGTTATAAAATTACCGTTTTAGTGAGATGCTGCTTCACTCTGCTCTTCACTGCAGGTATCTTCCTTTGCACAGGTATCAACCTTCAGCAATTCATACAGCGGGCAATATCCCGTGATACTGCTGTAGAGCATTGATAGAGCCAGGACAACAAGAATAACCGTAGCCATAACCCCTGTATTTAAAGTAAAAATGTTCAAAAGGAATGCCACGCCAAGAATAAAACGGATGAACCTGTCTGTTTTTCCAACATTTTGCTTCATAATTTCACCTTCTTCATTGCATGATGTTTCATCTTTACAGGTACTGTACCCGAATGTATCGTAAAGAGAACAGTAACCCTGAATACTGGTATAGAGCAGCACAATGCCTGCAACAGCAAGGAGGCTGGAGACCAGCGGCCCTGTCTGCAATGCAAAAATATTCATAAGGGCTGCAAGACCAAGAATAAACCGTACAAATCTGTCATGGAGACCAATGTTTTTTTTCATGCTACCACCCTGAATAATAAAATAGTATAACAAACGCCACACACTGCACACGATGCATATTCACACCCTTCATTACATCACATATCGAAATAATATCCTTTCGCAATAGTACATAGATGACCAATTACATTTATGAAAGTCCACGATGAATATGTCAATATTTTTTACCGAAAAGGATTGTGTGAGAAAAAATCATAAATTCATGATACCGGCCGGGCCGTTAACCATATCCCTGCGATAAAAAACTACACTGAATAATGAGAAGATGTTGCAAAAAAATACATCCTGTTGTATCATATAACCACGATTGATCAAAAACAAAAGCAGCAGTGTACAATCACAGGGCCTCTTATAAAAAGAGGATATTGTTCGGTATGGTACTAATTCATAAGTAAAAAAGTGCCCCGGGAATTCATTGAAATGTTATGCGGATAACGGGAAGTGATGAAACTTGACATTTATAGAGACGATAATCTTGTCATTATAAGAATAATCGGAAGGTTTGACATCAACGAGGTCCATAATTTCGAGACTGCGTTTACATCGCAGGTAGAATTAAATCCGGACACAATTGCAATTAAACTGAAAGACTGCACCTATATCGATTCTTCAGCTATTGTTTCATTTGTACGCTTTATGAATCTCGCCCGCAGAAACAAAATTGAAATTGTGTACTACAGCCTCAATGATAACATCAACAGAATTTTTAAAATCTCCAAACTTGACACATATCTCAATGTGCTCACCGAAGAGGAATTTCTCGAAAAATACTCACAAAAATAAGTAACAGCGTACTGAGTTCTCCTCACATTGTATTTCACGTTCCGGGAAACAACAGGGGAGTTCTTTACATGTAATGTAATCCAACACGGTCTTTCACCAGGTCAAGGGTTTCCGCTGCAACCTTTCTTGTTTTTTCCGCGCCCTTTTTCATAATGGCATGGATTTCACCGGGGTCCTTTGCCAGATCTGCGCGTTTTTCCCTGAAGGGCTTGAAATAATCCCAGATCATGGCGAACAGTTCCTTCTTCACCTCACCGTATCCAAGTCCCCCATTTTTATAACGCTCCTTCATTTCCTCCTGCTGATTTTTATCAGCAAAAAGCCGGTACATCGCAAAAAGATTGCATGTGTCCGGGTCTTTCGGCTCATCCACTCCCCTGGAATCAGTTACAATCTTCATCACCTTTTTTTTCAGGGACTTTTCCTCTTCGAAAATATTCAGGGTGTTACCATAGCTTTTTGACATTTTCTGTCCGTCAATTCCGGGAATAACAGCGATATCGTCAGAGATCATCGGCTCCGGAAGCACAAAAGTCTCACCGTATACATGATTAAACCGCTCAGCAATATCCCGGGTAATTTCAATGTGCTGTTTCTGGTCCTTTCCCACCGGGATTATTTCCGCCTGATAGAGGAGGATATCGGCAGCCATAAGCACCGGATAGGTGAAGAGACCGCAGCTTGGCTGAATTCCTTTCGCAATTTTGTCTTTATAACTATGACTTCTTTCAAGAAGGCCAAGGGACGTGTGGCAGCTCAATATCCATGTAAGTTCTGTAACCTCAGGGACATCGGACTGTATCCAGAAATGGGTCTTTTCCGGATCAAGCCCAAGGGCAAGGAAATCCAGCACTGCGGAAACGGTATTCTCCCGGAGTTCATTTTTATCGTGAAGGGATGTCATGGCATGATAATTCACAATAAAACAGAACAGTTCGTGGTCCTCCTGAAACTGTATCATCTGTTTCATCATGGCAAAATAATTGCCGATATGAAGCACTCCGGAGGGCTGGATACCCGATAATATACGTGACATAATTATTACCTCTTGTTTTACAATACAGCAGCGCTTTCTGCATCTGTGTTCCGGCATGGGAAGGGCCGTTCCCTGTGACGGCAGACAAACAACGCGGGTTGCAAGTTTTGGGGAAATAACGCTGAATATTTATTCTTTTGTCAAGTATGTTGTCCTGAAAAGCATCTCTTTTATTAATACTGCTTCCATTCAGCATGTTCACACCTGAATAGCTATACTTCCGTCATATTTTATGTTTCTGTTTTCTTTTGTTATAAATGCTTGACATCTGAAGCAAAAAACCTGTACATTGCATTTAATAAACAATGCCCTGCATTTTGGCTTGTTATGCATCTGAAGTTTGTTCCGCGACCGTTAGTATGCTGAATCAGGAGATACGGAATGGAAACATATAGTGTTTCTTTGGACATCATGGAAGAAGTACCAATTCTTGTCATCGAGGGTGACATGACATCTGAATCAGATAGTGATGTTATGAAAGCATATAATGATATAAAAAAAGAACACTCTCCAAAGAATATTATAATCAATTTTGAAAAAACAAAGTATATTAACTCCGCAGGTATTGCATCACTAATCAATATTATCCAGGATCTTCAGGAAAGCGGAGGTAAAATATCCTTCGTCGGACTCACAAATCATTTTCGCAAGGTTATGGATATTGTCGGCATTTCCGATTTTGTGGAAATTTACGACCTCAATAAAGAAGCACTTGAGAAAATTAAAACCAGTTAATCTCCCCACTATCCCGCTGACACTTATATTATAATGTTGTAAAAATGTCCTCAAGAAGTTTCATTTCCGGGGGATATCCGTTTTTTAATACCACATTTTTCTTCATCTCTTCCATCGTTTCCGGATAATCTGTGTTAAAGTGAAGACCCCGGCTTTCTTTTCTCGTCATGGCACTGTCGATAATCATGGTTGCCACCGTGGCAAGATTCCGCAGCTCCAGAAGCCGGTATGACAATGTGCTTCGCCTGTAGTAATCCTGAATTTCCTCATTTAAAAGCCGTATACGTCGATACGCTCTCTGGAGCCGCAGGTCAGAGCGGACGATTCCGACATAATCCCACATGAGCCGCTTCACATCCTCAATATTGTGCTGTATCAGTATCCATTCCTCAAGATCAAAAGTCCCCTCCTTGTTCCATTCAGGGAAAGCCGGCTTTTCTTTCTGAAGATATGCGGAAAGGTTCTGTTCAATATGCTCTATAGCACGGTGAGAGAAGACAAGGGCCTCAAGCAGTGAATTACTTGCAAGCCTGTTAGCTCCATGCACTCCTGTACAGGCGGATTCCCCCGCAACAAAGAGATTGTGAATGGTCGTCCGCCCATAGAGATCCGACACCACACCTCCGCACATGTAATGTGCTGCCGGTACAACTGGAATCGGGTCCTTTGCAATATCAATTCCCTCCTCAAGGCATCGTGCGTAAATATGAGGAAACCGCTCCTGCAGAAAGTCTTTTCCCTTAAAAGAAATATCAAGGAGCACATATTTATTCCCGTATTTTTTGAGCTCCCTGTCAATTGCCCTTGCAACGATGTCACGGGGCGCCAGCTCCTTCATGGGGTGAACAGTCTCCATGAACCGTCCCCCGTTCATATTCATAAGCAGCGCCCCTTCACCGCGCACCGCTTCGCTGATAAGAAAGGACCTGCCCTCCTGGTTTTCACAGTAGAGAGAGGTAGGATGAAACTGAATGAACTCCATGTCAGCAATGAGAGCACCCGCGCGGTATGCCATGGCAGTACCGTCACCTGTAGCAATTTCAGGATTGGTTGTATGAAGATACACCTGGCCCACGCCGCCCGTTGCCAGAAGCGTTATCCCCGCATTAAAGGTATGAACAACCCCTGTCGCGTTTTCAAGGATATAGGCGCCGTAGCATGTAACCGGCTCCCCCCCGGCATTTCCACCGGACGTGCCGGTATGAAACCCCAGCTGGTGCTCCGTGAGAAGGTCAACGGCAGTATGGTCTTCGAAAATGGTTATATTTTTCAACCCGGAAATTTTATTGAGGAGCGCTCTCTCAATCTCTGCCCCGGTTAAATCTTTTGCATGGACTATTCTATTGTGGGAATGCCCCCCTTCCCGCCCGAGGTCAAGGATTTCATTCCCCTTGTCATCGACACGGGTGGAAAATTTCGCCCCCCATTCAATAAGCTCCCTGATTCGCTCAGGGCCGTTATCAACAAGGATTTCAACGGCGCCTTTATCGCATAATCCCGCTCCGGACTTCAGGGTATCTTCAATATGGTTTTCGAAGCAGTCAGTTCCTGAAATAACAGTGGCAATACCCCCCTGGGCATAATTGGTGCTGGAATCGTAGTCCCTTTTTTTCGTCACAATGTTGACCGTACCATATTCCGATGCCTTGATGGCAAAGGAAAGACCCGCAATACCGCTGCCGATTACAAGAAAATCTGATGTGTAGACATCTCCGCTCATTGCACTCTCCGGATACAGGATGATGTAGTATGTAAACCTGCTATGCTCACTTCGCGCCGCATACTGCCAGAAAATTCCGGTGTACCGCATCTTCAATGGAGGATAGTGTTTCACCCCGTAATTCCGCAAGGAATTTATAGGTATGGGAAACATAATGAGGACGGTTTTTTTTACCGCGGAACGGCACCGGTGTCAGAAACGGCGCATCGGTTTCAAGGAGTATCCTGTCCAGGGGAACATATCTCGCCGCATCATGAAGTTCGTGAGCATTTTTGTAGGTAAGGTTGCCGGCAAAAGAAATGTACATACCAAGGTCCAGTATTTTCGCCGCGGCTGCGCTGTCTCCGGGAAAGCAGTGCATTATTCCCTTTTCAGGTTTCAGCCGTTTCAGGATACTGATGGTATCATCCATCGC
>DAOSYC010000019.1:2211-4004 GCA_035380905.1 Spirochaetota bacterium | reverse complement strand
TCATAGGACCACCTGAGCCCCTTTACATCGATTGAAATCTGCACCGCGAAGGCGGTGCTGCTGTTTTCCATTTCTGAAAGAAGTTCTTCTTCTGTGATGTCCCTGTTTTCAAGGCAGAGATCAAAGTGTGCGTGCGTGTCAATATACATGGAAATCCCTAATCAGTTATTACAGTACCGATACCCGCATCGGTGAATATTTCAAGGAGAACGGCATGCTCCACCCGTCCATCGATAATGTGCGCCCGGTGAACACCGTTGTCAAGACAGCTTACGCAGCAGTTCACCTTGGGTATCATGCCTCCGGTGATTTCTTTACTCTCTATGAGTGTTCCAACATCATCCTTTTTTATTGAAGAGGTCAGCTCCCCTCCCAGTTTCACTCCTTCAACATCAGTAAGGAGGATAAGCTTTTCTGCATTCAGTGCTTCGGCGATCTTCCCCGCCGCGATGTCGGCATTGATATTGTAGGTGACGCCGTGTTCGTCAACTCCTATCGGCGCAATAACAGGGATGAACCGTTCCCGGTCAAGGGTCTCTATTATTTTCGGGTGAACCATACTCACCGTCCCCACCTGGCCGATATCATACTCATTGCTGTTTTCATAATGATATATTTTCGAAGCCTTCAGGAGACCGCCGTCCTTCCCTGACAATCCCACCGCCATGCCCCCTACATTGTTAATGTTATTGACAATCTCCTTGTTCACCTTGCCCACAAGGACCATCTCCACAATGTCCATTGTCTCTGCGTCGGTGACACGCATTCCTCCGACAAACTCCGACTTCTTTCCGATCTGATCAAGGAGCTTTCCGATCTGGGGGCCGCCGCCGTGAACAATGACAGGACGGATCCCCACATATTTCAGGAGCACCATGTCAAGGGCAAAGGAGCGCTTCAGGTTTTCGTCTATCATGGCATTGCCGCCGTATTTAATAACGATCGTCTTGCCGAAAAATTCCCGTATATAAGGAAACGACTCTGTTAATGTATTTACTTTATCAATATAACGCTTCATGGTACACCGTCCCCGGCATGTAAAATAGTGTTAGCTGAACTCTGTCACTATGTGCCCTGTCACGCAGTTCAATGCCACAACATTGAGAAGTGTAGTATCATTACCCCCGATGTCAACACAATTCCATGCAGGTCTTTCACGTGCGGGAACCGGTAAAAATTACTTTACAGAAAGATATTTCCAATGCAGAGTTCTTCCATACAGCCGGTTATACTATCTGCGGTCACGGAAAAGGAAACTCCACCATGAAAAAAATATTCGCCATTACCTGCTTCTCGCTGCTCCTCTGTCTGGCCTTCGGTGTATCGGACCATTCCCTCAGGGCCGCCCGGGTACACGGCTCCCTTGAAAAGTTCAACACTACCCTTGTAAAAATTACAAAAAAGGCCATTCCAGTCGTGGTGAATATCACCGTGGAGAAAAAAATTGACCGGAAAAAAATTATCCGGTTTATGGAACCGGACATGCCCTTTAAATTCAAACAGCCCTCCAAGCCTGTGTCAAAGGGCTCCGGTGTCATTTTTAATAATAAAGGATATGTTATTACCAACAACCATGTTATTGAAGACAGCACCGATATAAAGGTCACCCTCTCGGACCGCCGTGAATTTCCCTGCGAACTTATCGGGAGCGACCCCGCGACAGACCTCGCGGTAATAAAAATGAAGACCGTACCAAAGGAACTTCCCGCCCTGACAATCGCTGACTCGGACAAAATCAGCGTCGGCGAAATTGCCGTAGCCATCGGCAACCCGTTCGGCTTCTCACATACTGT
>DAOSYC010000019.1:0-2111 GCA_035380905.1 Spirochaetota bacterium | reverse complement strand
CAGAATTCCAAAATCAGGGCGGGCGATATTATCACGAAAATTGACGGCACGGACATCAGGGACGTCAATCACCTCAGGCGCATCATCGCATGGAAGCAGCCAGGCACCAGCGCAAAGGTGTCTGTGTTCAGGAGCGGTAAAATCCTTGATGTCGATATGAGTATCGGCACCCTTCCGGATAAAAAACTTATTGCCAAAAAAGAACGTTTGGGGCCCCAGGATGACCTCGGTATCGTCATCAGCGATATTGACGAAGAGCTCGCGTACCGGTACCGGATACCGGACCGGCGGGGCGTCGTCATTGTGGGCGTGACCCCGGACTCTCCCGCGGACAGCGGCGGCCTGAAATCCGGAGACACAATCCGTGAAATCAACCAGCGGCCTGTACAGGACACCGATGCGTTCCGGAGTATAATGATGGAACTGAAATCCAACCGGCGTCTCCTTTTTCTCGTACGGAGGCTCGGCATTAATAAATTTATTGTGATAACGAAACCTGAATAATACCGAGTCAGGTAATATTCTCCCGGTCTTTATGGTAACTTATTCTTTGTATAAGCCTCTTACTGAATATGCATTACGGGCGGTATGCACAAGCCGCTGAAGTTACTGATTTATTATCTGATAAAACAATACTCAGGGGGAACCATTATGCGACATGCCAGGTATGCCGTTATTATGTTTGCAGTCTTCTGTATTGCAGTGTTCACCTTTTCATCCTGCAGCAAGGGGGACGAACCGCATGAGGCGCAGCGGCTTCGTTCAGAAGCCCCGGCTCCCGCAGGCACCGCGCAGATGTCTTCAGCACGGGTAGCACAGGACACAACCCCGTCAACATCGGAAGAATCATCCGCACTTCAGGAAAACAGCGATGTTGAAACCGGCGACCGCGCTTCAGGGGGGTTTTCAGTTTCCCGCATCCAGCCTCTTCTGAAAATGCCTTTCACCGAAGCAAAAGACCGGTTACTGGAATACAACGTGCGGCTTAACTACAAATGCGATGATTTTAGAAAAGCCCGCCTTATTATTCTCGATGTTGCTTCACGGTACGGTTTTATCCGCTCAGGGTATACTGATATTTACCGGGACTCCAATATGACGGTACATGTTTCCGTGCAGGCCGCACAACTATACCGTTTTTTAAAGGAACTGGACAGTATCGGTGAACTCTTCAGGGAACACATCAATGTCAATGACCTCACTGAACAGCTTGTCCTGGCACAGCGTCAGGCTCGTCGGGAAAAAATCCGAATTGTCCCAAACCGCGCCATGACGGGAGTTACCGCACAGGCAAGCAACTGGGCTGTCATTGATCAGTCCCTTGAACGGAGCGAAGACGCCAGCGACCGCGCCGAGCACAGCAAATGGCAGGTCGCTGACCGCGTGGCATGGGCCAAAATTACTATCAACATTGAGCCCACCGGGGAAATTCGAATTCCCCCTTATAAAAAGGCCCTTTACTGGCTGGTTGAAACCGCTCTTGAGACAGTGTATGCTCTCATATACCTGATTCCGCTTCTTGTTGTTGTGTTTCTTATATGGTGGCAGCGGGGCAGGATAAGGAAGATTTTCAAGGGACAGAAAATTAAAACGAATAAAGACGAGTAAGTGATATACCTCCCTGTGGTGCGGTATTCTACCGGGAATACAGTTACAACAGACATTGTGTTGTACCGCATCACGGGGAGATTGTTTTTACCGTGGGGAAGTACGTTCGTATTCCTGATATATCCCCTACCTTCTATCCTCGCATAAGGGCCATGATTTCTTCTGTGGTCATTTTTACTGTTGCGACACCACGGAACTCCCTGAATTTTTTTCGTACGGGTGGATCAGCAATTTTCTCAAGATAAATCTTTCCTTTTCACTCAATAAAATCAACATCTGTATTGGGCAGTATCCCGTATTTTTCACGAATGTGTATCGGAATGGTTACATGTAACTTTATTGTCACTTTCATGAGTTACTCCGCATATTCAAAGCAATAATAATACTATAGTAACGTATTACTTGTTTGTTAAGTGTATCGTTCATTACAGGAAACATTCAACTAATTTACACATACGTTCATCCTTGACAATATAACCATATCATTCTTTTATACGATACGT
>DAOSYC010000018.1:9292-32206 GCA_035380905.1 Spirochaetota bacterium | reverse complement strand
TCATGATCACTTGTTGAAAAATGAAAATATACCAAAATCAATATCTGTTATCACATATGGAGAATTGTTATTTGGCGCGAAAAAATCACAAAATTATGAAAAGAACCTGGCTATAGTGTATCGAATAAAGGAATTATTTCCTATAATAGATATAGATAAAGCTATAATTGAAACCTTTAGTGAGTTAAAGGCTAATTTGCAAAAAACCGGTTCACCGATTGATGATTTTGATATATTGATAGCATCAACCGCTCTTACATCAAATTCAACACTTGTTACGAATAATGAAAAACATTTTAATAGAATTAAAGGATTAAAAATAGAAAACTGGTCTGAAAAATAAAAACGGGCACTGCATCCTTTAAGTTATTCCCAGGGATTAATAATTTTACACCCGGATAATTCCATGTCAGATACATTTCTTGTTACGACAACACAATCATTAACAATGCCTGTTGTAGCAATTAAACCGTCAATAACAGACATTTTTCTGCCTTGCTGTTCCGCTTTTCCCTGCATCTTCCCCCACAAATAAGCTATCTCATAATTTATGCCTAAAATTTTCCCTAAAAATCTCTGGTTTAAATCATTATCAAGCCATTTTTGAAGGTTTTCTTTTTTCCTGGAATCAGGTAATTTAATTATCCCTTTTTGTATTTCAGCAATCGTTAATACGCTGAGATAAATGTCTTCTTCATTTTGGGAATTGATCCACCTTACAACAGATTCATCAGGTTGTAGTTTAATTATTTCTGAAATTACACAGGTATCAAGGAGATATTTCACAGAATGATCTCTCGGCCAGTATCTTTATCCCGACTAAGGTCAATTTCTGAATCACAAAAAGGGGAATTTCTAAAAAATTCGATTAATGAATTTTTTGAGACATTTCGTTTTTTTTCATCTTCTAAAATGGTTACATAGGCGATGATGGAATTGTTTTTCTGCAATTCTTCCGGCTTTTCATCAATCCATTGAATAGAATTTTTATTTATTTGAGCCTTATATGTTTTAAGCATGATTTGTAACTCCTTGCAACATACAAAATAATCAATTATGTAAAAAAGGCAAGAAAATTATTTTTATAACCATTTACACTAACCTTAGGGGAAACTGCAGTACCTCATTCCATACACGCCCCATAGTATAAAAAACTTCCATTCCCTGTTTACCCCTTCACGTTTTCTTGTTATATTCAATATACAGCTTCCCTCTTTCGTTGATCCTTTTGAAACCACCGTGAAGCTGTGCATACAAATTTTATCCGGAGGAACCCTTTATGAGAGGTGAAAAAATAAAGAAGTTTCTGGACAGAAACCACGTTCACTACGAGACGATCACCCACACCCCCTCCTTTACCGCCCAGGGTACCGCGCACAGCGCCCACATATCAGGTAAAGAAGTGGTAAAGACAGTGATCCTCAAGGTAAGGGATGAAATGGTAATGATTGCCCTCCCCGCCAACTACAAGCTTAACATGGATCACATGAGGAATATCTTCGGCACTCATGAGGTGGAACTGGCGCACGAGGAGGAATTCAGGGATATTTTCCCCGACTGTGAAGTGGGTGCCATGCCGCCTTTCGGCGACCTGTATGGAATTGACGTATTTGTCGCCGATGAACTCACGAAGGACAGGGAAATCGCCTTCAATGCCGGTACCCATACGGAACTGATAAAGCTGTCTTTTTCCGATTATGATAAACTTGAGCACCCGAGGATAATACAGCTCTCATCAGTACTTGAGTAATTGAAGAGACGGAAGACGTACACCATATTAACCGCAGCAGGAATGAGAATCGCCGCTCCGGCATACAAGGTCACGCTCCACCTGTATGGTTGTATGGGTGATATGATAATGTTCTTCCAGAAAATGATTTACTCTGTGGATTACGTCATCGCTGTCCGGTGATACCTCCTGGTCCAGGCAGACGTGGCATGAGAGAAACACCTCCGTGGAATTCACGGACCATATATGGAGGCCGTGAATGCTCCCCACTCCGGGAAGTTCCAGGAGCGCCTCGTGCACCTCACCGGGATCAATCCCCTTCGGGGCACCCTGCATAAAAATCCGCATCGCCTCCCGGATAATGTCGAGGGAGCTGAAAAAAATCATTACCACGATCAGCACGCTCACCACGAGGTCCAGTATTACGATATTGGTAAACCAGAGCACAATTCCCGTAACAACAACCGCGACAGAGGAAATAGTATCATAGAGAAGGTGGAGAAATGCCGACCTGAGATTCAGGCTTTGCTCCCGCGTTTTAAAGAGCACAATAATGGATAGGAGATTTCCCCCGAGGCCGATACATGCGACGGCAATCATCATACCCGGAGCCACAGGCTGCGGGTTCAGATACCGCTCCACCGCTTCATAGACAATGTATATTCCGATGGCCACAAGAGACAGCGCGTTAATAAGTGCGATAAGCACTTCAAACCGTCTGAGTCCGAAGGTATAGACGCGCCCGGTTTTTACTTTCGAGACACGCTCACCGGCGTATCCCAGTATGAGGGAAAGGACGTCAGAGAAATTATGGCCGGCGTCGGAAATCAGGGCAAGGCTTCCCGAAAGCACCCCTCCCACATATTCCGTAATGGTAATTACAATATTAAACAGGATAGTGAAAAGCAGCCGCAGCCCCGTTGCGTCCCCTCCGTGGTCATGGTGTCCATGTGAATGACTGTGATCGTGTCCCATTGAATGTCCTGTGTGATTGTGTGTCCGGAATACTGTCCTGAAAGAAATATATCACCCCCCGGAGCATTTCTCAGAAAAGATTCCCCCGGGGAAGTCTATATTATCTCTATCTGAAACCTATTCCGAAATCCGCGAGAAATCAAGGAGATTCGTGAAAGGCTCCAGAATGCTTTCCAGAAGGGCAAGGCGGTTGTCGCGGACCTTTACATCCTCCGCCATGACCATTACTTCGTCAAAGAAGTTGTCGATATCGCCCTTCCCCCCGATAAGGAGTTCAAAGAGTTCAATGTACCTGTTTTCGCTGATGAGGCGGTCGATATCCTTCTTCCGGGAGCTGAAAAACTCATGGAGCTTCTTTTCCGCGGGGTCCACAAGGAGCTCCGGGGAAAAAGCCAGCTGGTATGCTTCATTCTTTTTCCGGAACGCGGAGCAGATATTGTTCATCCGTTTGAAGGAAAGGAGCATCTGTGAAAACTGTTCCTTCTTCCGGAACTCGTTGAGGCTCCGTGCCCGCTTCACAAGCTCGTTATAGTTATAATACCCGATTGAAAGACAGGCGTCGGTTTCATCATACCGGAAACCCCTGTCGGAAAAAATTGTCTTTGCACGGGCGTTGATAAATTCCAGTATTTTCGGAAGGAGATCCTTCCCGTCCTTATATTTTTCCGCCACATTGTCCAGGACCCTGTCAATATCAAGATCGATGTCCCTGGCGATGAGCATATCCACCACGGCATTTGCCTGACGCCGCAGGGCATAGGGGTCCTGGGACCCTTTCGGAATATTTCCCACGGACCAGGAGCCGAGAATATTGTCAATCTTCTCCGCGAGTGACACCACAACGCTCACGGTCTTTTCCGGCGGCGCGTCCTCATGGGAACGGGGCCGGTAATGCTCCTCAAGTGCATCGGCGACTTCCGGGTCCTCTCCGTCAAGGAGTGCGTAGATCCTTCCAATCTGACCCTGGAGCGAGGTAAACTCGAAGACCATGGCGGTATTGAGGTCCGCCTTGGAAAGCTCAATGGCGCGCTGTATTTTCTTCGCCGTATCGTCCGGAAGGGACATCTCCTTTACAATAACAGCGGCAATCTCCTGCATGCGGAGCACCTTGTCATAGATTGAACCGAGGTCCTTGTGAAAGAGAACATTCTTCAGTGAATCAACAAATCCCGAAAGGGGAATTTTCCGGTCTTCTTCAAAGAAAAACCTGCCGTCATTGAACCGCGCCCTGATGACACGCTCGTTCCCCGCCCTGATATGGTCCGTGGGGGGATTGTTGGACACCACAAGAAAGTTCGGCATCAGTTTCCCCGCCTTGTCGCGGAGGGCAAAATATTTCTGGTGTTCCTTCATCTCGGTAATGAGCACAATGTCGGGAACCGCGAGGAACTCTTTATCAAATCCGCACACCACGATGTGGGGCTTCTCCACGAGGAAGGTCACCGTGTCCAGGAGCTCCTCGTCCTCAATGATAGTGCCGCTTATGGAATCCGCCGCGTTCTGCAGTTCCTTCCGGATCAGTTCCTTCCGGCGGTCCTGGTCCACGATAACATTATTGTCCTCGAGTATCGTCAGGTACTCCGCAATAGAGGGAACTTCAACCATGCGGTTGCTCTGGATAAAGTGCCCCCGGGTCATATTCGACGATGCAATGCCGGACATTTCGAACGGCACAAGAACATCGTTGAACAAAATAAGAAAGTACGCCACGGGACGGGGAAAGGTAATAGTCTTATCGCTCCACTTCATCCGTTTCGGGAAAGGAAGCGCACCTACAATATGTTCCACAATGGATGGAATTATTTCCTCTGTTTTACCTGCGGCGGCCCGTTTTTTCCCGTAGATATAGTCGCCTTTATCAGTCGTGACGGTATATACATTGGAGAGCTCAAGGCCGTTTCCTCTGAGAAATCCTTCAAGGGCTTTTGACGGAGCGCCGTCCGCGCCATAGGCTGCCTTCGCGGAGGGGCCCTTCACTTCAACCTCTTCGTCGCGCTGGGTCGCCGCGACCCCCGATACCGCCGCCACAAGGCGCCTGGGCGTCGCCACGACCTTCACTTCGTCAAAGTCTATCCGGTGCTCCTCAAATTTCTGGCGCAGTATCGTTTCAATGGACTGGATTGCCGGGGGGAGATATCCGGCGGGGATTTCTTCGGTCCCTATTTCGCAGAGAAAATTCGCATTCTTAAGCATTGGTTCACTGTCCTCATGTGTATTAATATCGCCCCCCCGAAAAAAAATTCTACTATAAGGGCAAATTCGGGGAATGTCAGTGCATACAAAGTAAAATTTTTACTTTTTGTCAATGTATTTATCACATATTAATTCCAATAAACGAAGCCGCACCGGTACGGTATATTTAAATCCTTCCAAAATAGTTTTTTATTGAATTCGGGGCGATATACTTTCATCTGTGACGAAGGATTCAAGCTATGGATAACAGAACACTGAAACAACTCCTCGGCAGCAGGATTTTTGACGAGGCCCTCACCTGTCTTGAATCAGGACGCCTCAGGGAAATGACCCCCGGACCGGGACGGGTCCACGCCCGGATTGCGGGAGACTACGTTGAGGAATTCACCGTAGACATTGAACTTGATGCCGCCGGGGAGCCCGAAAGCCTCTCCTGCACATGCTCCTCCCCGGGGACGTGCATCCATATGGGTGCGGCGCTCCTGCAGTATATCCGGAACAGGCGCACCGCACACACAAATCCTCACGCTGAAAAATCTTCGCGCACCACGGCACAAACAGCCCCCGGGAGAAACACCAGCCTCAGGATTACCGCTACGGCACCTGTTCCCGTTGTGGAACTTGATGTCACAAAAACGGGACTCGTTATACAGATTCTCTTTGAATACCGCGGCAGAAGGATTTCACCCGGAGAGAAAGGACACCTCATCTACAACAGGCCTGACAGCATTCATGAAAGCCCTTCTTCCGCATTACGGCGGGACCTTCCCGGTGAAGAAAAATACACGCGTTGCATACGTGAAATCTTTGCCCATGGTCCTGTCTCAGAAAATCCCGATGATGATACAGCATTCACCACATCTATGACCATGGAGGAATTCTCGGCACAGTTCGGAGAGACGCTGTACAATGCAGGGGTCGTTCCCGTCCTCAGGGGATACCGTGAGAAGATACTCCTTCATGGAGGAACCATATCCTGCACCCTCCGGGAAGGTCCGGATAGCTATACCCTCAAGGCAGCCTATACCATGCCGGGAGGTATTCCCCTTCCCGTGACACTCCGCAGGGAATATATTGCAAAAGGTACCGTAAAGACCACGGAGGGATTTGCAGTCGTAACCCACAATGACGCGTCGCGTCTCTTTGATTTCATAAACAGGGGAATGGACCGTGAAGGATCGCTGCGCATCAGCCGCTATGACATTCCCGCACTGGCTTCCGTTGAGGAATCTATCAGTGATATTTCCCATACATACAGTGAGATGCTGCGGAAACTCAAAAACGCAGACACCATAAAGGAGTATCCCGTGCCGGATTTATTTTGCGGCACCCTCCGGAAATACCAGTATAACGGATACCGGTGGCTGCGGTTTATCTGTGACCATGGACTCAACGGCTGCCTCGCGGACGACATGGGGCTGGGGAAAACAGTGCAGACAATCGCGTTCCTCGCCTCACGAAAGCTGGCCGGTGCCGAAGCCCCGTCCCTCCTTGTGCTTCCCGTGGTGACCCTTTCCAACTGGGAACGGGAACTGCGGAAATTCGCCCCCTCCATGACATATCGTATTCACAGGGGCGCCGGAAGGGAACGGGGCGGGGATGCTTTCACCGGAAAAGACCTGATACTTGTGAGTTACCAGACCCTCCGTAATGACATTGAACTTTTCAGGGAGAACGAATTTGACTGCATTGTCCTGGACGAGGCGCAGACCATAAAAAACCCCTCCTCCGGAATATCGAAGGCGGTCCGCAGCCTCGCCGGAAAACATCGGTTGTCCCTCACCGGGACCCCTGTGGAAAACAGCCACCTGGACCTCTGGTCGCAGATGGAATTTCTGAACCCCGGCCTTGTGGGCCCCCTGAAGATTTTCACGAAGGCCTTTGAAACCAATGACACACACCGCATAGAGGAACTGAAACACAAAACGGCCCCCTTTATTCTCCGCCGCCGGAAGGAGGAGGTGCTCACCGAGCTCCCGCCGAAGGAGGAGATAACCGTATTCACGGAAATGGAGAAATCCCAGAGAAATGTGTATAATACACATGCGGAAGCATTCCGCGCCTCACTGGGCCGGTCAATACGGAACAGGGGCATCGCGGCATCCCGTGCTGATATATGGAGCGCCCTTCTGAAGCTGAGGCAGATCTGCCTTTTCCCGTCACTTGCCGGCGAGGAATACCGCAATGCGGGTTCCTGCAAGTTCGATGCCCTGCGCACAATGATGGGGGAAATCCTGGAAGAGGGACACCGGGCCCTTGTGTTCTCCCAGTTTGTCACGGTATTGTCTATCCTGCGTTCACATCTCGATGCAGCAGGTATTGCATACTCATACCTTGACGGCTCCACCCGGAACCGTGACAGGGAAATCCGGCGGTTTCAGGAACAGAGCAATATCCCCCTCTTCCTTGTGAGCCTCAAGGCAGGGGGTGTGGGAATCAATCTCACCGCCGCAGATTCCGTCATTCTCTTTGACCCCTGGTGGAACCCGGCAGTGGAAGCGCAGGCTGTTGACAGGGCCCACCGCATAGGGCAGAACCGGAATGTGACCGCGTTCAGGCTGATAGTACGTGACTCCGTGGAGGAAAAAATCCTTTCACTCCAGGAGAAAAAGAAGCTCCTCGCGGAAGACCTCATTGACGGTGAGAACAGAATTCTGAAATCACTCTCAGAGGATGATGTGCTGGGTTTGTTTGAGTGATTGTGGTGTTGTGCGTATTGATTCAAGCCGTACAAAATTCCGCTCCCGCGTTTAAGCAGAGAGGGACAGCTCCTACAGTCTCCGGCTTACACCGGCCATCAGTCCCGCGAGATATAACGGCGCATCGACATCGGAAATGTAGCTGAAACGCAGCATAAAAAACAATTCACATGCAGTTAATGAATACGCCCCCCCCACGTGGCCATGTAACGATAATGCCCGGCTGTACGCTTCATAATTATCTCCGCGAATAATGAGAAACGACATCGCCGGCACAACTGATACTACACCATGCAGCCCCCGGCATCCGGGGACCGGATACTTCCACTCAGGGCCAATTCCCAACGTTGTCACATAAACCTTTGCATGGTCTCCATAAAATATCTCCTGCTCCAGGAGCGCACTTACTTCAGGAAAAATACGGAGAACCCATCCCGGAAGCAAATCAGATCCCGGAACAGTATCAGATTCAGCAGTATATCGGACCATTACTCCTGCAGCAGAGGGCAGGACCCCGGACAGTTTTCCATAGTTCTTCCCGTACGACAGCGCCAGTGATAATTTTCCCCGGTACAACCTGTCACCATCTTTCCTGTCAGAGCTCTGTTCACTCTCCTTTTCAGCAATAGATTCCGGATTCCGGCTCTGGTCCTTTCCATCAGCACTAATACCGGTCGTATTTTGTTCTGCGGGTCCTGCGGGATTATCCTCCCTGTAATTCTTTACTATCGTGCGGGGAACAGTAAACGTTCCATAATCAGTTTCAATAACAGTTGATTTCTCTGTTCGACGAATGATTCTGCCTTTCAATGTTGTTCCGTCATGGAGCACTACTTCATCAGAAACCGCCCTGCTGTTGTGAGCAAAAGGGATTAGTATCAACAAAAGAACAAGGAATGCTTTGATGTGTCCTGGGGAACGAGAATTCATTCTATTATATTTTTCTTTTTTATTTCAGGTATCAGTATTGTTCGATCTTTTCTACTTTATTTTCAGGAACAGACAGCTTCCCGAGAACAGTCTTCAATGTCATTGTACCACCGGATCTGCCGATAATTGATCCTACAAATAATGTGCCGTCTTTCATAAAAATTCTCACTTTTCTGTTCCCGGAAGAGATCTTCTTTTTTCCGGCTGGAATTTCTTCTAAGACAAAATTTTTATTCAATGCATCTTCCGCCATTTTAATCATGCTGTGATCATAACCTGTTTCCACAGAATGGGCAGGCTTGTCCTGTATTTCAGATATAATCACTCCCCTGGCAGTGCCCGGTTCATTTCCTGATTTTCCCGTAATCCTGGTGTTTACAGCAACCATTTGCGAAAGAACAGTATCGTCAAACATCAGGCTCATTTTTTTTGAAAGCCTGCTGATTCTCGTGTTCCTCGTCCCTGTTGTGCTCATCACATACAATCGACGGGCGGCATATTTCGACAACACTGAGTCCGGGTTGTCCGATATTATTGCGAGATACAGTGATGTGGCCTTCCTGCTTTTTCCCGTTCTTTCATAACAATATGCACGGTAATAATTGATTTTTTTTAATTCCTCCGGTGTTGCCGTTCTGTTAAGATGATCCAGCATTTCCAGAGAATCATGATACGCGTGAAGAAGATACAACCTCTCTGCACTGATTATTGATTTCTTTTTCTGTGAAAGAATTTTTTTAACTTCACTCTGAAAACCATCAAGATACCGCAGCAGCAGGCCAGCGGTTATAGCCGATGGCTCCCCGCTGTACTCCTCCAGAACCTGTTTGTAAACCATCCTCGCATTCCGGTAGTCACTTATCATTGCATACGAAAAACCCATATGCAGAAGGATCGTCCCGCGAAGCAGATGCATGGTGCCTGATGACTGCAGGGCTTTCTGATAATACGTTACTGATTTCTTATATAGCCTGTTGCGCTCATAGTAATACGCTATCTCAAAATCTTTATCCCATCTGCTCTCCGGAATATCTTTAATCGCCGGCCTCCCGGTAATATAGCGAAAGCCATTAATGACAGTAATTACCGGTATTGCAAGGAGAGAATACCGATCTATGGATACGCTTCGGTATTGCGGTCTTTCATCAAGGATTCTGCTCACATTATATTCGACCATGTCAGACTGGTCTTTTGATATCTCCCCGTTATAAAGCTGTTTGTTTACACGGTATGCCAGCACAAGCTGCAGCTGATCAAGATTATCTTCGACTCTGTCAATATTCTGCAGGTACACCTTGAGCTCTTTAAGCCTTACATAAATCGATACATCATTTAACAATACAACAGAAGATACGGCAAGGAGTGCAGCGAAAAGTAAAAACACTTCAACCCTGAAAGAGCTTAACCACCTGAACATATTACCCTTTCCCGGTGAGAGCTTTTTTTGTTACTCTAACTTGCTCTGTACGATTTCTTCCGTTTCTCTTTGCCCTGTAAAGACCCTGGTCCGGATAGTATAGAATTTTCTCAATATCCTTAACATGCTCCAGCAGTTCAGGGGCGAAAAACGAAATACCTATACTGATGGTAACAGACAACGTGTCATCTTCAGAGAACACTAATTTTTCAGCGGCCTTTCTTATCCTTTCAGCCAGTGCTTTAATCTCCTTCAGGGACCCGCTTTCGGTTATTACCGCGAACTCCTCGCCGCCGTATCTTGCAATTACATCAGAAGCCCGGCAGCTTTTTTTAAGGAGATCCGCAATTCCGGATATAACAGAATCCCCCGCCATATGCCCATAGGTATCATTGATTTTTTTAAAATGATCAATGTCAATCATCAATGCTCCAAGTCCGCTATGGTTGCGTTTTGCTTTTGACAATTCAGAATTAATTCGTTCAAAGAGGTTTCTCCGGTTACACAACCCTGTCAGCGCATCTGTAACCGCCATATTTTCAATTATACTTATTTTTTCATGGATGTTTTCAGCCATTCTATTTAATGATGAACTCAAGGCCCCGATCTCATCAGTCCTGTGAAGGTTCACTCTTGCATTAAGATCACCATTGCTTATATCCCCACTCTGACGTTTTAAAAGACGAATCGGATACACAATTATTTTATAAAACAAAAACGCGAAGAAAATATGGAGAAGCGCAATTATCGATATGATAAAAAAGGCAAGTTTGTACAAATCACGAAGGCTTCTGTTAATTTCACCTGTACTCATTGAAAAATAAAGGACCGGATTCTGCACTGCAGGCACTATAACCGGAATGAAAAAATTCAGGTTTCCTGTCCCTTCATCAACTGTAATCTGGTATTTCTCACCCGCAAGCTCTTTTCTCGCAAGGGCCTTTATCCCGTTCAGTATCTTGGCGCTCGAAACAGTAATATCCGCGCCCGTGTGATCAAGAACGTCTCCCCTGTCGTTATAGATAATATAATTTTCCACAAGGGGGCTCACAATGTTCTTAATCTCCTGTAAAGCAGCAGTACGGGTCCCGGTGGTAACCATCCTTCCGGAGGAATCACCTGTCCTGAATTCTTCAAGAGATCTCACAAGTCCCGAAACAAGGTCCTTTGCCCTGTACCTTGTATTATCAGCAATTATATCCACCTGATTTTCAAAAACCACGAACACAATGAAGGACATATTTATAATCGCAAGCAGAAGATACAGTATGCTAAACTTGACAATGATGGAATTGAATTTTATTCGAACCTTTTTCATTGTAGCGTATCCCGCGGATATTCCTCTTTTATTATTTATTGCCCGCCCCTGACAGAAAGCACATACAGGGAGCCGTCTGTTTTCACTGTATAACTCATTCCGCCGCTAATCATATCAATATGGAATGCCACTGTATCGTCATTCGATCTTGTTGTCGACGTCCAGCATGAAACTCCCTCAATCAGGGAAAAGCCCTGCGTGTTCAGCCATGCCGCAATATTGCTCTCACCGCAATGGATAAGCGTCGTAAGCTCATTGACATTAGGGACCCGCCAGTCACCGTGCCCCCCGAGCACCAGTGATTCAGCATAGGCAATGGCGTCTCCCCAGCTCTCAGAGGGGCTGCCGGGAGGCGACTGCTCCCACATAAGACCCGTGAGTTTATCTGTTATCGTTCCGTTTCCATTTGCAACAAAGCGGGGTACCGGCCAGGGGACCCCTTCCTGATAATATCCGTCATCTCCCGTTGCATAACTAACAGTCTGCCCGGTGACGGGAATAACCTTTGAACTGCCCCTTACCACTCTGACATTAAAACCCGAACCGCTATTGAACGTGGTAATCTTGTTTTCGTCAAAGACACAGGCCCATATATTTACACTGTCTTGAGCTGATACCGTAGATGTCAAGTGCTCACTATCCACAAGTGTGTTCAAAAATGGCGGCTTCAGCCAAGTAACCTGACTACTCTCACCATAATGGAAAAAGCTTTGAAGCTCAAAACGGTTCGGTACCCGCCAGTCATTGTATCCTCCCGTTGTCACTGCTGCCGCTGATGAGAGGGCCAAACTCCATGACGATGAGGGAACCACAACGCCCTCACCCCAGATGAGCCCCGTCATGTTATCCCTGACAGTGCCGCTGCCCAATGATTCAAACCGCGGGGAAGGCCATGGAGCACCTTTCTGATAATATCCATCATCGCCATACACATAACTGATTGTCTGCCCTGTTCGGAATACCGGGACCTGACAGAGAGAGCTTTCTTCATCCAGCAATCCCCCCAGGCCTGAACCGCACCCCGCAATAAATACTATATGCAGAAGTATGATTATTTTATGTAGTCCATGCATTCTTCACCTGATGACACATCAAAGACTGCTGGCATGTAAAATCACTCAATATTTTTGAGTATAATCCAGATTATGTTGAATAGTAGTTGTAGAATCTTTTACGCGTCCATAACTTTTTTCATAGTTTTTATACGGATTAATATTTACTCTACAGAGCCTGCTGTTGCAATTACTCACATGTATTCCTTTCGGCAGGATACAGTACATTTTTTTAACTGATACATTTATTATTCCACATCATATTGACAATTCCGAGAAATCCTGCATGATAGTGCTTTCTCATAATATAATGATCCGGAGTACATAGCATTGACACAGACACAACCCTACAGTGACGCTATTGAAGAAGTCTACATTTCAATGCCCGTCAGAAAAATTGACGGCAGCTATATGTCAATTATTCTCCAGCACACCCTTCATCTGGAAATCGGGCTCGATCCCGGGATACTTGAATCCTTTACTATGCACGACTTCAGGGACCTCGCAGAACAGCTGAAAAAGGCCGGTGTCAGGACAACTGTTCACGCCCCCTTCAATGAACTGTTTCTGGGGGCCCCGGACCGGCTTATCCGCGAGGCGGCAATTGCGCGAATGGACTATGCCTTCAATATCGCGGAACTCTTTTCCCCGAAAGCAATTGTGGTGCACCTGAATTTCGAGGAGCGGCGGTTCCGGTACCTCTATGACGAGTGGATGGGAAATATTATACCGAACCTGAAGCGGTATGCCGACAGGTGCGGGGAAATGGGAGCGGTCCTTTCGCTGGAAAATGTATACGAGGAGGTACCTGACGCGGTGCAGGATGTCTTTACACGCCTGAAGGGATATCCGGCACAGCTGTGCCTGGATGTTGGCCACGTGTCAGCATTCTCCGACACGTCCCTGGGGGAGTGGCTCGAGGCGGCGGGCCCCTATATCGGCCATTTCCATCTTCACGACAACGACGGCACCGGCGACCAGCACCAGCCAATAGGCACCGGCATCATTGACTTTGACCTCGTGGGAAAATTTATCGCATCCATGGAATCCCGCCCTCTTATCACCCTGGAACCCCACACGGAAGAGAATATATGGAAGACCCTGAAGGGGTTTTCCGCAACAGGGCTCCTGGATATAATCAGGGACAAGAAAACACCTTTACGGTGAAAACTTCACAGGCAGTCCCATTCGGACCCGGACTGCTCTCCCGCGGTGCCTGCCCGGAGTCCACAGGGGCGCACTGTTCAGCAGCCGTAACGCCTCCTCATCGCATCCATCACCAATACCCCGCACAACCTGCAGTTCAGACAGAGTCCCGTCCGTCTCCACGATGAACTGCAGATACACAGTGCCGGCAGTACCCTTCTTCCGGGCTTCCGGCGGATAGCGCAGATTCTGGTGCAGGTACTGCATAAAAAACCTCATTCCCCCGGGAGGGACCGGCTTATCCGATACCGCAGAATAGATCCTGACTTCTCCGGAATAACCAGCCGCACCAACCAGTAACAGTATCGTAATCGCGGCACATATCTTCGCAATACTGCGTAAGGGTATATTAATTGTATATCCGGACATTTTCATTTTCCCCAGCCATATTTCATAATGCCATGCTATACTGCCCGTTTCGTACCCTGTAAACAATAATACGAAATAATTACTTGCAATTTTATAATCCGCCAATTATTTCTTTCCCCGCGCAGGAATTAGAAAACAACAAGTACACACTGCACATGAAGGATATTCGCAATCATATATCACGTTGTTCCGCAGAAAATCAAATGACCAGTGACTATAAATCATAACGGAGGAAGTATGGTAGATATTATTTCGTTGTTTCCTGAAACACAGGGCATACCTGAAAAATTCAATATCGGTGACGTGACCCAGGACCGGTATCTGGTGAACGGCCAGATACGGACATGGAAAGGTCCCCTTGAGGAAGTATATTCACCGGTATGTGTACGGGATGGAGATACCCTCTCACGGGTACTTCTTGGACATTATCCGCTCCTTACAGAAAATGAAGCGATGGAGGCACTTCAGGCCGCGGTGAAGGCATATGACGGCGGTATGGGTGCATGGCCTACCATGTCCGTTGAAGAGAGGATTCACCATGTCCGTGAATTCGCGTTACGTATGAAGGAAAAGCGGGAGAAGGTTGTACAGCTCCTGATGTGGGAAATCGGAAAATCCTACGCCGACTCCCAGAAGGAGTTTGACAGGACTTTTCAGTATATCATGGACACCATTGACGCCCTGAAGGAACAAGACAGGGTGGCATCACGGTTTACCATCGAAGACGGCATTATAGGGCAGATACGCCGTTCACCTCTCGGCGTGGTACTCTGCATGGGGCCCTATAACTATCCACTCAATGAAACATTCGCCACGCTCATTCCGGCCCTCATCATGGGGAACGCTGTTATTTTCAAACCGGCGAGATTCGGTGTCCTTCTCTATGAACCGCTCCTTGAGGCATTCAGGGACTCTTTCCCGAAAGGAGTTGTCAATACGGTGTACGGCGACGGGGAGGCAGTGATACTCCCCATGATGCGCACGGGCCTTATCAATGTCCTGGCTTTTATCGGCAGCAGCCGGGTGGCCAATATTCTTAAAAGCAATCACCCGAAACTCAACCGCCTCCGCGGGGTCCTGGGGCTTGAAGCGAAAAATGCCGCCATCATCCTTGAAGATACCGACATGGACACCGCGGTGCAGGAAAGCCTTCTCGGGAGCCTCTCCTTCAACGGCCAGCGGTGTACCGCGCTGAAAATAATATTTGTCCATGAAAATATCGCGGAGACATTTATCAAACGCTTCAACACGGCGCTGAGGGAACTGAAGTTCGGCATGCCCTGGGAGGACAATGTGAAAATCACGCCCCTTCCGGAGGACGGAAAAATTGAATACCTGAAGGAGCTTGTGGAGGACGCGGTGCAGCACGGGGCATCGGTCATGAATGAGCAGGGAGGAGAACACGCGGGAACATTTTTCTATCCGGCGCTCCTGTATCCTGCAAATGAAAAAATGAGGGTATACCATGAAGAGCAATTCGGGCCGGTCATTCCGGTGATCCCCTTCAAGGATGTTGAAACGCCCATCAACTATATTGTTGATTCAAAATACGGGCAGCAGCTTTCAATCTTCGGCCGCGACAGCAGCAGGATCGCGTCCCTGATCGATCCCCTTGTAAACCAGGTATGCCGGGTCAACATCAACACACAGTGTCAGCGGCAGCCGGATACGTTCCCTTTCACCGGCAGAAAGGATTCCGCCGAAGGGACGCTGTCTGTTTCAGACGCACTGCGGGCCTTTTCAATCCGGACCCTTGTGGCCGCGAAAAACAGCGAACTCAATGACACGATTATAAAAGACATTGTCCGTAACCGTAAGTCAAATTTTCTCTCCACAGACTTTATCTTCTGATAAAGTCTGTGGCACTACCATGTTTTTCAGATAAATACGCGATAAAGGTGAAGACCATTGCGGGTACAGCATTGGACGCAGGCTTAAATTTTTTTTAAAGGCTTCCGGATATCCTCTGCACCACATGGTCCGCTCTGGAATGAATTTCCTCTGATGTCGCGGAAAGCAGTTTCATGCTGTCAAGCATTTCAAAGAGGGACTGGTTCAGGACCGATATCATCTGCGACGAGTCCGTGATGTAGGTTTTCTGTTCATCAGTCTCGCTCCCGATATGCTGCGCAAGGTCCATGTTCTTTTTCATTTCATGTATGATAATATTGATATACTGCTCTTCGTTGATAATACTTTCCTGCAGCGCTTCAATCTTTAGTGAGTTTTTCTGCATATACTGCAGCATATCCTTAATTATGGAGGCGGTGTTTTTTATACCATTCACCCCTTCTTCCGTGGTGCGGGAGCTTTTGTCCAGAACACTGTAAATTTCGCTTATGCTTTCCCCTGTCTGCACCGCAAGTTTCCCTATCTCATCGGCAACTACCGCGAACCCTCTCCCTGAATCCCCGGCCCTGGCGGCCTCGATACTCGCATTCAGCGAAAGGAGATTGATTTTGTCTGATATCTCCACAATTAATTCAACGGTACTCCGTATCCTGTCACTCTGTACCTTAATATCCGAAACAGTGTTTTCAACATTCCGGACCATTTCTTCAATTGAACCGGTCTGGTTCTGAATTTCAGCAATTCCGTCAACCGAGGATTTAATATGGTCTTTCGTCTCATCCTGGATTTTTTGAAAGTCAGTAATTGAATGTTCAATTGTTGCATTCCCCTCAAGCTGATGTGAGGATATTTCGCGTATAGAATCCGCTTTTGACAGCAGCTTTTGAAGGGAGGAAGTCATTTCTTCAAAACTGCCCGTCTGCCCTTTCAGCCTATGGTTAAATTCAGCAACAAATGTATTCTGACGTTCAACCTGTTCAAACAACGCCACCATCTGCTCCTTCACAGCTGCGGCAGTTTTTGTCTTTGCCTCCTGGTCCTCTTCGATTTTTTCCCTGTGTTCGCGGTTAAACTGATTTGAAAGCCGTGTAGTAACATACAAGGCTATTGCAACAAGGATCACACATGCCATCTGAATTGTATAGTCCGTGGTTACTGACCGGTCATTCAAGCCGGAATAAAAGTAAAGATATAACACTCTTCCTGTGTTCAGTGCCACCATAGCCGTTACAGACCAGGTAATAAACCTGAGATTAAAGAACAGCATATAATTCAAAATTATCGGAATAATATATACAAACACCAGAAGCCGTGTTGAGGTGAAGAGTACAAACCCGTATACAATAAAAAAACCTGTAATCGTGACATATTTTATATATGTACTGTCCTTCTTCTTGTAATACATACACTGGGCCATGACCATGGGGACAATGAGCAGTATAAAAAACGTTACGATATAAAGAAAGCTTTTCCCCCCTTTCAGATATTCCGCGATATACCCGAGTAAAAGAAACCCCTCTAAAAACCAGTTTGTGAGAAGAACAACATAATTTGTTCTCTGAATCGTTGTTTCCATAAACGTGTAACACCCTTTTTCTTTATTTTTACGGTTTATTTCTCATGACGGCTATGCAATATCCGCATCAATATCGCCTATATCGATGTAGTTCCATATAGAACACCAGTGTTGATTTTTTAAAGTCCGGAGTTATACAAAGAATGATTGTATCACATCAGGCGGAGAGACCCCGAAAATACTGAACAATCCCATCAAGACTTTTCACCATAGTCGCCGCACCCATTTCGATTGCCTTCATCGGCATGCCGAATACCGCTGACGACTTCCTGTCCTGTGCAATTGTGACTGCTCCGGACTCTTTCATGGCAAGAAGGCCCTTCGCTCCGTCTGCCCCCATACCGGTAAGAATTACGCCCATGGCGCTGCTCCCCGCAACATCGGCAGCTGAATGAAAAAGAACATCAACTGCCGGCTTAAAGCGGCCGATACCAACGGGTTCACTGTCGTCAAGTATTACAAAGTATCCTTTCACATCCCGTCCTATTCGCATATGGCGGTTTCCCGGAGCAATAAATGCAGTACCATCAAGGATACGGTCGCCATCCTTCGCTTCCGTCACCCGTATCCGGGAAAATTTGTTTACCCGATCCGCGAAGGGACCGGTAAATTCGACCGGCATATGCTGTACGATACAAATTCCCGGAAGGTTCTCCGGAAGCCGTGTCAGGATGGAAAAGAGCGCCTCGACACCGCCGGTGGATGCCCCAATCACGATAATACTGCTGCTGGACGGCCCCCCCTGGTGCACCACCCCCGGCCGGGGGACCGGGACCGGCCGCAGGCGTATGGCATCCCTGGATTGTGCTGCTGCACGGATCTTACCGTGCAGCTCATCACTGAACGCGATAAGGGCCTCTTTTGTAACAATTTCATCATAGGACGGTTTCAGCACAAATTCCACCGCTCCGGAACCCATAATTCCAGCTGCACGCGCTGTTTCAATGGATGAATGACTGCTTATCACCACAACAGGAACAGGATTTTCCATCAATACATCATGCAGAAACTCCTGGTAGTCCTCCCCCGGAATATTCACGTCCAGAGTAATAACATCAGGATTAAACTGCCTGATCTTATTTCTGGCAAAGGAAAGATTTATTGCAGTCGCAGATACATCAATATCCACCGCACTCATCAGTACGTCAGAAAGAAACTTACGCATTACTGCGGAATGGTCAATAACAAGAACTTTTATTTTGTTCATTTTTCTGGTACACAATATTTGTAAAAAATTCACACTGTGTTGTGTAAACCTTTTAAAATTATATCACAGCACAATTAGAAATACAACACATTAAAAAATCAATTTCTGATACTCCCTCCTTCGTTCAAGTTTGAATGATGCATCATCATTTTTTTTGAAAAAAAATTTTTTTATATCATTATAAAATAAAAATTATATTTTTATTTTATAAATAAATTGTTAACTTTTCTTGCAAAAAATTCTCTTCTTTGCAGAGTATCCGCATAACAGAGCAACATAACGTGCAAAAAAACTATTCCTGAGAATGGAGTATCCTGTGAATGTAACACTTATTTTTGATATGTTTTTTATGGTTGTAGGGGGCCTTACGATTTTTCTGCTCGGCATGAACAATATGTCCAGCGGTATGCAGGCAATTGCCGGGGACAGGCTCAGGCAGCTTATCAGCGCAGTCACCAACAACAGATTTATGGCAATTTCCGTCGGTTTTCTGGTAACCGGTATTATACAGTCAAGCTCTATCACCAGCGTTATGGTGGTAGGCTTTGTGAACGTGGGGGTAATGACCCTCACCCAGGCAATTGGCGTCATTCTCGGGGCCGATATAGGAACAACCGTAACAGGGTGGATACTGGCGCTGAAAATCGGAAAATACGGACTCCCCCTCCTTGGTGTTGCGGGACTGACATTCCTTTTTGCCAAAAAAGAGCGCCTCAGATATACCGCACTTATGGTGATGGGAATCGGGATGATATTTTTCGGACTTGAGCTCATGAAGAACGGATTCAAGCCGATACGGGAAATCCCTGAATTTCTGGCCCTCTTCGCACGGTTCACCCCGGACACCTTCGGCGGTCTTATGCTGTGCGTCATGACCGGTGCCTTCATCACCGCTATTGTGCAATCCTCTTCCGCCTCGGTGGGAATCGTCATGGGCATGGCAGCAACGGGTGTCCTGAAATTCGACACCTCTGTGGCTCTTGTCCTCGGCATGAATATCGGTACAACAATTACTGCACTTCTCGCGTCAATAGGGACAACCACGAACGCGAAACGCGCCGCGTACGGGCATACTATTACAAAGTTTATCGGTGTTCTCTGGGTACTGCCGATCTTCCCTCTTTTTCTGAGCATTGTATCATACTTAACGGGGAATGACCCCGGCACCATACGCATTGAAAACGGCACTGAATCGTATCCCTACATAATTCATGGCATTGCAATTGCCCATACAATTTTCAATATAGTTAATGTGGTTCTCTTCACTCCCTTTATCAACCCCCTCGCAAAGCTTCTGGAAAAGATTGTGCCCGAAAAACCATTTCAGGAACAGCCCCGCCTTACACGGTATGACATACGGATGCTTGATACCCCTTCACTGATCATTGAACAGTCCCGCCGTGAAATCATCCTTATGGGGGACCGGATAAAGCTCATGTTTCAGCATCTGCGCAATATTCTCCAGGACGAAAACCATGAGAAAGACAACGAAAAGATGATTTTCCAGTACGAAGAGGAACTTGACACCATGCAGAAGGAGATCTCGATCTTCCTTATTGACACCATCCCCTCTGACATCACCCACGACCAGGTAAGGGAGGCGCAGTCGCAGCTGCGCATTGCCGATGAATACGAGTCGATCAGCGACCATATCGCCACAATTCTCAAGCTGTATTTAAAAATGAAAATGGCAAAGATCAGCCTCACCACTGAAAAATACAAGGATATCCTGGAGCTGCATGAACAGGTAGTGGATTATTATCAAATGATTAATGAGTCATTTGGAAAGCGTCACCCTGAAGATTTAACGAAAGTGTACACCGAAGGAAATACAATCACTCACCATTTTCGCGAGCTCAGGAGCAATCACCTGGAACGGCTTTCACGGAAAAAGCTGGATCCTCTTATGAGTGTGTGTTACATGAATATGCTGAACGCATACCGTACAATTAAAGACCAGGTGCAGAACGTGGCGGAAGTACTTGCGGGAGAGAAACAACGCTAATGGACGTTACACAATAGCATCAAAAAATGATCCCGGCTCGGGGAGGGGGCTTCGTGTCTGCACCCTTCCTGTGCGGTTGTATTCCGGTTCACCGGAATTCTGCGCGATGCCCAGAAGCCTGTGGTGGTCCTCCGGAAGGGGTTTGGCATAGGTAATATTTGAAGATGTCCTCCGGGTAACCCCATGAATCTTCTCGACTTTGCCTTCACCGTAGACCGGCCAGACATAGAACCGTTCAGAATTCCCCTTCTGGTTCTCTACTCTGTTAAAGTTTATTACCGATAAGCCGCCTGATATCCTCATAAAAAAAGTATCGGCAGGAACTGCTGCAATCTTTAATCCATTATTTCTTGACTGTACAGATACACCCGATACTATTCATTATCCTGATCACATGTGAGATACAATGAACGCACACAATGCTTCCGGTGTCACACCGGCACAATCAAAAACCATTCTTAAAAAGCTGCTCCGTTACTATGGGGACCCTGTCGCGGACCTTCATTTTGACAGCCTGTACCAGCTGTGTATCGCCGTTGTGCTATCTGCACAAACGACCGATAAACAGGTAAATGCTGTTACCCCGAAGCTGTTTACAAAATATCATGATTTTGGAGAACTTGCTCAGGCAGATATTAACGATGTTGAAACCATTATTAAGAGTACCGGATTTTACCACAACAAGGCCCGCAATATCATCCGTCTCGCGGAAACTATAATGCTGAAATTTAACGGAACAGTTCCCGCTACCCTGAAAGAGCTCACCTCACTTCCCGGAGTGGGAAGAAAATCCGCGAATGTTATTCTGTCGATGGGGTTTGACATTCCGGCATTTGCCGTCGATACCCATGTACTCCGCATTGCCAAACGGATAGGATACACCGCCTCAGACAATCCCCTTGATGTGGAGAAAGCCGTTACTTCCACGCTTGATGAAAAGGACTGGAAAAACGCGCACCTGATATTAATCCGTCACGGCAGGGTGCTTTGTACAGCCCGTGCGCCCCGCTGCAGCGACTGCCCGGTCAATTCCCTCTGCGGTTTCGCAGATAAAACTGTTTGAATGTATACAATACTTCCGGATCATTCTTCCGGGTATTCAGTTCCTGTGCCGGGTCAAGGCCTGTAATTGTCCTGAGAGACTCATACGATGACTCCACAAGCCCGGAATCGATGTCAGTAAGATATTCCATCAGGAAGGGTATCGCCCCCGGCTCCTTTGTCATGCCCAGTACCGCGATACCCCATAGCTTGAAATTCCTGTTTGCTTTCGGTATTTTTTCCTGCAGTAAATCACGTTTTCCTGCGGCATGGCGGGCTGCAAGATTAATGATATTTGAAGCATTTTCTATTTTTTCTTCAGGGACAAGTGAACTCTCATAGGCGTAATTCACTATCTTTTCAAAGGATATTTCAATTTCACGATCTTCGATCTGCCTTGCTACGGCATCCCCCAGCTCAACATCACCGGACAGAAACAGTTCCTCCCACTCACTGTCAGCATAATTCATCCGGTAACGATCCGCAGCAGCATGGTCCAGCAGCTCCCTGAACAGGACAAGATCTCCGGTACGGGTGACAATTGTTTTCAAATCATTATAGGGGAATTCGAAACCGAAACGCAGCAGAACAAGTCCGCTTTCCTTTTTCTGAAACGTGGCAATTCCTGAATGCCGGAACACAAGATAGTTCGCGCTGATCGCAGTAACCACCAGGGTTACGCTGAGAATTGTCGCCATGAGTACAAGGAATACCCTGCTTCGCTGCAGCATGAACTCAAAAAACAGGAGAGACATTAAAAGGACAAGTTTCAATATTTTCACCACCCCTATACCAAGTGAGCTGAAAAATATTGTATAAAGAAGTTTATCTACAAAATAATACGCAACCGATACCCCGATAAAAACAGCAATTTTCAGCCCGGGGCCTTTTTTCAGCTTTAATATAAGGAAAAGCAGCAGCGAATATATTACGAGATTAGAATATCGACCGTTCAATAAGCTGAGAAAGGGGTTCCATGGCCAGTACGGCAATCGAAGATAATCAATAAATGTAAAGACTCCCGTAACCCCGTAAATGATAAGAAATGGAACAATACCCATTTCAAAAAAAATAATAAAATCACTTATATCACCAAAACGCCTGGAGTAAAGCACCCGGAGACGTTCAGTTTCAAAAGCAGCATAATTATATATAAGATAAAAGCAGAACACGAAGAGGTACACCCGCACAATCAGTGATATCCCGTACCACTGAAACATCAGGTTAAAAATCACATTGAACACGAGGAGGAAGATGAGAACATATATGAAGGCAGATATTCTTTTAATTTGAATCGAAAGTACAGACATGGTATTTGCTCCCCGGCATAATCAGTATCCACGCTG
>DAOSYC010000018.1:0-9192 GCA_035380905.1 Spirochaetota bacterium | reverse complement strand
ATAACCGGAAAGGACGTCTCCGGTTATTTTTTTGATTTGAGAAGCTGTTCAATCTCATATTTCTTCAGCGGCTCAATGACTGCTTCAAGTTCGCCGTTCAGGAACGTGTCAAGGTTATAGAGGGTAAGGTTTATTCTGTGATCGGTGACCCTGGACTGGGGGAAATTATACGTCCGTATCCGCTCGCTCCTGTCACCGCTCCCCACCTGGGCGCGCCTCATCTGGGACTCTTTTTCCCGCTCCTCCCGCTCCTTGATTTCAAGAAGCCTGGCACGCAGTACACGCATTGCTTTCACTTTATTTTTCAGCTGGGATTTTTCATCCTGACATGTAACAACCATACCCGTGGGAATATGCGTAATACGCACCGCGGAATCGGTGGTATTGACAGACTGCCCACCGTGGCCGGAAGAACGGTACACATCAATTCTCAGCTCGTCGGGACTTATCACTATCTCGCTTTCCTCCGCTTCCGGAAGCACCGCAACGGTCACCGCGGAAGTATGGATCCTTCCACCAGACTCCGTGGTTGGAATACGCTGTACCCGGTGAACACCCGACTCATATTTCAGATTGTCATAGGCACCGTCTCCGCTTATGGAAAAACTGATTTCCTTATACCCGCCGATTTCGGTCTGGTTCACTTCCATAAGTTCAAGCTTCCACCGCTTGTCATCGGTATAACGGTTGTACATCCTGAAAAGGTCAGCAGCAAACAACGCGGCCTCATCACCGCCGGTGCCTGCCCGTATCTCCATGATAACATCCTTCCCGGAATTCGGATCCTTCGGCAAAAGAAGGATTTTTATTTCTTCATTCAGCGTTTCCACACGCTCTTCCAGCTTTTCTATCTCTGCCTCAAGAAGGGCGTTCATTTCCGGATCCTCCTCAACCTTGAGAAGTTCCTTGCTTTCCAGGAGTTCTTTCTCCGACTTCAGTTTTTCTTCATACTTATGAATAAGGGGCGATATAGAGGCATGCTCCCGCGTAACCGCCTTGAAGGCATTCTGGTTGGTTATTACGTCAGGGTCGCTCAGCTGCCGCTCCAGTTCACGGTACCGCTCAGCTATTTCTTTAAGTCTGTCTTCCATTTTTATACCTGCAACAGGAATGCATATAATATACATATTTTACGGCTTTTCTGCGAAGAAAAAACAATACCGGCTTATTATTTACAACAACAATCAGCCCATTCCGTTTTTCAATGCAAAAAAAAGAGCGGAAAATCCGCTTTTTTTATTGTATGCTCCCGGGAGGACTCGAACCTCCGGCACATAGTTTAGGAAACTACTGCTCTATCCACCTGAGCTACGGGAGCGGATTACAGCTACTGAAAACTGCTCTTCCTTCGGGAATTTACCACACGCATAAAGTCCCTTATATTCTTCACATGTATTTTGTCATTGAAGAGCTCAATCTTTCCCAACTGGTTGAAATGTGTCAATATTTTTTGCACTTCATTTATCTGCATACCGGCCCAGTTCGCGACCTCCTGAATTGTCACCTGAAGAACAATAGGCCCTCCAAGGTCCAGGTGCGGATCTTCTTCTGAAAGCATATTCAGAACATCCATAACCTTAAGCTGCGGCTCTTCAAGGAGCAGTATCATGAGGCGGCGCTTTGCATCATAAATTCTTTTGGAGAAAATTACGAGCAGCTTATAGGCAATCTGCGGATTACCCTGCAGCAGCGCATCAAAATTGTCACGATGAAACTTCAGGAGCCGAGATTTTTCCATTGCGATGGCGGACGCAGACCGCGGTTCCTCCTCCAGTACCGCCATTTCGCCGAAAATATCACCGGGCTTCAGCACGTCAAGAGTCTTTTCATTATTGTTGATGATCTTTACAATTTTTATTCTTCCAGTTTGTATAACATAAAACTCATTTCCCGGCTCAAACTCACAGAAAATCAACTCATTCGGTTCGTATTCAACCGTAAACTTATCGAAAATGGGATTGTCGAGCTGTATCACTATCTTCTCCCCTGATTTTTCTGAAGTCTCGCAAGCCGGTTAACCGCTTCCTTGTTGATCTGGTCCTTCGGTTCCATCTCTGATGCTTTTTTATAATATCCCGCGGCTTTATCAACATTACCATTATCTTCAAACACAATACCTATATACAGCATAGTGTTCTTTGCGTGATCAGAAGTTGGGAACTTTTTAAGTAATGCTGAAAAGGAATTCAGTGCTTCACGGTAATTCTTCATTTTATAATAACACCGGCCGATTTCAAAATGGGCCTTTTCAAATGTCTTCCGTTCCCCTTCGTTTTTGAGTGTTTTAAAATCAAGCACCTTTTCGTAGAGTGTTTTTGCTTCGCTGAACTGCTCTTCAGAAAACAGCCGCATTCCTTCATAAAAAATTTCATTGATGTCTTCCTGCTTTGATCCCCCTGCGCCAGGCTCATCAAAGCTGAAATCCGAAAGATCATCCGACGCCCCGCCTGCATCATCATCTTCCATTAGAAACTCATCCATTTCACTTGATAACGGTGACCGCTGCGGCCTGCTGCCGCCATCATCAACGAGATCATCGAAATTACTTCCCCCCGGTTCATCATCAAGACTGAAATCAGTCATGTCTGCACTTCCGGCATCATATGAGGAAGAAGAAAAATCGTCAGAATCATCGGACATAAAATCATCATCCCCGCTTTGTCCTGACTGCAGCGCTTTTATTCTCTGTTTGGCGGCACCGGAATTCCTGCTGTCCGGATAATATTCGATATATTTTTTGAATGCGTGCAGCGCCTGTTTGTTTCTCCCTGCTTTAAAATAATATTCCCCTATTTTAAACAGTTCAACTTCCGGATTCACTGCATCAGTTTCACCGAGGACCTCCCGCACTGTCTTTCCTATTCTTCGCAGCTGGTTGCTGAAAACACGTAACATCTTTTTCACAACATTCAGGTTTTTTAAAATCAGACGTTCAAACTCGGCGAGGCTCAACACCAGTACAACAGTGTCCCCGAAAGTCTGTGCGGTTTCATCACGGGGATACCGCCCAAGGGCAGATTTTACTCCAAAGAACTCTCCCGGCTTCACATTCTCTTTAACTTCAACCCAAATCCGGTCTTCCACTTTCTTCGTAGTGAGAATAACCCTGCCGGACTTCATTATATAAATGTTATCGCTTTTATCGCCCTCCATATATACAATGGAGCCGCTTTTATAGGCCCGGGGGATTATCCCGCTCTGGCCTCCCTGTGTTCCATTTGACATTGTGTATTCCCCAGATATTAAACTTCAAATTCGACAGGCATAAAAGGAAATTCTTTTTTAAATCCGACAGCCCTGCTGATCCGCCGGAGAACCCCCAGGAGATCCCCGATCACGATTTTTTCTACACCATCCATTACGATTTCCTGATATGCGACACCAAGAGAATCAAAAAGCGCCCGGTACTCTATATCTCCGTATACCGGCTGCCCTTTTATAACAACAAGTTTAACATCCCGCAGGTCTGCGTCAACTACCGATTTATATGGATCATCATCCTTGTTGGCAAATATGGTAAGGTCTGCGTAATATCCGCTTTTAACCTTGCCGTTCTTTTTCAGCCTGAATGCCTTCGCCGGATTGGAGGTCACCATCATAACAATCTGCTTATTGGGAAGCTCCTTATTGTAAAATTCCCTGAAGTATTCCCTGTCAAATTTCATTTCATAGAGTAGGTGCTCCCCCCCGGACATGGGAGAATCAGTACCTATACAGACATTTACTCCGGCGTTAAGCCACTCTCTGACCCGTCCTGTTCTGTTGAACATGAACATGTTTGAATCCGCGCACCATACCACGGAAGCTCCCTTCTTCGCGATCAGCTTAATATCGTCATCGGAAAATGCAAGCCCGTGGACCAGCACGGAATGGTCCCCGAGACCGCCCTTTTTATCAAGCACCTGAATATCCCGAAGGGTCTCTGAATCAAATCCTTCGGCAATATGAGTTATGAAAGGCGCATCCTTGTCCAGTGCTTTCTTGTATTCAACTTCTATGTCATCTCCCCACAGTAATGCGAAAGAGGAAATCGAATGTGCGAGAGAATATTCACGGATAATCTGGGTTGGTATGATATCAAGAAACGGCTCGCTGACAAAATGAGGGATATGGTCTGACACACTTGTTACGCCTGATATAAGATTCCGGTATCCCGCAAGAAGATAGAGGTCCCTGTTTTCTATCTGCTGCCGCTCCTCATACACCGGAGAACTTTTCAGGTCATTATCCCAGGGCAGCCAGTTTTCATACGGGCCGTTACCAACCTTCGGGAAATAGTTACCGATTAAATGGTCGTGGGAATTGATCAGACCCGGGACAAGAACACCATGGTCTATATCAATCATCAGGTTGGTCTTTGTTTCCTTTTCGCTGACCTTTTCAATCTTATCACCATTAATAATTACGGTTGATTCATAAATAACTTCATCCGGTGTTACCGTTGTTGCGCCAGAGATACCCCATTTTTTCATTCTGCCAATCCTATCCCTTTCTTTTACACTCCGCTGTCAAAATAAGACATACCGTTCAAACTCTAATAAATCAAATATATCGAGTCAAGTAAAAATACCACCTGCCCTATGTAATAATATAATCAGAAACCAGTCTCATTACATAATTATATACCGGTTAATCACAAGGTAAGAACCGCATGTAAAACCCATTCTGACACACTGCAGAAACATTGCTTTACTCCGCGCAGTACCAGGTTTTTTCCAACACCTGGTACTTATTTATTATTCGGAATTATTTCCCGAAAATATCACAATTTATTAATTTCGTATACCCTTAATACTATCATTCATAAAAAACAATCCTGCGTAACGGAACATCCGGGAAAAGAAAAAAAAAGAAATTCAATAGTATTAGTGGTTGAATTTGTTTCAAAAGAACATTAATCTGTTGATACTATCAAAAAGGGATATATGCCTTTGCGGTGTGACGGTGCGAAAAAATACAAATAGCCCTGTTTTCTGAAGAGAATGAAAATATCATATACCATAAAACTGCAGCTCCTTCTGATCCCTGATATCCTTATCGCGGGGTTCCTGCTGTATCTGTATTATGCGAGGGCCGGTCTTTCCATAACCTTCATACAATACAGCATAGCCGGTGCAGGAATTTTTTTACTGCTGAAACAGATGCTGCTGTTTTTCTCCCACAGGGGCATTAATTACAAAATAAAAAAAATACTCTCTGTCATAAGTGATTACAAAAAAGGTAAATTCACAATTGTTTCAAACAACGTCTTCCATGGAACGGGATTTTCTATTGTTGATGATGCCTTTGTTCTCATCCATAAAGAACTCGGCACAATGGGGAAGCACCTTGAAAACCTTGTTTCCAGTCAGAAAAGTGAAATTGAAAACCTCCGCGAACTGTATCATAATATTGTACTTTCAATAAGTTCGTATTTCATTGTTCTTAACGAAAAGCAGGAAATCATTTTCGCAAATGAGAGTTTCTGCAGGAAATTTCAGATGGAACTTGATGAAATTGCCGGAAAACAAATTGATGATATTTTTATTTTTCTCACATCCACAATCCTCGAGAATATCCAGAAAGTAATTATCACACATGAATCAGTCATTCTTGAAAAAACACACCTGGTTTCTACAAATAAGATTTCAATAATCGCCGATATCAAACTCTCCACGATGCGGGTCCGCGGTGAAAACCAGATTATTTTTGTCATTGATGATGTTACCAATATCTGCAAGAAAGATTTCCAGATGAACCTCATCAGTCAGGTCTCTGAATCGATACAGCGGGACGATGAAATTGACAGTGTTATTCACGCGCTCCTTACCGGTGTGACATCCGGTTCCGGTCTTGGATTTAACAGGGCAATGCTTTTTATGGTTGATGTGGCGAAAAACAGCCTTCAGGGGAAAATGGCCGTTGGTCCCGACACCCTGGAGGAGGCGATAGAAATCTGGAGTTCTGTTTCCAGCTGCGAAGTAGATATATACAGTCAGTTAAAGTCGTTCAACGAGGTGGAAATAAAGGGGAAAAACCTTGTAGAGGCCGTACAGCAAACCAGTTTCAGCCTTGATGACAACAACATCTTTACACAGTCATTCCTGAACAGGGAAAGCATTCACGTGTATGACGCCGGCAATGACAGCCGGGTGAACGATGAAGTAAGAAAATTTATGGATGTCAGGGAATTTGTCGTTACCCCCCTCGTCTCTGTAAATAAAGCCATCGGTGTAATTATCGCGGACAACAAATTCAACCAGACGCCAATCAGCGCTGACAACATTGAACTGCTTTCCATTTTCTCATTCCAGGCAACGCTCCTTATTGAAAGCTACAACAATCTTCATATGATCAAGAAGGAGATGCAGAAAATCCGCGACCGCCAGGAGGCAATGCTGGAATCAGAGAAGCTTGCCGCCGTGGGAAGAATCGCCTCCCATATCGCCCATGAAATACGCAACCCCCTGGTTACCATGGGGGGGTATGCCAGAAGGATAGTGCAGCTCACAAAGGACTCCGGCCCCAAATCTTCTGAACGTATTTCTTCAGCGGCACAGGTGGTATTGAAGGAATCGGAACGCCTGGAAAAAACACTGTCCAATGTAATGGACTTTTCGCGTTCCTCGACATTCATCATGGAATTCAACAACATCAATGAAATCATCGAAGATACCTATGATCTCCTGAAAAATCTTTTTCAGGAGCGCCGCATCACAATATCCATGGACCTCGACAATGACCTTCCCCTGGTAAAATCAGACTTCAACCAGATGAAGCAGGTAATGCTGAACCTTTTTCAGAATGCGATTGACGCAACACCTCCTGAAGGGAAAATCGATGTAATTACAGAACATAATGACGAAAACCTCTATATACATGTAAGCGATACCGGTTCAGGAATAGCCAATGACGATATTGCGAGCGTCTTTGAGCCGTTTTTTACCACAAAAGTCACCGGTGTTGGACTTGGACTGGCTATCACCAAAAAAATTATAACCGACCACAACGGTGAAATAAGCGCTTCAAACCGAAAAGGCGGCGGAAGCACCTTTACCGTAACACTGAAGCTTCCAAAATAAACTTTTTTCATCCCGAAACTGAAGTATTGATAATTAGACGTTTCTTTTACACAGCTTTTCAAAAAATGCTTGAAAAAATGGTTATCGCTGGTATTGTATTAGTTCGCATCAAGAAACATTCAGGAGAGGGCCATGAGTAAAATATTGATTGTTGAGGACGAACAGCATCAGAGGGAACTCTACGCAATGGAGCTCCAGGATGAAGGATACGAAGTTGAACAGGCTTCCAACGGTAAAGAAGCTGTTGACAAAGTCAAGAACAACAAATACGACCTTGTTATCCTTGATATCAGGATGCCTGAAATGGACGGGATTGAAGCGCTGGGTAAAATTCTATCCCGTGACAAAAAAATTCCAATCATCATCTATACCGCGTACTCTAATTATAAAAGTAATTTTATGACATGGACAGCGGACGCGTATATCACAAAATCTTCCAACCTTCAGGAGCTGAAGGACAAGATTAAAGAAATCATTGCATCGCGCTCCAAATGATGAGCGGGTACAATAAAAAAACATTAACCTTTATTCTCGCGGGGGGCCAGGGTGAACGGCTCTATCCCCTGACCCGTGACCGGTCCAAACCTGCGGTTCATTTCGGCGGCACATACCGTATCATTGACTTTCCCCTCAGCAACTGCCTCAACTCAGACATGAGGAAAATAATTGTTCTGACACAGTATAAATCCCTTTCCCTTGAGCGACATATAAGCACCGCATGGAACCTGTTCCACCGGGAGCTTGGAGCGTTTATCGACGTTGTGCCCCCGCAGCAGCGGATAACGGAAGACTGGTACCGGGGCACCGCTGATGCCATTTTTCAGAATATCTACATCATCGAAATGGAAAAACCGGAATACGTGATGATCCTTTCCGGAGACCATATATATAAAATGGACTACAACCGTATGCTCCATTTCCATGTTGAAAATAATGCGGACCTCACTATTGCCGCGATTGAAACACCCCTTGACGAGGCACGACGTTTCGGTGTTCTTGAAGTTGATGAATCACAGCGCCTCATCGGATTTGAAGAAAAACCGGCCAATCCCCGGCCGATCCCCGGGAAAAAAGACAGGTCCTTTGTATCAATGGGGCTGTACATTTTTAAAACCGAAAAGCTTGTCACCTACCTGTCCCAGGACCATAAACTTGAAGGCTCAAACGATTTCGGGAAAGATGTAATTCCCAGGGTGTTCAAAACAGACAGGGTTTTCACCTATGATTATGTGGAAAATGAAGGGGAACGGGCATACTGGCGCGACATTGGTACAGTAAAAACCTACTATGAAGCAAACATGGAGCTTCTCACCGAAACCCCTCCCATTGACCTTTATGAAAGGGGATGGATAATCAGGACCTATATGGACCAGTTTCCCCCTGCAAAGATTCTCTGCGAAGAAGCCGAATCAAACACCGATGTAATCAATTCAATAGTATCAAACGGCGCCACCATAAACGGGGGCTCGGTGCGGAACTCTGTCCTTTCTCCCGGTGTAAAAGTTCATGGCAATGCGGTAATTGAAAACTCAATTCTGATGCATGGTGTAACTGTAGGGAAGAACGTAAAAGTCAGGAATGCCATCATCGACAAGAGGATAAAAATTCCTGACGGTGAACAGATCGGCTATGACCTCAAAAAAGACCGGAAACGGTTTACCGTGACCGATGAAGACATTGTGGTTGTACCGAAGGGATTTGTGTTTTAATACATTTCACGTTTTCAGTTACTCACATAACAAATTAAAAATACCCATATAATAAATAAACATTACAATTTAATAGAGAGACAAATGAGCTGGATAATGGTGGATATTGAATCCGACGGCCCCATTCCGGGAGATTATTCCATGATAGAGATAGGCGCCGTGATCGTTGATGACAGACTGGACACAACGTTCTATTCACAAATAAAACCAATATCAGACAATTATAAAATGGAGTCGCTTGCCGTTTCAGGATATTCAAGAGAGGACACCCTGTCTTTTCGAAATCCGGAAGAAGTAATGCTGGATTTTAAAACATGGATTCTGCAAAACAGCGTGGGAAAACCGTTGTTTATATCGGACAATAACGGTTTTGACTGGATGTTTGTGTGCTGGTATTTTCACCATTTTCTTAGTGACAATCC
>DAOSYC010000017.1:31736-33791 GCA_035380905.1 Spirochaetota bacterium | reverse complement strand
GGGAATTTTCATGAGGCGTTTTACAAGGCGGAAATGGCTGCGGGAACAATGCTTCCCAATGACGGAACAATTTTTATCAGCATAAATGAAAAATCAAAGCAGGAACTGATTGAAGAGATGAGAATGCTTCATCAGCGTGGGTTCCGCCTTGTTGCCACAGAGGGAACGGCGAAGCATTTTGGAACGCACGGTATTCCATGTGATACAATAAAAAAGGTCCACGAAGGGAGACCGAATATTGTGGATCTCGTTAAAAATGAGGAAGTGGGACTGATAATCAATACTCCCTCAGGGAAGATAACGAAATATGATGCCTTTACTATACGCCAGGTTGCTGTTCGGTATAATATCCCGATCATGACGACACTTCCCGCTGCCAGGGCGGCGATCCGGGGCATCCTGGCAGTAAAAAACAATAACGATCTTTCTGTACGGCCCATACAGGAATATCATGCAGAGGTAAAAATCAGTCATGAGTGAAAAAGTAATATTACAGAAGAAAGATATTGATTCAATTATTGAAGATACTTCTAATCAAATTATTAAGAACATAAAAAACATCGATGAATTTGCCATAATCGGTATTCAGACTCGAGGTGTTGAGCTTGCAAACCGGATTAAGTCGAAACTTGAAGAAAAGTCCGGGAAATCAATTAAAAGCGGCATACTTGATATTACTTTTTATAGGGATGATATTGCAACGAGGGGTATGCTTCCGGTAATTAAGGAAACCCGAATAGATTTTGATATATCAAATATGACTATTCTGCTTGTTGATGATGTCCTGTTTACAGGAAGGACAACGAAAGCGGCAATCGAGACGTTAATGAGTTTCGGCCGTCCCAGGGCAATACGGCTTTTTGTACTGATAGACCGCGGCAGCAGAGAATTGCCTATTCAGCCTGATTACTGTGGATATAAAACTGAAACCACGGTGAAAGACAAAGTAAAAGTCAGACTGCTTGAAACAGACGACATTGAAGACAGGGTAATTTTGAGCTGATGAAATGTGTGTATTGAATAAAATAAAATACTAATATATTATATTTTGAAATTGACATGCTGAAGTATTGTTATAAAGTTATTTGATATCATTTTTATATTGTTTCAGGCTGGTTATTAGTCCGAAATAAATCAGATAACCAGCTTGAAATTTAAAAATGTAATACTGTACAATTGTTAAATGCTGCACAGTATTCTATACTAAAAAATTACTTTTCGAAAAGGCGGATTGATGAGACGCATTGTAAAGGTATTTTCTCACCGGATCAGCATATATTTTTTATTTGTTCTTATACTACTTCCCTGCATATATCTCAGTTCTTTAGCCAGGCATTCCCAGGCCCAGACCCGCACTCAAATTCAGCAAAATAAAAACATAATTGCTCCAGCTTTGAATTATAATAATCGGGTTAAGCTTGTTAATATTCTGGAAGAGAAGCAGATGTTTGCCCGTAATGCCATGAACGGTGAGCATATTTATGGTAATGATTATTATGCCCGTAGAGGGAAGGCTGTTAAAAAAAGGAAGGCAAGACCGAGGACAATACTGTTAAACTTCAACAATGTAGAAATATCTGAGTTTCTCAATATAATGAGCCAGGTAATCGGCAAAAATATACTTATTGATGATAAAATCCGCGGTAAAATAACAATCAGTTCCAGCCGGAAAATACCTGTTGCCAAAGCGATTGATGTAATGAAGGCTATTCTTGAAATAAAAGGACTTGCCGTTATTGAGTCCGAAAGCTTTCTTAAGGTTGTTCCGGTTCGTGATGCGGTTCAGCAATCATTAAAAGTGGTAATTGATCAGGACGGTAAGGCTGTCCCTGACGGGGACAATATAATTACATATATGTATCAGCTGAAAAACGCTGAAGCCCGTGAAGTGTTTCAGGTATTTCGCCAGCTGAAATCAAAATATACTGACGTGGTAATATATCCCCCTGAAAATATATTAATCATGAGGGGCAGTGGCGATGAAATTGATGGGCTTGTAAAAATTGCGAAGACCCTTGATAAAACATTTGAAATACCGGATTCTGAAAAAGGAGA
>DAOSYC010000017.1:27692-31636 GCA_035380905.1 Spirochaetota bacterium | reverse complement strand
AAATTGCGAAGACCCTTGATAAAACATTTGAAATACCGGATTCTGAAAAAGGAGATGCCGGCAAGCTTTCAAAAGGAAGAATAAATGTCATTCACCTTGAAAATGCGGATGCGCAGCAGCTTGCTGAGGTGCTTTCGCGGGTACCTTTTTCTGAAACAGCTAAGATCAATACTTCACCTTTAGTTCAGAACCCTCCCCAGCAATTAAAAAGGAAAAAGGGCAGTCCGGCACCGGCTGCTGCACGTATAGATCCTAAATCAAAACAAAAGCTTTCAATAATACCGAATAAAGAGACGAATTCGCTCATAATTACCGCAAATCCGGAAGAATATCGTGAAATCAGCAGAATTGTAAAGGAACTTGATATTGTACGTCAGCAGGTATATATCGAATCCCTTATAGTTGAAGTTACCGCCGACAGCGGATGGGGGCTTGGCATAGACTGGATGCTCGGCAATCAATCCGGTGAGCATATATATGGCGGTTCTTCAATCATGGGAAGTGTGCCGAATTATTCGACACCCACCGGCCTTACTGATAAAACTCTTGCAGTTCCCCTTTCTACCGGTTTTCAGCTTGGTTATCTCAGCGACAGGTCTGTTCTGGGATATGTTCTTCTTAATGCAACCGGAACGGACAGTAATTATAATATATTATCAACACCACAGGTTCTTGCAATTGATAATAATGAATCAGAAATAAATGTCGGCTCAGAAATTCCTGTACCAACCAATAATAGAATCAGTGATACAGGAACGCAGTTTTTCACGTATGATTACAAAACGGTTGGTGTTAAATTTAAAGTAAAGCCTCATATTACCAAAAAACAGGCAATAACCCTTGATCTTTTTCTTGAAGTTAATTCTGTTATTGGCCAGACCACAGTCCTTGAAGGCGGTTCAGTCATTCCACCGGAACTCGGGAGAAGGGATTTTAAAACACGTATTACGGTTAAAGACGGAAAGACAGTGGTAGTCGGTGGATTGATAAGAAACGAAAAATCTGTTGATGAAACGAAAGTCCCGATTCTTGGAGATATTCCGCTTCTTGGATGGCTATTTAAGCGAAAAACAGTATCAGACAAAAAGACAAACCTGCTTGTATTTATCACGCCATATATAGTAACAAAGCAGTTGAAAATGGATTCACTCACTTCAGAAAAAAGAGAACAGCAGAGAAGACTCAAGTTCAGAAATAAGTAACAAATACATCTTTGTGTTATATTTCTGACACGACATATTTATTTTGTCTTATCTGTTGCTTTCTTTTCATTTATGTAATATTATTCCGCTGGTACTATACTTTATATTGGCATAGCCTGTAATATTAAGGTACGACATGCGTATACGAAAAACAAATAATCTATTGAAGACTGAAGGCAGATTGCCATACCTTATATCCAGTCTCACAAATATTCGGTATTTAACCGGATTCGGGGGGAGTTACGGGTATCTTGTTATTGGCGGCAGGAAGAATTATTTTATTTCTGATTCTCGGTACCAGGAATATGCCCGTAAGATATTACCTGAAAGTGTTGCTTTTGTCCTGCAGGAAAAAGATATATTCAGCACATTGAAAAAAATCATGGGTGAAATGGAATCAAGGGAGTTATACCTTGAAGAGCATTCCCTCCCTCTTTCATCATATAATCTCATGAAAAAAAACCTCCGGGGAATTAAACTAATTCCCGGAGGTGATATAGTTAATGATGTGCGGATTGTAAAGGATGAAACGGAGATTGAGGTATTACGTAAAGCTGCCGGGATAACTGATACATGCTTCAGGCATCTTTTATCAATAATTAAACCCGGCATTTATGAATGGGACATTGCCGTAGAAATTGAATATTTTTATCGTAAAAATGGTTGTACAAAAACCTCTTTTGATTCAATTGTTGCATCCGGTGCAGGTTCTTCAATGCCTCATTATGTTACCTCAATGGGAAAAAAGATTGCAAAAGGTGATCCTGTCTTAATTGACATGGGGTGTGTATACCAGGGGTATAATTCTGACTTGACAAGAACAGTCTTTGTCGGCACTATTGAAGACCGTTTTATGGAAATGTACAATGTTGTTCTCTCTGCCCAGCAGAAGGCTGTTCAATCAGTGAAACCGGGTATAACAACCGGTAAACTTGATTCTGTTGCGCGGACACATATATCAGAAGCGGGGTATGGTGATTATTTCGGCCATTCCCTTGGTCATGGTGTCGGCATGGAGGTGCATGAATTCCCTGCGGTAAAACCTGGCGGAGATATAAAGCTAAAAAAGAATTCTGTTATTACAATTGAGCCTGGAATATATATTCCGGACTATGGCGGAATAAGAATAGAGGACATGGTATGTGTTCGTCCTAGCGGTTATGAGGTTCTGACACAATCCTCACGTGAAATTATCATCTTATAAATACGAGGTATATAATGATCAGCAGTAATGACTTTAAACGTGGAACTGTAATAAAAATTGATGGTGACATATATTCTGTAATCGAATATCAACATGTTAAACCTGCCCGGGGAAGTGCGTTTGTGAGGACAAAGCTTAAATCACTTACAAAAGGTTCTACCGTTGACAAAACCTTCCGTGGCGGTGAAAAAGTTGAAGATGTCCGTATCGAAACGAAGAAGATGCAGTATCTCTATGATGAAGGAGATTCTCTGGTTTTTATGGACACCGGTTCATATGAGCAGGAATCTATTTCAAAAGATTATGTAGGGAATATTCTTGATTATATAAAGGAAGGCGATATGGTTGATATCGCTATTTATGAAAACAAACCTATTACCCTTGAGCCTCCCACCTTTGTAACACTTGAAGTGACTTATGCAGAACCCGGTGTGAAAGGTGATACCGCAACCAATGTCACAAAAATTGTAAAAGTGGAAACTGATGCCGAGTTTCATGTACCTCTCTTTGTCAATACCGGTGATTTTATAAAGGTTGATACAAGGACAGGTGATTATGTTGAGCGGGTGAAAAAGTAGTATGGATTTCTTCCGATATCTTGGCGATCTTATCAACAGGAATCCGGGGAAAGCCCTTGGTGGTTTTCTTGGATTTTTGTTTGGTATAATGATATTTACGATCGGGCCGGTTAAAACCTTTCTAATACTCGTCATGGTATTTATTGGATTTCTTATTGGAAAAAGCAGGGATGATAATGTATCAATCATCGATGTTGTTACCAATTTATTTAGAAAAAAGGATGGGGGAGACGATTTTTAATTGTCACCCCTTTATGCCGTGAAAAAAGCGAATCTTCTTCTAAAAGAAGCATATAATTCTTTCAAAAAAGGAAGATATGAAGAGTCATCTGTGCTTCTTGAAAAATATTGCGATTCAACCACAAGGGATCCCTTTCCTTATCTGCTTCTTGCAATATCATACCTTCAGACCAACAAATTGATTACTGCGCAATCTACGTTGAAAAAAATGATACAGGTTGATCCTGAGTATGTACCCGGGGTACAGCTACAGGCATATCTTTATATGAAGGCAGCGCCTGATATGAAAAGCGTCATGTCGTATTACGTTGACCTTCTCGGGAAATTTTCACATGACAGCGGTATACGAAAGGGAATTTCTGTCCTCCGTAAAGTTGATGATTTTTCTGAATTTCAGAGAAATGCAAAATTATTTGATTTTGTTAAAATCCCCAAAAACAGTTCCGGTTTTTTCTCTTTTAGAAATAAAAATCATAATAAAAATATTACCTCCGTTTATTCCCGACGTAAAAAAAGAAATTTTAATTTTAAAAAAGTAATTATTCCTGCAGTAGTCATTTTCTCCGCTGTATTACTGGCAGTTGCATTGTATGTATATCATACAGAATTACATGTAAGCAGTATTGGCGAACATTTTGCCAACAGTAATAGGAATAATAATTTTTCTGAAACTATTGATCAAATTACTGTTGATGGTTCCGGATTTTCACTTATTGAAAA
>DAOSYC010000017.1:25861-27592 GCA_035380905.1 Spirochaetota bacterium | reverse complement strand
CTGAAACTATTGATCAAATTACTGTTGATGGTTCCGGATTTTCACTTATTGAAAAAATAGTAAAACGACGGACACCTGAATTCTATTATTCCAGTGATGTTTTACTCAGGGATTTCAGGCGTGCGAAACTTCTTATTAAAGCTGGCAGGTATAATGACGCACTTTCAATTTTGAACCGTATTACGCACAGTAATGCAAACCATTCAGTGCGTGAACGGTCTGAGTTTTTAAAAAGATTTATTATTAATATTGATGAACGTGAATGGCAGAAAATTGATTATAATGATATAAAGAAAAAACCGTATCTTTATACCGGTTATTCTGTTGAGTGGACGGGAAAAACAGCAAACGTAATAAGAAGAGATGGGAAATTAATATTTAATCTTCTTGTTGATTATAGAAGTGATAATGTTTTTTCCGGTATTGTTGATATCTATTCCGAACATAATTATAAATGGATGAAAAACGGTGAGGATATTTCAATTAGAGCTGTTATAGTGAGTACTGTCGGGAGTGAGCAAAGGCTTTATCTTTCCGCAAAGGATATTGAGAAAAAATAATTTTTTCGTTGCGGTTACCTTCTGCTAAATTGTTATTTCTTTTTTTATAATCATAGACTTTTCCTCTTCATCAGGATTTACCCGGTATAGCACATCATGTTTGTCTGCAATGAGGCTCCTTGCCTGAAGGAAGTTTTTGTATTCAGATTTAACGCCGCACACTTTAATTACCACAGCATCAGATAATTCAGCGCCCCGTACAAAAATTTCTTTGTCCCTTTTAAATTTTTCCTCTATCGGCTCTTCTCTTTTTAATGAAAAAGTCGGAATGAATATTATCTGTGCTCCAAGGCGTTTCATTTCAAGGAAGCTTTCATCGTGAAAGACATCGGCACAAATTAGTATCCCGAAGGTAGTGTTTCCGGACTTGAATATCTTGAATGTATCTCCCGGTGTTATAATTCCCTCTTCAGCAAAAAAAAGATTTCTTTTGCGGTAAAATCCAAGACAGGTGCCGTTATCAAATACAAACGTTGTGTTATAGAGAATATCTCCCTGCTGTTCGGGCATCGTACCCCCGATTACAACAGTTTTGAGTTTTCGAGAAACCATCTCCATTAATTTCAACTGTCGCTTTTGATTATGAGGAGTTTGTGTGTGATTACCGAGAAATCTGTTAACAAAGAAGTATTCAGGAAAGCATATAAAATCAGGAGAATATTGCTGCAGCTCCATAATATCAGGCCGTGAGACCATTACGCCAAGAGGTTTCTGATAAAGTGCAACTTTGATTTTTTTCATGGTAGATATATCAACGGTCATAAATTAAAATATTTTTTAAAACAATTCAAACATATACAATGAAAATGTATTATAATTTATTGTAAAGGATTTATTAATATAATATCATACATTCACGCTTCCGGTTAATTGTTTATTGAGAAGAAAGTAATATGAGTAATTACATTGACTTTATTCAAATATGATATACTCTTATGTACGTTTAATGAACGATATAATAAATATAACACATAACATGGCCAATCAATTAATTTTTGGAAAAGTATATGGATGATATAATACAGTTTTTACAAACGGTGGAAATATTCTCAACACTCAGTGTTGAAGAAATTGATCAGATTGTGAAGAATTCCAGGTTTGTCGAGTATAATAAGGGTGATTTGCTTTTCCGCGAAGGTGATAAAGGGAATGAGCTGTATATCGTTGAACA
>DAOSYC010000017.1:17870-25761 GCA_035380905.1 Spirochaetota bacterium | reverse complement strand
GGAAGGAACCATTGATATTATGACAACCAGCCAGGGTGTCGCTGCATATCCTGAATGCACTGATAATATTGAAGAACTGAGGAATCTGGCTGACAGAGCACTTTATATAGCAAAGGAGAAAGGAAGGAACAGAGTTGTAGCAGCCCCTTTACAGTGATGCAGCGCTATTATTTATATCAGACAGGATGATGCGGTCCAGTTGCTTTCATCAATTACAAAATCCCCGAAAACAGATGGTGCTTCCTGCTGCATGATTTTTAAAATATCAATAAAAACTCTTCTTATTTCCCATTGTGCGCTTTTTTGAAGCCGAAGAGCGAAAATGAATCGCAGTTCTCTGAAATTTGCTGAAAAGACAATCTGGCTTTCAAGAGCATTTGGCAGTACAAATCGTGCATCCTCTTTTTTTATACCTGCTTCACGTAATTTTTTATATGTGTTTTTTGCGTGATCAATGAAATCACGGAATATAACAGCAGCTTCCTGATTATCGGAAATTTCAGGTGGAATAATATAATTGAATTCAGCTTCATTAACATAACGCTGTGATTGCTGGGAAAAACTAGCCAGTCTGTGACGTACAAGCTGGTGCGTAAATGCGCGGGATGCCCCTTTTATCCGGAACGAAGCTGTCGCATGTTCGAGAATTGAATGGTGTCCATTACGGATGCATCGTCGAATGAAATTTCTTTCACTGTCATCCGTCATTTTGTCAAGAGACAAATAGCATGTTCTGCCGGCTTCTTCAATAAGTTTTTCCGGGTTAGGTGTTACTGCAAGAAGTGCTATATCTGGTGCGTTTAATTCCATCAGGTTTCTCCGATTAATATACTACAGTTTGCGGTACATCTGAAGAACAATTACGTCACAGAGTACACTGTCCGTAAAGTTATTTATATATATATCGATGATTTTTCTAATAAGAATATGGTGTGATTATCATTTACTGATGCAATAGCGTTTAATTTTTCGCCATAATGTTGACTGGTCAATACCCAGATCCTGAGCTGTTTTCGCTTTATTCCAGTTATTTTTTTCCAGCGTTCTCTCAATGAACATTTTTTCAATCATCTCAAGTGTCATTGATTCCGGGAAATCGAAGGTATGTCCCCGCATGTGTGCCGGCAGGTGAGATGTCTGAATATAGTAATCTTTGCAAAGTATAAACGCATGTTCAATAATGTTCTCAAGCTCACGGATATTGCCTGGAAAGTCATAATTCATGAGAATATTCATTACATCATCGGAAACACCTACAATATCCTTACCTTTAATACTGCTGTACTTCTTTATGAAGTGCGAAACGAGGAGAGGTATATCCTCAAGCCGGTTTTTTAGCGGGGGAAGCTTTATAGTGATGATATTTAACCTGTAGTACAGATCTTCACGAAAAGAACCGTTTTTTAATTCATCAAGAAGAATGCGGTTCGTTGCTGCGATAATTCTCACGTTTGACTTGACCGGTTTTGTTCCACCTAATGGCTCATATTCCCGTTCCTGAAGAAATCTCAATAGTTTTACCTGGGTTGAAGCAGGAAGCTCACCAATTTCATCAAGAAAAACAGTCCCGCCTTCTGCGAGGGCAATTTTACCGGGTTTATCTTTTTTCGCGTCGGTGAATGCTCCTGCCTTATATCCAAAAAGCTCTGATTCCAGAAGGTTTTCCGGGAGCGCCGCACAGTTTATGACAATAATTGGTTTTTCACTGCGGGGACTGAGATTATGTATACCCTGCGCGATCAGCTCTTTCCCGGTTCCGCTGGCCCCTTCTATTAACACGCTGCTGTCGCTTTCGGCAATATCAGGAAGAATTGAAATTATTTCCTGCATTACTTTATTTTTACTGACAATGTCCTGGTAATTATATTTTGATTCGAGGGTTTTTCGTAATTCTTCAATGTCGGAGATGTCCCGGAATGTTTCGACTCCCCCGATAAGGTTTCCCTTTTCATCATTTAATAAAGCGGTACTTATACTTACCGGGATTTGAGTACCTTCAGAATTAACTACATAAATTATTTTATTAATAATTTTTTTTCCCGTCCGGATCGTTTCTTTCAGGGCACATGAATGTTCGCATATATTTGCGTGAAAAATCTCAAAACAGTATTTTCCAATTACTTCATCTTCACTGACACCGAGAATTTCTTCCGCCGCGCGATTAATCGATGATATTTTAAAGTCGAGATCGACGGTAAAAACACCTTCAGCAATGCTGTCGAGTATAATGTTTCTGTCGTTACAAATGTTTTCCACAGTATATTTCCAATGTGTAAGATACTGTAATTAAGATGATTATTTACTGTTTGTGTCATGATTTGTACATATATATATTATTCTACCAGTCTTTTTTTCTTTCCAAAAATAAATGAAACAATTAAAGCAATAAACGCATGAAGTAATACAAGGGTATACCCTGTTGGGAAATCGAAATTGTATGAAACAAGGATTGCTGTGAGATTCACCGCTATACCTATAATCCATGCGTTTATCAGCAGTTTACCTCGATTTATAATCAATGAAATGAGGGCAGGAGCCACAAGCAGGGCAAACACCGTAAGAACTCCCGCAAGCTTAACGGAACTTGTTACTGTTACGGAAAAGGTTATAAAAAAGAGCGCGTCCCGCAGAAACCCTTTTGTTTTATTGTGAAATATATAAATGACAATACCCAGCAATCCGTATAATATTGCTGTTTTTATAATATCATTCATCGGGGTGAATAGTATATCAGCAGCCATTAGTTTCTGAAACGTTTCCATACCATGACTGGACTTTGAAAGTAATATAAATACACCAGATATACCAAAGGCATACATAAGACCAATAAATGCTTCGAGGTTTTCATTTTTTCGTGAAGAAACAGCTATTACAAATCCTCCAGAAAGTGCAAATAAGAGTGATAACGGATATATATATTGTCCTTCAAGAAACAGAATAGAAACAGCAGCTCCCATTGCAGCCATCTGGCCAATAGCAAGGTCCGTGAAAATAATTCCTCTTTTAATTATTTCCAATCCATAATAGGAGTGTATACCAACAAGAACAACAGACAACGCAAATGCAGATATCAATATATCAATCATTGTGATAACCTCCGTACAATTTCATCAAAAAGTGAAAAAATTCCTTCTGCCTCATTTGTCGCACCAACGTCGTGAGGAAGTACAACCATTCGTATGTTATGTTTTTTCGCTAAAAGCTTTGAAGCCCGTTCCGGATGATAGACATCATGAATAATAAACTTAACTGAATGACGTGCGATTATCTGTGATATAGTTTCCATGTGTCTTGATGTCGGGGGGATGCCCGGTAATGGTTCAACAGTACCGACAAGTTTAATGCCATAACGACGGAGCAGATAATCAAAATTTTTATGATATTCAACTACAGATATACCCCGAAGTGATTTTAATTTTCTGTCCCATTCAGCAAGTTTGCTGTTCCATTTATTAAGAAATACGCTTTGGTTATTTCTGTAATTCGATGCATTATGATAATCAAGTTCGCACAACTTCTTTGTTATCGCTTTCGCGAGTGGGGGGATATTGTGCGGATCAAGATAGTAATGCGGATTTCCGTCAGGGTGCATATCACCCTGTGCACGTGAGACACTTCTGGGAACATCGATCATCGTAATGGATGATGAAAGGTCCAGAAATCCTTTTCTGCCGGGAAACACGTCTGCATTATTTGCCTGCTTCAATATTGGAGGGAGATAACCGATTTCAAGTTGTCCCCCGTTTATAATCAGGAGATCCGCACGCCGTACTTTTGCTATGAATGATGGCCTTGGAATTACAGTATGCGGGTCCCAGTTACCACGGGCAAGATAATGTACTCGCACGTGTTCTTTCCCGATTTTTTGTACAATATCCGCGATATATGGGTATGAAGTAAGAACCTTTATTCTTCCTGCATGGGCAGTAGTAACTAAATATAGAATACTTATTGAAGCTATTAATATTTTTTTCATATATTTCTCCTAATCTTAAAATGAGTGGGCTCCGTGGGCCCCTATGGATAAATTACACTGAACGATTATCTCATTGTTCGGTTTGTTAACGTACTCATTGTTTTCCTTGTAATAATGAGAGCGGTCGTGATTGTATTGTATTCGAAATCGCGAAAATTCTGTGGGATTATAATCTATCATACATGAATACCGCGGCATGTTTTCCGGATATTCTGTGTCGCGTGTACCATTGTATTCAATACGGTTTTTATTCAATAAATCATATCGCGCTGCAAACCGCCATTGAAGGAATGGCTTGAGCACAAGCTGTGCATACATTCCTGATTGGACTTTCTCACATTCTGCTGATGAAATATTATCGGCTGTATCCTGAGTATACTGCCTGCCGTCAAAAGTTTTCATGATATATTCAGCCTGAAGAGAGATATAACGAAAGGAATCAATAAGATATTTCAGCGTTATATCGCCCCCCCATATGTGCGTTGATCCGTTATAGCCTTCACCCTGTATTCCTGATTGATCAAGAGCCATATTGAGGCGGGTTTTACCAAGTGCGCCTGATCCACCCATGAGGAGGGTAAGGGTATCAAAATCATACGAATACTTCAAATATGTGACATAGAGATTCGGGCCGCGTGCATCATCAACAGTAACATTGTGCTGTACATCAGAAAAGCCTTTGCTGCCGAAACTGGCACTATTGCGTCCCTGTAACGCTTCTACACCAAGCATCATATAAAAATCAAATGGAGCCACCCAGGTAAGCCGCATGCCGGTTTCATTTAGATTTCCCTCTCCGAACACGACGCTGTAAATCAGTGGCTGGTCGAAAAAATCCCAGAAATGACCATGTTGTTCATTCAATCTGCCGAAACTGCTCAGGAACTTTCCTGCTTTTAACTGGAACCCGAAAGGAAATGACCTTGATGTGAAATATCCTTCTTCAAACTCAACACCTTCCTCCGTAAATGACAAATTTACAAACAGATCAAAATATGGATCAACCACTGAGGCTATATTCATTTCACCATAGTTAAATGAAAAACCTCTCCCATTTTGCTCTGATGCTGTATCGTCATCAATACTGGACACATACTCCGATGAATATGTCATACCTGGTATGAACAGGCTTTGCCGGGTTGTATCAGTAATATCCCGCTCAATGTATGCAAGGTCAAGAATAAAGGAGATATCAGGAACAAACTGTGACTGTGAAAATGGGGAACCGCTCTGGTTTTCAGAATTTGAATATACAATATTTTCTGCTGTTTGAAGACACAGCATAACAAGTACCATGTAAAAAGTTTTTTTCATTGATTATGTCCTCGAATTCATAAAGTACACACATAAAGTAATGACCGCATGGAATAAATGCGGTACAAAATTTTAAGATAACGATCTTGGTGTAATGTTATGAAAGAGGAGGGGCGTTTGGAAAATAAGGTGTAACAAAAGTAGTATGTATTGAAATAGTTGTTACAGTTATGATCCTGGATTCATATACCGGAAGAGGAAGCAGGACTGCTGTCGTGCAGTACACGTATGTTGAAGAACCGTCAAGCTGAATACGGCAGAGAGGGCAGTCAGAGTGAAACTGGTTGTCCTCATGAAAATCAAGAATTGCTGCAAATGAAATAAAGGTACATGCAGTAATTAATAATACAATAGATAATTTCCGAATATTGATTGTTCTTCGTTTCATAAAATCACTATTCTTTTTGGAAAAGCATTCTGTCAATGAAATATTATATTTTTTACAATATCAGGATTATGCTACATCAAAATCTATCCTCATAGTATCAATTTCGACCGAAAAAAGTTTGGCCTTTATTCTATCACCAAGTCTGAATCGACGTCCGAGCTTTTTGCCGATTATTGTATATTCATCTTCATTTACAACATAGTAATCATCGGTAAGCAGCCGGAGAGGGATAAAGCCTTCAATAGGTTTTTCAAGCAACGATACAAATAGTCCTGACTTTGAAATTCCGCTTATTACAACATCAAAGATTTCACCTGTATGATCCATCATTAGCCTGCATGATTTGAGCTTCACAAGGTCTCTTTCAGCATTTTGGGCAATACGTTCCAGTGCTGAACTTTGTTCCCCGATAACGTGAAGCTCTTTATCACGATATGCCTGTTTTCCCCCTTCTATCATGGCTGTTATACATCTGTGTACAATAAGATCCGGATACCGCCGTATGGGAGACGTGAAATGCGTGTAGTCTTTAAATCCAAGGCCGAAATGCCCCAATGGTTTTTCTCCGTAAAATGCCTGCATAAAGGATTTGAGAATAATAAAATTTACGACCTGCTCGTATTCCCTGCCGGAGACACTGTCAATCACCTCCTGAAGCGAGGTGCCGATATTATCACTTTCACGTAACGTAATGTTCAGGGACCGGAGGAACCATTTTAATGAATACAGCTTGTCCGGGGAAATATTCTCATGGACGCGGTAGAGTGAAGGGACATTGTTTTCACGTAATGTTTTTGATGCCGCTTCATTTGCGGTTAGCATGAATTCTTCAATTATTTCGTGGCTTGGAAGTCTTGTTGCAAAGTGAATGTCGACAGTTGAATCGCCGTCATAGATGATTTCCTGATCAGGTAAATCAAGGTCAACGCGGCCTCTTTTCATCCGGTTCGATTTAATCTTTTTGGCAAGCTCGTCCATTTCTATGAGCAGTAATGACAGCGGTGAACCATCTGCATTTTTTATTATTTCATATGCTCCGGTATATGTCAGCCTTTTGTTGCTCTGGATTATTCCTTTGTAGAACGTTGAGCCCGACACTACACCGTGCTGATCAATGTTTATTTCTGCAGTGAGCGTTAATCGATCTTCACCTTCAACGAGTGAACAGAGATTATTGGAAAGAACCTCAGGAAGCATCGGGATAACAGTGTTGCCAAGATAGTAACTGGTTCCCCGTGTATATGCTTCGTTATCAAGATCACCACCTTTCTTAACAAAATGTGAAACGTCTGCAATGTGAACATATAATGTATAACCGGCTCCTGTTTTTTCAAGCGAAATCGCATCGTCAAAATCTTTAGCGTATTCTCCGTCAATTGTAATTGTATACAGATGACGGTAGTCTTTCCGGTTCTCAATATTATGGGACATGGAATCTTTCAAATCTTCATATTTATACTTCTCCGGGTTATAGGGTGCTGGGAGATCATGTTTTACAATAATCCTTTGTACATCAAATTCTTCGCTTGTTGACGGATACATACTGGAAATGGTGCATTCCTGTCTTCCATCAACCCTGTTCTTGCCAAGTGTGACACGGGCAAGATATCCTGCACGCGGCTGCCCCGGTGATGAAAGAGCATATACTTTCACTCTCCCCGGAAGGTCAACAAGCTGCAGATATATTATATCATCATATACATATTCAATCTTTGCGGAATATTCAGATCTGCTGTGCTGCAGTACGGAAATAACTCTTCCCATAATATAATTCTGGCGTATATTTGTTATTCCAATACGCACAATGTCTTTGTGGTGGGCGTTGTTTGTTGCCTGAGCAGGAATAGCAACTTCTGTCGAATCCGGAAGCTGGACTATACCGTCACCTGACGGCTTTATGATTATTGTGCCGGTAAGATGGAAATCACGGTTTTTACTGTACGATTTTTTGTTCTTTTTAAGATACTGCAGCGCAACAAGGGTATTCAGAACATGTTCAATTTTCTGAATATCTTTGCTCCCGGTGTGATTGCGTTTTCTCTTTTTTGATTTTTTTTCAAACTGCTTTCGTATAGTGCCGAATGTAAAAGTATCATTAAGGGATGATATAAATTGTATGATGCGTTTAGATGAAATTGCCATTATCAGATCTTCAGGTATGAGTTACTACAAATTTAATGAATTGCGGTTTGTGTATTGCCGGTACAGTCAGC
>DAOSYC010000017.1:14600-17770 GCA_035380905.1 Spirochaetota bacterium | reverse complement strand
AGGTTTTACTTTTTTTAATTCTTCAATTTCTGCTTTTTTAGATTCAATTGTGGACAGATTATCCCTGATCATTTGAGACTTTTCAATTACTATTTCATCAGAAAATGATAATGAATCTGAGCCTTCGGATATTCTGGACATTACATACTCGCCTAATTCTTTATTGATTTTATCAATACTTCCTTCCAGTTTTTTTATGTCCAGAGTCAGTTTTCCTATTTTCGCGTATTCTTCGGTTTTATTAACAATTTTTTCTGTATATTTCACAAGTGAATCACCCGCTTCTTTGAAAAAACTCATAATTACCTCACTTTCTATAAGTATGAATATATGTGTATATCCTATTCATGTAAAATTACATTATTGTAATATATTATATCTGAATAAACACAATGTCAATTGCATTACTAAAAATTTTAAAAATAGTACCATATCGTTTTGTAGTCTTCAATATTTTCACCGATTTCCTCAAGACGGAGCAGGTAATCCAGGATGGGAATATCGCTGCCGACATATGTCTTTTGATCTGCAATTTTTTTCTCCCAGGGGTGGAACTCATATATCCGTGAACCATCTTTATTAATTGAAATGAGGTCCCTGTGCTGCCATGCGTTAAGGTGGTTTTTCCCAAGGCCTGGAACATTGAAAACAGGTTCATCAGTTCTCGCAAGCCCAGGAAGAAGCCGGCTTTCCTCTTTTTGCTCCTGTAACAGGCGTGCGATAGGCACTCTATAATCTATTGTTTCCTCCTTGCCCTTGGGGTAGAACGTATAATATGGATCAACACCGCAGAGCCGTATTAACCTTCTTAAATAAGAAGCCTCAAAACGCCGGGATGAAAAGAACGTAAAAACCATCTGGTTATATACAGAAATACCATTACGTTTTAAGCGGTCGATAGCCTTAACAAAATCAGTTGTCAGTTCATAGGGGTGCTGTATGTGTGTAACAACACATAATTCCCTTTTCCCGGGTATCCGGTATGAACCCAGAAGTTTACAAAGTTCCGGTGTAAAGCGCATAGGTAATGTTACCGGCGTGCGTGTTCCGATTCTTATTCGCTCAATATGTGGTATACGACTGATGGCATCAAGTATAGACTTAAGACGGGAATCCGCCATAACAAGAGGGTCACCTCCTGTAACGAGAACCTCTTTGATGGAAGGATGATCTTCAATCCATTTGATTGATTCCTGTATCTCATGTTCTTTTGCCATGGCTCCTGCAGCCATGGGCCCATCAATTTCCCAATTCCTCTGGCAATATACACAGACCTGCGGGCAAGCATTGTAGGGCTTGAAAATAAGAATTGAAGTGTATCGCCGTGTAATATGATCAACAGGTGATGTGTCCTGTTCAAGCATGAAATCTGATACATAGTGTTCGTTTGACTTATCATTAAATGCATTAATATATGAATCAGGCGGTATAACCTGAGCTCGTACTGCTGAATCGCGGGTGTTGGAAAGATCTGTATCGAAAAGTGATGCATAATACGGAGTAACACCAAATGGAATACCAGCTTTGCAGGATTCCTCCACGCGGCGTATTTCATTCCCGGATAAGACTGCCATACGGGAAAGTTTTTTTGCATCCTTTGCTATATGACGAATCTGCCATCTCCAGTCATTCCATTGTGATGTTGTGGAGGAAAGAATTTTCAATATCCTTTTTTTGGTAGATATTCTTCTGCGTACTGATTCTTCCGATAATCCGGATTCATACCTGTTCATCATCTCAGACATATATGCTTCAAGTTTATCAAGTTCGTTTGACCGTAGAATTGCCGCCTTTCTTCCGGAATATTCATGGTCGTGTGTAAATTCGAAATTTACGGTTTCATGTAGCCGGATATTTCCTTCAACTCCGTCAATAAGGTGACAAATGTCAGCCCAGAATGAAGGAGAAAGTTCATCAATATCGTTTTTTACTGAATTAATTAACGCAGATAGTACACTGTAGTTGGCCATCTTTTCACTTCTGCGCATTAGTATATTTCGTAACACATTTGCACAGTCCCTGATCATAACTCGGTCAAGATCATGTATTGTCGGGTCATCAACTGAAAATTTTTCAAAAAGAAGGGAGTTAATATGTGCTAACAGTTTTTCGCGGATAATTTCAATATCCTCATCAAGCCGCAACAGGGCTACCCAGGAATGAGCCTTTTGCAGAAAATCATTTTTACTCCAGGAATGCAAATTGACCTCTCTTATTAATTAATGTAATAATTATTTAGATTATTTTCTTTATTAAATTTATATTTTTAAACGGCAGACAGTTGCTGCGAAGAAAACATAAGCAATAATAACATTTATTTAAGTATTAATATACTTAAATAAATGTGAAATATCAAGTACTTATTTGGTGTGATTATAAAAAATAAACAATCAAATGATTTTTAAAATAAAATTTTGAATTATAATTTAATTGATTGATGCATAATGATATTTTCTTTTAAAAATGATTTTAGAAATAGATTTGACTTTTCTGCGATATAATGATGTTTCAAAATATATTGAATTGTTTAATCGTTGATGTAATCGTGTAATAATAAAAACGTATGTATGTTTTACATGCAATGCGGTCATCAGTTCTGAAAAATACTAAAAGCAAGGAAATCGCGGCAGTATGAACATGGTAAAGGAATTTTTACTGGCAGTTGTTAAATGGATATTTTCCCACAAAAAAGTAGTGTTTATATATACTCCATTATTATGTTTTTTTCTGGTGACGCTCTTTGTCGGCTATGTATACATGAGCTGGCTTGGGGACAAAGCTGACGCACTGGAAAAACTTGCCCGTTATAAAAGGCTTATTGACCGGACCCAGGAAATCAGGGAAGGTTACGTGTATAGTCTACGTGAAGCCGGTCTCGGGGCAAAAGTTGTTGATATTCCTACCCGTATTTATGACAGAAATGATGAAATAATAGGAGAATTTTTCGAACAGAAGCGTGAAATAGTGCCGTATAATTATATCCCCAAATATCTTATACGCGCGGTTATTGCAAGTGAAGACAGAGATTTTTATCAGCATAATGGTGTAAATATAAAAGGTATCTTCCGTGCAATGATTGTGAATGTACTGCACTTCCGGGTAGTGCAGGGGGGGAGCACAATAACGCAGCAGCTCGCGAAAGTTCTGTTTACTGACATGGAAAGGACCCT
>DAOSYC010000017.1:0-14500 GCA_035380905.1 Spirochaetota bacterium | reverse complement strand
TACAAATATAAAAAGTTTATCAAAAAATGGGATGTGGCATACAACAGCGAAGGGCGGGCGGAAACATCACTTATCGGAACATTCCTGTACAGTTCATACCGTATTAACCGGGCGCCTTTTTTTAACGAACATATCCGGCGAATTATGGTTGATAAATTCGGTGAAGACGTGGTGAAGAGGGGGGGGCTCAAGATATACACAACCATCGACGGTCGGAAACAGGATGCCGCGCTAAAAGCACTGAGGGCCGGTATTGAAAATCAGCGACAATATATGGTTCGCCGTTATGGTAAAAAGATTGAAAAAGATATCGACAATATACAAGGTGCTTTGATTGCCCTGGATCCGTATACAGGTGAAATTATCGCCTATGTTGGTGGATATAAATTCACTTCAAAAAATCAGCATGATCATGTTTCACAAATCCGCCGTCAGCCGGGTTCGTCATTCAAGCCCCTCATATACGTTTCTGCAATTGAAGCGAAAGATATCACACCCTCCACTGTCTTTAAGGATGAGCCTACCACATTCCCCGGTAATTACAGGCCCGGAAATTATGGTGAAAGATATCATGGAAATGTAATTGTCCGATATGCACTTGCCCGTTCCCTCAATGTGATTGCGGTAAAAATTCTTCAGAAAACCGGGTATGACCGATTGTTTACTATCATTCAGAAGAGTCTTGATCTTTCAGATTCAGAGATGAGTGAGCGTTTCGGCCGGACACTGTCAATTGCACTTGGAACATACGAAGTATCACCAATGGAAAGCTCTGTACTTCACTCTGTAATATGCAATGGCGGAGATTTTATTAAACCATATGGAATAAAGTTTGTTAAAGATTATTCCGGTAATATAATATGGAACAATGAGGAAGATATTCATCGTTATGTTGAAGACAAAAGGCAACGACTTGGGAAAATTATTGATCCCGTTGCTGCGGCGATTATGGTAAACCTTATGCAGGCAGTATTCATGGATGGGGGTACCGCGTATTTCAATGTCAGCAGGAGGCCTCTCGGATTTCCTATTGCCGGGAAAACAGGTACAACTTCAAATTTCAGTGATGCCTGGCTTGCGGGCTATACTGCGAATATGGTTACCTCGGTCTGGATTGGTAATAAAAAGGGTGCGATATCCCTTGGAAGCGGCCGCGCTGCGGCTGTCCTTGCAGCTCCGGTGTGGATAAGATTTCTCAGGGAGGCGTACCGAGACGAAAAACCTGGGAATTTTAAAGTTCCGGTTCAGGGTGTCTCACGGCAGTCTATATGTTTGGAATCCGGACTTGTTCCACCGGAAAACGGTACATGCCCCAAAATAGTGCATGACCAGCTGTATTATTCGGGGACTGAACCTGGTGAATACTGTACACTCCATGCGCCGAAACAAGCTTCGGAAACAGAAATAAAAACCGATACAGTTCAAAATAAATAATTTTTGACAGGATTACAATGTTTACAATTAAACAATTACATTTTACAAGCATCCGGATACCGTTACTGTTTTTAACAATACTTGTTATATTCACATCTGTTTCATTTCAATGGCCGGTTATTAATGCAAAAGTTACCTCAACATTCGGCGAGTCACGATGGGATCATTTTCATGACGGCGTGGATGTAATCAGCAGTACTATGAAAATCTATCCTGTAGCCAGAGGGGAAACGATTTATTTTTGGGACAGGTCGTTATTTCCCCTGGAAAACTATCCCGGTGGTGGAAATTATAAAGTTCTGAGCCATGGTAAAAAATATTACAGTATCTATATGCACCTCGATGACAGCATGTCGGTGAAAAAAAGTTATAGGAAAAATGATATTCTTGGTTATATTGGTAATACCGGGCACTCTTTCGGAAAACATCTTCATTTCGGAATAATTGATATCTCCGCCAACATATCAATTAATCCTTTCAAGCTTCTACCTTCTAAAAGTGATGCAAAAAAACCTGTAATATCAGAATATGCTATCCGTATAGGAGAAAAATATTTTTATATAAGAAAAGGATCTAAACTCAGGCTTACCCGGCATTATCCGTTACTTGTAAAAATACATGACAGTATTGAAGGTCGTGAAAGGCTTGGTGTGTATAAACTTACGTATGAATTTAATGGAAAAAATATATTAAGTGTTGACTTTTCTAATATAGTGTTTGCAAAAAATGAATTGACAATCAAGGGAATGCCTTTTGATGATATATATGATAGTAAGGGATTTTATAAGCTTAAGAATATTATCTACAATGATGGCGAGAATAAACTTAAAGTAATTGCAGAGGATTTTGCCGGTAATGAAGTAACTGATGAAATTCTTTTTACTATCAATCTTGATGTACGTGAGTAAACCTGATATTGTGATGGATAGGGAATCTTTTTTTCTATTGATAATGAACACACCATATTATGATCAATCTGCTGCATGATGGGTAATAACATTTTTGATCTTCTGGTTCTGATATTTTTTCTGTTATTATCCGGTTTCTTCTCAGGGTCTGAAACTGCGTTTTTTTCATTAAAAAAATCCGACCTTCATCGTTTTTCAATTTCCAAACACCGCAATGAAAAAGCAATTTCAGGATTAATGAAAAATCCTGAAAATATTCTTATTACAATTCTCATTGGTAATCTTTTTGTAAACCTTATATCATCAGCTATGCTGACGCGGATCCTTCTTGGTTTTTTCAGGCAATATGGTCACTTCATTTCAATCGCAATACTGACTCCGATAATAATCATACTCTGTGAAATATTTCCAAAAATAATAGCGATCAACAGCAGCATTGCTGTTACAAAGAGTGTCGTTGGTCCTTTATCGTTTATACATCGTTTTCTTTTTCCAATACGATATATTCTGGTTGGCTTTTCTAATGCTGTGATTCGTATCTTCAATTTAAAAATCGATGAATCGGCAGGTATAACCAAAGAAGAGCTGGATATGGTAATAACCCTTGGAAAGGATGAAGGTATCCTTAACACCGAAGAGAGTAATTTCATGAAGAATGTTCTGAAGTTCTCCCAGAAAGAAGCCATGAATGTCATGATTCCACGTACAAAAGCGGTATTTATTCCCCTTGACTGCACTATCAACAAGGCCATCAGAATTTTTAAAGAAACCGGCGCGGTGCGTGCGCCAGTGTACAAGGATGATATTGATACCGTTGTGGGAGTACTTGATTCACGTGAATTAATCCCCTACATCCGGGGATATAAAAAAGCTAAAACGATTGAAGGTCTTATTCACGATATGACCCATTACCCGGCAACAAAAGGACTTGATGAGCTCCTTTCAGATTTTCTCCGCAAAAAAATTCAGATTGCAATTGTCGTTGATGAATACGGCGGCACAGAGGGTGTTGTTACTCTGGCTTCCATAGTTGCAGAGCTTCTTGGGAAAAATGAAGTTTGGGAGAAGGTCAAAAAACCGGCAATCAGGAAAATAGATGACAGATCATGGGCGGTTACAGGCAATTTGCAGATAGATGATTTTAACGAGCATTTCGAAGAAAATATTCAGACCAAAGAAACTGAGACAATAGGGGGATATATAACAGAAGTTCTTGGATGTTTTCCGGAAAAAAATACCGAGATACTCCAGGGGAAATATATACTCCGCGTGAAAGTCATACGGAAAAACCGGATTGAATCAGTTGAAATAGTAAAGAGGTCCTGATACAGCATGTTTTATCTTTCATATGAAATATTCATATTTGTTTTTATTCTGCTTTCAGCATTTTTCTCGGGTACAGAAACTGCAATAATATCTGTAAACCGGATGAAGCTCAAGTTTCTTGCAGATAAGGGCGATGTGAGGGCCGCAAGGGTTATTAATATTTTAAACAGTATTGAGAATGCTGTTGGTATGACCCTTGTGGGCAACAATATTGTAAATGTTGCCTCGGCAGCATTTGTGACGTTTGTTGCCACGAAAATGTACCTGGTTGATGAAACGAGCCTTTATATTATAACTATCATTCAGACTATATTTTTTCTTGTTTTTTGCGAAATTCTTCCAAAGCTGATTGCCCGTTCAAAAGCAGATGCAATTTTAATGTTTATCTCAAGGCCTGTTGAGCTTTTAATGTGGCTCTTTATGCCTGCAATTAAGTTATCCCTTGGAGTAACAGGAATAATAAAAAATTCACTACATATTAAAAGTTCTGAAACATCCTTTGTCCGTTCAAGGGATGAAATTGGTACGTTATTCAAGCTTGGTGTAAGTGAAGGTGTTATTGACCAGAGTCATAATGAATTTATCCGGGATATACTGAGGCTACATGAAATAACAGTAATTGAGGTTATGACGCCTATAGTTGAAATTGTTTCAATTGAAATTAGAAGCTCAATTCGACAGCTTGTGACGATAATTGAAAACACACGATTTTCCAGAATTCCTGTGTATATTAATCGTGTGGATGATATTGCCGGATATGTGTATTACCGTGATATAATGAACAGAAAGCGTATAAACTCAATTGAGGCAATTCTATACAAACCATATTTTGTACCCGCGACAAAACGAATTGATGATCTTTTTCTTGAAATGCAGAAGGAAAAGCTGCCCATGGTTTTTGTAGTTAATGAATTCGGTGGAGTTGAAGGTCTTGTCACAATAGAAGATATTGTCGAAGAAATAGTAGGTGAGATACATACACGGGACCATCCCGATCATGTATTGATTGAAAAAATAAACAAAAGAAAATTTATTCTCCGCGGCAGTGTCGATATAGATTTTTTCAACAGGGAATTCGGGTTTTCCGTTCAAAAGAAAGGTTTTGAAACAATAGCAGGGTACATGAGCTATCATTTGGGAAGAATACCTGTGAAGGGTGACCGTTTGAAATCAGACGGATTCACCCTTGTTGTAGAGGAATCAAATTTACGTTCCGTAGAAAAAGTAATTCTTACCCTAAACCCTGTCATAACGAAGAGAAAGTAGTGTGACCTGGTATCTGATTATGTGAAACCTGTATTATCGGAGCGTATTTGTATTAAGCACTTATCATGGGCCCCAGGTTTTCCCTGCCCCCTATAATATGAATATGTAGATGCCATATTACCTGACCGGCGGCTTTCCCATTGTTAATGATTATCCTATATCCCTCTGTGTCGATACCTTTAATAGCTGCAACTTCCTTTACCGCGAGAAATAAATCAGACATTATTGCACTATTACCGGCATCGAGCTCATTAATATTCTTTATGTGCGTTTTGTGAACAACAAGGATATGTACCGGGGCAACGGGATTAATATCGTCAAAAGCAATTACTTTATCGTTCTCAAAAACCTTTGAGGATGGTATTTTCCCTTCGATTATATTGCAGAAAAGACATCCCATAATATTTCTCCTGAAAAGATTTTCTATACATTCTATATAAAGAATGTATGATAGCTGAATAGAGCTTTCATTTCATTATTATATTCAAAAACTTTTTTCAACAATATTTTTTTATCAAAATGCGGTTGACATGTCCCTTATACCGTGTCGGAAGTTTGATATATTTGAAATATTGGTAGAAACATTATTCCTTAATAAAGGTGCTTCTCTATGATTAATGCTACATGGAAAATCTGCAGTGTTCTGCTGCTTACATTCTTTATTGTATCCTCCGCGTCGTGCAGGCCGAAAAGAAGAACTGATGATGCCAGGAAGATTGTTGCAGGAATGACACTTGATCAAAAAATCGGTCAGCTCATTATGGTTGGTGTTCCCGGGACAAAACTCAATAATGATACAAAAAGCATTATTGAGCGATATAAACCCGGCGGCATAATACTGTTTGGATTTAATATTCGGAACATGGAGCAAACCAGAAGTTTTATATCCGATATGCAGAATTATTCCATGGAAACAAACGGCATGCCCATGCTTGTTTCAATTGATCAGGAAGGTGGTCGAGTCTGGAGGATACGGGAAGGCGTAACATTGTTTCCCGGAAACATGGCACTGGGAGCAGCCAGCGACAGAACACTGACATACCGTGTCGGGAGAATTCTTGGCATGCAGCTCCGGATGATAGGAGTCAACATGAATCTTGCTCCGGTACTTGATGTTAATAATAACCCGGACAATCCTGTAATTAATACACGGTCTTTCGGCTCGAATCCCCTTGAAGTAGCAATGCTTGGAATATCGTACATTCTCGGGCTTCAGGAATCCTGGTGTATTGCTGTTGGTAAACACTTCCCCGGTCATGGTGACACAAATGCGGATTCACATTTGACTCTTCCTGTTATTCCGTATGATATGGAGAGGCTGAAAAAAATCGAACTGTTTCCTTTCGCGAAAGCTGTGAAAGGCGGTGTTGAGTCAATAATGACTGCTCATATTTCTTATCCAAATATTATACATGATAATAGTCCTGCGACTTTGTCAAAACTGTTTCTTACCGACATATTGCGGAATCGAATGAAATTCAAAGGAATTATCATTACTGATGATATGGAAATGCATGCAATCTCAAAGAACTATGGAATAGGAAACGCCGCTGTAACATCAATTAAAGCCGGAACCGATATTGTTCTCATATCAAGCAATGGAAGAAGTATCAGTGCAATTGTTAATGCAATAAAAGGGGCAGTACAACATGGGGAGTTGACGACCGGAAGGATTGATGCTTCAGTAACAAGAATTATCGAAACAAAGCTCCGATATCATATAATGGATTTGAAAGAAAATAAGATTATTTCATCTTATCCTGAATATTCTGAAGAGGATAAGAGTTTTCTTCGTACTGCTGATGCAGTGAACAGAGAGGTGACCAGGAAATCAATATATGCACAAAATTTCCAGGGTGACCTTTTAAAAACTATGACGGCACCGGGAACCATGAAAGTCATAATTACAGATAACCCGGTTATTGCCTCGGAGTGCAGACGGCGTATAGGTAATTCATGTGTTGTTGCAAACGAAAGCAATTTACGTTCGTCTGTTGCTTCAGTAAACAAACGCATTGCGGCAAATCAGAAACTCGCAATATTCTATCATATCCATACGGCAAACATTTCACGCATCAGATACGCTGTATCGATTGCCAAAAAATACGATGCCTCGTTGTGTCTGCTGTCAACCGGAAACCCTTTCCCGTTATCACGGCTAACACCTCTTCCTCCTGTAATATATTCATTCTCTAATACCGGTGAGTCGATGAAACAAATCGCTGAATGCATAGCTGGAGATTTTACGCCACGACAATCTATTAAATTCAGTCTTGGTTATTCCGAGTAGCATGATGAATACAGGGATATATATACATATCCCTTTCTGCAGAACGAAGTGTGATTACTGCAGTTTCTATAGTGTTCCCACTGCGGCAATGAGTGATGATGCGCGAAACCATTGTATAGATGGTTATATTAACGCGTTGCTCAATGAACTACACAACCGCATCGAATATCATGGCATAGATGTGGATACTGTGTATATTGGCGGTGGAACACCATCCCTCATCCCGCCTCCATCGCTCAGTACGCTTATTTGCGTGTTGAAGGAAACCTTTGCAGTGCATCAAAATGCAGAGATTACAATTGAGTGCAACCCGGAAGATATCGATACGGAAAGAATTCATCAATATATAGATTCCGGAGTTAATCGACTCACTCTCGGTGTTCAGTCAGTTTCAACACAAATGCATTCACGTATCGGGAGGAGGGGGCCTGTTGTTACTCCGGAGATAATGCAGGTGTTTATGGACCTGAAAAATGTTGATCACTGCATTGATTTGATAACAGGTATTCCTTTGCAGCAGCGGCATGAGCTGGAAGAGGACATTCGGTTCATAGAGCGATATCGCCCGGAACATATATCAGCATATATGTTGTCAATAGAGAAGGGTACCCCGCTTTCTACACGGATGAATTCAACTCCAGAAGATGAGCCCATACAAAGAGACAATTATTTTTATTTTATTGAACAATGTATTGCCATGGGATATTGTCATTATGAAATATCGAATTTTGCGCTTCCCGGCCATGAATCAAAGCACAATTTGAAATACTGGAAATTTATGCCGTATATCGGATTTGGGGCGTCGGCGCATACTTTTTACAATGGAGTTCGAAGTTGCAATAATCACACACTTGAAGAATATATCGCCTCTGATATTCCATGTGTGATAATTGATGAGCGTTCGAAAAATCAGATGATGGCCGAATACCTGATGACAGCGCTTCGTCTCATTGATGGTTTTTCAGATCAGGAATTTTATGAGGTTTTTCGGGAAGCAATACCTGAAAAGGTCGCAGAGAGATTTGATACGCTTTCATCTCAAAAACTTGTTACAATATCAGGAATGAATTCTCAAAAACAATATTCGCTGACAATGGATGGACTATTTCTGCTGGATACTATTGTATATCATCTGACGGAGCCGCTTTTATAGACTACTTTGTTATAAAGTACCGCTTAAAATTATCATAAATTCGTGCGTAGTAGTTTGCTACCTGCTCATTGCGGATATTTTTAAAATAGAAATTCAGGAAATGAGATGCGTTTATGATATACGCATTGAGGTCTTTGCCGCGAAGTCCTTTTACAATTTCGAAATTCCCTTTGTTTACCATATCGATGGCGGTTTTAATATTCTGATGCAGCGAATTTACGTCACTCTTTATTTCCATATTATTATTTTGTATCAGTGAAAATATTTTTTTCTCGTCAAGTCCCCCTGAAAGAAGATAATACTTTTTTAAAATTTTTGTTGAGACACTTATGGTTGCCTTTTCTACAGCGTTTGCAAAAAGCTGGCGGAATTTTTCAAACGCAACAACCTTTTCCTGGTTTGATTCAGGCAGCTGGCGGAATATTTTTTTATAGAGGTTAAAGACTGTATTCTCAACTTTCTGGCAGTCGTAGTCTGTATCAATTATTCTTTTTAATTTTATATAGTTTCCGGGATTCCGGTCGATGAGCTTGATATAAAGATCAATACCGCTAAGAGCTTCCTTGTAAACCGGCAGGGTGTGCGGGCCGAACTCCTTATCAGCATAATGTTTTATACCTTCAATGATCATTGCCGATTGTGCGGTTAACAGTATTGCATCCATGTTAAGCTCAAAATCTTTTGAGCTCCTCTTCTTTTCACCTGCAGGCTCATCAGCGGTAATATCGTCAATGATTGGAAAATCTTCAATCGGCGGGGTATCAATATTGTTCAACTCATTGATGATTCCTGTAGTATTCTGTTCATTGAAAATAGTATCAATGTTCTCGTCATTTTCAAAAGCAGACTCGAGATCAAAATCATCATTATTGTGGTTGTCTGGTGTCATAGCTAAACCTGATAATAGTCTGGTAATATAACGCAACACATATAATAAAGGTAAAGCTTAAAGAGAAGTTTGTACTACAGATTATATTTAAAACGACTTTAACAGTTGTCAATAATTATGATAAAATGTCAATATCTTTATCAAGGGGAAACCCTGACATTGCCTTCGTGGGGCAGGCAAGTTTGCACAATCCGCATGCAATACATTTTTCAGGATTGAATAATACCACCATGGAAGGTCGTTCAATCATAAGAGCATCTGTTCTGCATACTCCGGTACATGCACCGCAATGGATGCAGCGGTTTTCATCACGTTTAATTTTTGTGGCGAGGATTTCAATCTGTACACCTTCACTTTTAAGATAATTAATTGATTCCTCAATTTTATCAGGTGTACCTTTAAATTCAAGAATGATACGGCCTTCCTGTTTGGGAAGTATTTTAGCTTCCAGTACGTTAAATATAATATCATATTCCCGGGATAAGCGATATATTATCGGCTTATACATTATTTCCTGGGTAAATATCATGAGTACGTTTCTTTTTTCCATGAAATACTCCTTGCGGTCTTTATTATTAATAATTGTTGATTATACTGTTATCAGTGTGATCAACGAATTCAACATTTCCCATCGCGGCAAGTTTATTCCCTTTGATAATAACGGCACCTGTAATACCCTCTACAGATAACGAATACTCAACTGCCCGTTGAATGTCATCGTCTGTATGAACCATATTGCCTGCAGCAGTTGCAACCGCATCGGCAAGCGATGCATCGCGGGACAGTATTGTCACTGAATCAGCTTTTCCAAAACTCAATGAGTGCCCGACAGTCCCGGAAGATGTGCAAAGCCCCATAGGAGTATCTTCAGGAAGTATCTTCAGGAATATTCCGTTGTTAAAATCAGATCTTCCTGAATAAATTGAAATAAGTACCGGTTCCTTAATCGAAAGCCAGATGTCACCTCCGTTTTCAATAATTATTTCTTCAGAATGGACTTTACAGATTCTTCCGGTAAACTCGGCAATAGCTCCTGCCACTGATGCCATGGGGCCGACCTGTGCTGCTTCACTTGCACTGTACATCCTGGAAATAATATCGGGTACATCATGTATTCTTTTTAACGGCGTCAGGGTTGATAAAAAATCAGGCTGAATATTAATATGATTCCGGATTATTTCACGCAATGACCGGCAGGCATGTTCAGCGTATGTATATATATCTGATGTTGACCGAATATACAGGTCGCTTGATTCAACCTGCACCCTTGCGGTTTTCCAGCGAAGTGTATCTACTGAGTCCCGATAAAATGGAAAACTGAATCTATTCATGAGAAGACGTGTAATCCACTGACGGTATTGGGTGTTGTGGGATTCCCAGTGTGAAATTGTTTTCTGTAATCCATCGTTTCAATTCAACCGCTACTTTTTTTGCTACGGGGTAGCTCGATAATGGTGCAGATAGTATCGTTTTCCCCATTAATTCAATTTTCCCTGATTTGAGTTCCGCGTAGCTTACTTCGCCAAGTGTTCGGGGTATGTTATTGGGGTAATCTGCTCCATAGTCAACAACCTGACAATATATATCTTTATCAGATACTCCGGTAAAGTATGCCAGGTCATCATTGAGAATAGGAATTGGTATACCAAGGCCAACCATAAGAGAGCAGCCGTACCCGGTGAATGATGCGCCTCTAATAAAATCAGTCGACATTTGTTTCATGTCGCCTGTTACTGCGATTGTTCCGGCTCCTTCTTTGACAACTCCATTATCTCCTCTGAGTGAATCCGGCGAATGCTGTGTTCCCTGCCAGGTGACAACGCCGGGGGCGCCGGCCAGAAATATTTTTGTGCCTGTCCCAATTGTCCAGTAATACGGATCGTTTAACAGAGGGCTGAGCTGCCCGGCGCTCGAATAGGTCGCGTTTCCCATATTAGGCCGCAGTATTCCCATGTAGGTATAAATTGTTTTTTTTGTCAGATTAACAGCACAATTGTAATTCTGATATGAATTGCGGGGGTTATACAGGAACGCATTACGAAGATCATGTATCGTTATTGTATCTGCATATTCACGCAGCGGGTAACAGTCGGTACCGTATCCAACCGCTTTCAGTTTAACCTGCTTACCCGCGATAAGGTCTTCAATGACATGCCCGCCGCCATACATGAACTTCCCGGGGTGCACTTTGTTCAGGGGATCATCTTCCTGTACTGCTGTTGCGCCCAGATAGACATCAACAGCTGCAAGACTCCCGTATGCCTCAACATCGTTAAACCATACTTTTGTCGCTTTTATTTTTGGTTTCGTGTGTCCAATATTGATAAACGCACCGGAAGAACACATAGCCCCGAAGGTTCCCGTGGTAACCACATCAACTTTTTTAAATGCCTCCCTGTGCCCCTGGTCTGATACAATTGATGTCATTTCGTCGGCAGTAACAACAACTGCTTTTCCTTTTTTTATTTTATCATTTATTTCATCATAGCTTTTTTTTACAGGTATAGAATTCATGTGCTTCTCCCGTTGGATAGGTTTACGTATCAGGCAAAATGTACGTATGACAGGTTACAGCAATGTCAAACAAAAAAAATGAATAAACGAGTACTTGTCATTGTATTCGATGGATTTATTTATTTCATTATTACATTCATGTCAATACATAGTATAATTAATATTCAATTTTCACAACGATTTTTGGTGTTATATCTGCATGGAATGGAAAAATATTTTCCACGATGATGTGTATTTTCGTATAAAACTGATACTATTTTTTATTTTTTTCATATTGAATGTTGACGATTATATAAAACTTGTTTATATTATTACAGTTAGCACTCATTCGTGCCGAGTGCTAATAATAAATTGTCAATAGTATTGTAATAATAAATAATAACAAGGAGCTTTTTCATGTCAACACACAAGTTTCAAACTGAAGTATCCCAATTACTACAGCTTATTATACATTCTCTTTATTCTCATAAGGAGATTTTTCTAAGAGAATTAATATCAAACTCTTCTGATGCCCTTGATAAACTTAAATATCTTACTTTTACGGATGATTCCTTTAAGGAATTTGATTTTTCTCCACGGATTGATATATCATTCGACGAAGAAGGGAAGAAAACTCTTACTATTGCGGATACAGGACTCGGAATGAACGAGGAGGACCTTGTTGAAAACCTTGGCACAATAGCCCGTTCCGGAACGAAAAATTTTATTGAAAAACTCACTGGAGACGCAAAGAGAGATTCCAATCTTATTGGTCAATTCGGTGTTGGCTTTTATTCTTCATTTATGGTTGCTGATTCTGTTGAAGTAATAAGCAGAAAAGCCGGAGAAGAGAAAGCGTATCGATGGGTGAGTAATGGAAAAGGCGAATATGAGATAAGTGAAACGACCCGTGATACAGCGGGAACAACTGTTACACTCCATCTTAATGACGAAGGTAAGGAATTTGCAAGCAGGTGGAGTATCGAAAGCATAATAAAAAAATACTCTAACCATATTCCATTCCCGATTTATCTTCACTATACAGGAAGCACGTTTGAAGGAGAGGGAGATAAAAGAAAAGAAATAAAGGAACCGAAGATTGACCAGGTCAACAGCGCCTCGGCCCTATGGAAGCGTTCAAAAAATGAACTTTCAGAAGAAGATTACAACGAATTTTACAAGTCAATTGCACACGATACTGAAGACCCGATGATATATGTTCACACGCAGGCTGAAGGCACACTTGATTATACAACATTATTTTATGTGCCGAAAAAAGCACCCTTTGATATGTATTATTCTGATTATAAAGCGGGAGTAAAGCTTTATGTCAAACGTGTATTTATAACAGATGATGAAAAAGAGCTTATGCCGATATATCTCCGGTTTATAAGGGGTGTTATAGATTCAGAGGATCTTCCATTAAATGTGAGCCGTGAGATTCTTCAGCAGAACAGGGTACTGGCAAAAATCAGAACCTCCTCTGTTAAGAAAATTCTTGGTGAATTCGAGCAACTATCAAAAGATAATGAAAAGTATATTGAGTTCTGGAAGGAATACGGAAAGCCGATAAAAGAAGGTCTGTATCAGGACCATGAAAACAGAGACATGCTTTTGGAACTTGTCCGTTTTAAATCGACAAAATCTGAAGGATTTACAAGTCTTGCTGATTATGTGGGCCGCATGCAGCCTGATCAGAATGCCATATACTATATAACAGGTGAAAAAGAAGAAACCCTGAGGCAATCTCCGCTCCTTGAAATGTACAATAATAAGGAAATTGAGGTACTGATTCTTGACGATGAACTTGATGAGATAGTGATGCCTGCAGTCTTTAAATATAAAGACCATGAATTCAAGTCAGTTAACAGAAGTGATGCTGCTGAAGATTTAAAAACAGATGATGACCGGGAAAAGGAAAAGGAAATTGAGCCACTAATAGAAAAAATTAAGAATGCATTAAAAGACAGGGTAAAAGATGTGAAAGCAAGCACACGGCTAAGCGGTTCCCCTTCATGTATTGTAGTGGACCAGAATGATCCGACTGTTCAAATGCAATCAATTCTAAAGGCAATGGGAAATACAAATCTGCCTGATTTCAAACCGATTCTTGAAATCAATCCGCATCATCCAATTATTTTAAAACTGGAAAAAACTGAGGATGAAGCATTACTTGAAAATGTCAGTACATTGCTCCTTGAACAGGCGATGCTGATCGAAGGGATGAAACTTGAAAACCCTGCTGATTTCGTAAAAAAAATAAATGTCGTTATAGACAAAGCAATATGAATATAGCTTGTTCATAATTGTCTTCGACAGGGCCGTATGTGTACTACGCAACATATACGGCCCTGTTCTTTATGAACAGATATAAGTGTATCTATGTAACAAATGTCCTAAAAAAAGTTACTAATTACAAAAGAGATTTGACGCAGTGATCATTAATCTTGTAAAATATAGAAATATTATTGTTATAATGTTTTTATATCCCAGTTGTAGTAAATAGAATATATGAACAATTTCTGGAGGTTTGTAGTCATGAAACGAAATACGCGGAAAAGGTATCTATTATTATCAGCATTGCTATGTGCAACAATCACAGCCTTTTCATCAATTTCGCTTATATCCTGCAATGACATAACCAATGCCTTCGGCAGTGATTCCCAGTCCCCGTTAAAAGGAAGCCCGGAAGCAGTGAAAGCCTGGGAAATACAAAAAACATTCCGTAAAATTAATGAGCT
>DAOSYC010000016.1:4256-33948 GCA_035380905.1 Spirochaetota bacterium | reverse complement strand
CCCTGTTCATGGTCTCCGACGCATAGCCGATAAAGCAGGTCCCCAATCCCATAGCATGTGCCAGAAGGGTGATATTGTACGCCGCGTACTGCGCATCCTCAACCGGCAGGCTCCCCTCCATGGTGCTGTGAATTATTATTACCGCCGGAGCGCCCCAGAAAAGCAGGTCCCTCCCCTGCTTCACCTCCTCAAGCCCCCGCTCAACGGTGGCGTACCGGTCCCTGTAATAACGGATGAGAGTCATCCCGGCAAAAAGCGGCGACAGCCAGCGGATTAACGGGTTCCTCGCAAGACTGTTCAGCTTTCTGAAAAATAACTCGAAGTGCTTTCCAAACTCCACGACTTTTGTTCTGCTTCCAAGAACAGTAAATTCCCAAAGCTGGCAGTTGCTTCCCGAGGGGGCCGTTATTCCAAAATGAACCAGGTCCCGAAGCATCTCCTGCGGTACAGGTTTCTCTGTATATTTCCTGACACTTCTTCGTGACCGGGCGAGATTAACAAGGTCTCCCGGCGGAAACGAACCCGGCGCCATCATTGCGGCTTTATACGTAAACGACGAGAAAGAGGGCTCGAACAGCAACCCGTTAAAATCAACCGCATTGAATGCACATACAGAATAACAATGGGAGCAGAGGATACAGGGTTCCCCTGTTAGGACCACTTTTTTATCACGGATATCCAGGACCCTTTTCGGGCATACTTCAATACACTTCCGGCACAGCGTGCACATATCATGATTAATCACCGGATGTGCTGTTTCAATTTCATGTATCATTATATTTCCCCTGCCACAATAGTGCCTTCATTGTCTTTCATCGTTCCATTCATGTCAACAATTCTATCCCGGTATTATAATCACATAATTTCATACTACAAAAACATGTTATCGACCGATTTATTAAAAATTTCTCGACAGATTACTACAAATATCTTCAAGTGATCACTATAATCTATCTATGATTATTATGATCTGAACACTTCCCTGAATAAATAAAATTTTTTCTTTTTTACATCCGGGAAATCCGGAGACATATTCTGTTCTTATTCAACTATTTTCAATTTGGAGGAAGCAGTATGAAAGAAGCAGTAATTGTGAGCGGTGCACGGACAGCTATCGGCTCATTTGGAGGGTCCCTGAAGACCGTATCCGCCATTGAACTCGGGTCACTGGTTATGAAGGAAACTCTGAAAAAAGCCGGTCTCCGGCCTGTCCCTTCACAGGAAATGAATGACCTCGCCCCTGACAAGCTAAAGGATCAGGGTCAGGTTGAAATCGAAAAAAATGCATACGATTATGATAATTCCCTCACCCCGGTAACAATTGACGAATGCCTCATGGGCTGCGTTCTTCAGGCAGGCCAGGGTCAGAGTCCCGGCCGTCAGGCACAAATTCACGCAGGCATACCCAAGGAAACACCGGGTTACACTATCAATAAAATCTGCGGATCGGGACTGAAGTCTATTGTCCTTGCTGCGCAGTCAATCATGACAGGTCAGGCAGATATTATCGTAGCGGGAGGCCTGGAAAGCATGAGCAACGCCCCCCTTGCGCTGAAGAAAGCCCGCTGGGGACACCGGATGGAAGTAACGGGAGTCGGCGAAGTACACGACCTTATGGTATATGACGGTCTGTATGAAATCTTTTACGGCTATCACATGGGCCTCACCGCCGAAAATATCGTAAAGCTGTACGGCATAGACCGTAAGGAGCAGGATGAAGTGGGACTTGCCAGCCACCAGCGCGCGAGGAAAGCCATTGCTGAGGGTCTTTTCAAAGAGGAAATTGTTCCCGTTGTCATGAAATCAAGGAAAGGCGACTCCGTCTTCGACACTGATGAGCGCCCAATGGATACCACCATTGAGAAAATGGGCTCCATGCGTCCTGCATTTACCAAAGACGGTACGGTTACCGCCGGTAACGCATCGGGAATTAATGACGCAGCAGCGGCAGTACTCGTCATGAGCGCCGACAGGGCGAAGGAGCTTGGACTCGAGCCGATGGCAAGAATAAAAGCCTTTGCCTCCGGCGGATGCGACCCCGCGTACATGGGCCTCGGGCCGGTACCATCAATACGGAAAACCCTGAAGCTTGCGGGAATGACCATCAAGGACCTTGAGATGATAGAGCTCAATGAAGCATTTGCCGCACAGGCCATTGGCTGTTTCAGGGAGCTGGGAATTGACAACGATTTCCCGAACCAGCTGGGAAGCGGAATATCCCTGGGCCACCCCATTGGATGCACCGGAGCAAGGATGATGGTAACAACAATGCACCACATGAAGCGTCAGGGAATTTCCAACGCCCTTATTTCAATGTGTATAGGCGGCGGTATGGGCATTTCAATGATTGTTGAACGATAAGATTACACTACAGAAAGTATGAAAAGGCGCCCTACGGGGTGCCTTTTTTTTTCGGGGAACGCTTTTTGAACATGTTCTCCCAGAAGGACACCTCCTCCTCTGTCAGCACAGGATCATCATCCTTTTCAGGGACCTGCGCCTCTGCCCATTCTTTTATTGTCTTGTCCACCATTTCAGCGAAATCTTCGCTTTTCATAACCTTCGCCTTGAAACGGTTCACATAAAAGATAATATCCTTGTCGGAGGTAACAACGGTTGTCATTTTGGGGTTAATGTCTTTTTTGATAAACTGCTTAATCAGATAGTCCGCGGAATAATCCAGGGAATAATACACATCTATTGACGCGTAGCGTTCACGTTTAATTTCCAGTGAAGGCTGTTTTTTCCCGTCAAATACTATGCGCACATGTTTTCCTGAAATTTTCACATACTGTTTCAGCAGATTAAGCAGACCTATCCGCGCATCATCAAGGCGGTTGGCATACATCATGCCTTCAAATTCGGGGAATTTATACAGGAGATTAAATCCATCTATTAAAAATGCCATCACAAACCGGGTTCAGGAAATACGGGGTTTTCCCCCGCTTTCATCTTACGCGGAACCGGCATCATCGGATAACCCGTTCAGGGCGGAGGAGTATTACCTGTTGCTATTTTCCGAGACTTTTATGGAACGCTTCGATCCTGTCCATTGCCTCCCGGATGTTTTCCATCGATGTGGCATAGGAACAGCGGATATGGTGTTCACCGCATTCGCCAAATACCACTCCAGGTACAACCGCGACCTTCTGCGCGTTAAGGAGAGCAAGTGCAAAATCCCGGGAATTCATTCCGGACGCTGAGATATCAGGAAATACATAAAATGCCCCTTCAGGCATCCTGCATTCATATCCGATCTCGTTAAACCTGTTCACAATATAATTTCTGCGTTTCCGGTATTCCAGAATCATTTTATCAACATCACCGCTCCCCTTTTCAAGGGCCTCAATTGCCGCGTACTGTGAAAGGGACGGTGCGCAAAGCGCCGTGTACTGGTGTATCTTTAATATCTGGTCCAGGAGAAACTTCGGCCCCGCGATGTACCCCAGGCGCCAGCCGGTCATGGCAAAGGACTTCGAAAAACCGTTCAGGTAGATTGTCCTGTCACGAACTTCCGGGATGGAGGTAATAGAAAAATGGTCACCCTCATAGAAAATCGATGAATATATCTCATCGGATATTATGAAAAAATTATTATCAACTGCAAGGGCGGATATCTTTTCAAGTGTACTCCGGTCAATGGTACCGCCTGAAGGATTGGAAGGGTAATTAAGAATAATGGCCTTTGTTTTCGGCGTAATCAGTTCTTTCAGCTTACCCATGTCTATCGTAAAGTTATCCTTTGCGTATGTAGGAAGGATAACAGGTTTTCCCATCTGAAGGGTGACATTTGCAGTATAGGAAACATAACAGGGTTCGGTTATAATAACCTCGTCCCCGGGATCAATTATGCTGCGCAGCGTTATATCGAGCCCCTGACTGACTCCCATGGTAATAAGTATTTCAGTTTCCGGATTATATTCAACACCGTTTTTCTCTCTGAGGTCCTTTGCGATCAGTGAACAGAGCCGGGGAAGACCCCTGTTGGGAGTATAATGCGTGCAGCCGTCCTTGATTGCATAAATTCCTGAATCCGAGATTCTCCAGGGGGTGATAAAATCCGGCTCCCCCACACCAAGAGAAATACAGTCGGGAGTGGAATATACAATATCAAAAAATTCACGTATTCCTGAGGGCGGTATTGATTTAACGGACCGTGACAGCAGATTTTCCGGATTGTTCTTTTTTACCAGTGAGAGTTTCAACGTCGTTGCTCCTTTATTATTCTTTCAATTACTTTCTTTTTTGCATCTGTTCTGATTTTGTCCACGTCGTCAACACCAAAATTATGTAATACCCCAGAACGGTACAAAATCACTGCAAGAAAAAACACTATTATTACTAATACAATGGCAAGTGCTTTGGTCTTTTTCAAAATAAAAACCGCAACAACGAGAAGTATTATTGCCAGACCGATAAAAAGGCCGGAATGGAGGGTGATATAATTCTGTATCTGCTCCATACTTCCGCCATGAAAAATGGTATCATGGAATACATGCCCTTATTCCATACAGACACAGTGCTGTACTTTTTGCACATTGTCTATAACATTTCACGATGAGTTGATTTTTTAAAAAATAATCTCCGGGAAAGACCTGTTTTCTACGCATCAACCCATTTCTTAACATCGTGCTGTTCTACAGATGAAAATCCATGTTCATGGCACCATCGCTCAACCATACTATCACCGTGTTCAACGCGGCAGAATATGGTTTTCAGCCCTCTGTCCCGCATGACAGTAAAAAGCGCCTCCAGAAGCGCCTCCAGAATACCATGGAATTTCCCCCTGTCCTTCACCCCCGACCAGAGGATATATCCTGCGTCCGGTGCATCAGCACCCTGTATCAGCCCCCCGAGAACAAATCCGAGGAGCTGTTTCTTCCTTACTGCCGCAAGGGCAAATTCAGGATATTCAGCAAAAAGCGATGCAAGGTTTTCCTCATTCCATCGCCCGTAATATCTGAACTCATTATAATGGCGGAACATATCGCCCCCCATGACAAATACCTCATGGAGATCATCGATTTCCATTGCACGGATTATTATTCCACCGGACTTCCGTCCTACCGGCTGAACATCTGCAGTACCGCTGTGTGCCATATTCCCTGTAAAGCAACACCACCTCACACATGAAAGATGAACCGGCGGTGCTGTTAGTATTATTTCACTGTATTTCTAATAAATCGGCTTATAGTCAAAATGGTGCGTTGCGGAAATAAACCGCATTGTATGGGTTTTCGAACGCATCACCACGGAATACGTTGTTGCGCCGCCCGAGAAAAACCGCACCCCCGGGAGAAACTCCCCGTCCGTAACACCGCTCGCTGAAAACATTATATTGTCCCCGCATGCAAGGTCATTGATGGAATAAATCCGCTCCAGGTCGGTTTCACCCGACGCCCGCACCAGCTCCCGGTCATCTTCATCCCTGTACACAAAGCGCGCCTGAATGTCGCCGCCGAGGCACTTCAGGGCGGCTGCCGCGAGAATCCCGTGCATTGCCCCCCCTACCCCCATAAGGATATCAACGGGCTTGTCCTCCATTGCAGCAGCAATTGCGCCGGAGATATCACCGTCCTGAATCAGCTTTATTCTGGCCCCGGTACCCCTTATCACATCAATCAGCTTACTGTGACGCTCTCTGTCAAGAACACATATCGTCAGGTCTTCAATATATTTACCCTTGGCCCGGGCAATTCGCTTGATGTTGATATCAGGGGGCTGGGTGATATCAATGACCCCCTTCGCATCGGCACCAACTGCTATTTTTTCCATATAAATATTCGGGGCATTAAAGAAAGCCCCGCGCTCACCAATGGCAACGGCGGATATCGCATTTTGACCGCCGTTCGCGCAGGTGGTCTTCCCCTCCAGGGGGTTCAGGGCGATATCGACCGCGAGGCCGGTCTGGTTCCCCACCACTGATCCCGCATGGAGCATTCCGTTCTCATTATCAGCGCTTATCACAATACGTCCGTCAACCGAAACAGACGTAAACACCTTCGCCATGGCTTCAACCGCCGCACCGGATGCGAGGGACTCATCCCCGCGCCCCATGTACCGGCTCGCGTACAGCGCCGCCGCTTCCGTTACCCGAATCACTTCAAGGGCAAGGTTTCGATCCATTATAACTCCTCCGCCTTTCTGATACAATTGTATTCTGTTATCACATCCCGCCGCGAATCGCGGGACAGTATATATATTCTTTCATTACCGCAGCAGTTCTGAATAGATACTGATTTTCCGTCCTATGTACTGCGCTGAAAACTCATTGTCCATATCACCGGGCCGGGACTCCAGCTCCCGGTACATACGCATAATGTTCCGCCATGAACGCCTGAGACCGATGCGTTTCCGGATAAGATTATGCCGGTTAACGATAAACAGTCTGGAACAGATAAGCGCGGTAAAGTGGACACCATCTGTACTGAAACTTACATCCTCCCCCTCAATTCCCGTATTCAGCAGCCTTTTTTCATTCGGCATATACAGCTGAATCATCTGGTCCTTCGTGAAGGAAAGGATTCCCGGGACCCTCGAATAATATAGACTTGTATTAAGCGATGGATAGGCAAACCGTTCCTCCCGTCCGGTGAGAAGATTCTTCAGGGCCACGAAAAAATGCCCCGTATACCCTTTTCTGCAGGCTATGGTGTTATTGTCCACAAAGAAAAACTCTTTCGGGGAGGTAATGCCTTTGATTATTGAGGCCCGGCCGGCCCCGAAAAGAATTCCCCTGTACCGGCCGCCGCCGCCGTTCATCACGATATACCTGTTTCTGCCTGGGGAAAAATATGCCACTGAGGGGTTATCTGTTGAAACGATCAGGGAATACTGGATCTTTGGAACGGCGATCCGCCGTACTTTCGAGAAAAGCGCCAGCTCCTCTATTCCTTTTCCCGTTTCTCTAAACATGGAATTTCCTTCAGGGGCAAGGCTGAAATCCATGAACAGGGTATTTGACGCAAGCCGGTAACTTCTGCCGGCCGGTATATAGTACACAAACAGTTCATTGTCCGGAACAACACTGTTGCGGCGCACCATTCGCTTAATAATAATATGCCGCCCGTCTGCAGAGACCTCAAGGGCCATCACCGTACCGGTGATTCTAAACAGCTCCCTCTGCCGCCCGGTACGGAGATCATACGTACACACAGCATTTACTTCAGTTCCGGGAAACTCCTTCACATACACCACATCCTTCCCGGAAAACCACCCTGTGAACGCCACCCCGCTGTCCACAAAACGCCCCTCTGCCTCCTGGTACGCGTCAAGCTTTGCGTTGACAAGCATGTGCAGAAGATGCGAGGACGCCCGAATATATATTTCGTCAAGATTTATATCTCTTGCAACGCCCTCATTCTCTGCCGCCCAGAAGAGCAGCAGAGAAACAATACAGAATGCGATTTTTTTCACGAAAGAAGCTACTGGTTCCGCTGGAGCGTATTGGTTTCAGCACTGCCGCTTTCAGCCTTCACCGCCTTTTTGCCGTCTTTCGCTTCACTGCCCGGCGCTATCGGAATCAGAAGCTTTTGTCCGGGAAATATAAGATCAGGGTCTTTTATCTTATCCTTGTTCGCGACATAGATAAGGGGCCACAGGCTCGCATTGCGGTATGTGTACCATGCGATTTTCCACAGGCAGTCGCGGTTGCGCCTGTTGAATTTTACGGTATACACCTCGCGGATATTATCCCCGAAATCATACCCTTTCTTTTTTCCCGCTTCCGCTTTCATTTCTTCAGCACGTTTTTCCATGGCAATGCTGACTGAATTAATTATTGTCAAAGCTTCATCAGAAGAGGCAATTGATTCACGGTACGACTTTCTCTCAAGCTCATTTCTGCTTTTACCAACAAGCCCCTGTATCTTCCCGATGTCATTGGTGTACTGGTCCTTCATTTCAGATTTATTGAGCTTTTCAAGGCCGTTCTCCGCCTGCATCAGCTTGTTTTTAGCCTCCTCCCCGAGCTGGGTCTCTTTCTGCCCCAGAGCGACTTTGATCCCGGACAGCATGGAAATGGCCTGCTCCGATTTGGCGATTGACTGCGGATACGACCCGCCGTTATGGAGACTTGTACTGCTCTGCACGAGAGTGGTGGCCTGTTTTATTTCATTTTCCTTATACTGTTTCATCGGAGAACCCTCGACATCACTGAGGGTCTTCTTCGCGGTATTCAGCTTTTCAAGAGAAATCCCGCGGTTCGTTTTTGTCGCGGCGCCGCCGAGAGCGACTTTCGCTTCATTTATAAGTGAATATGCGCTTTTAAGATTTTTTTCGTTTACCTTTGCGTCAGCAGCGCTGAGCCTGCTTTTTGCAGTACTGATATCGGCTCCTGCGAACTCAGCGCCCCGCTTTGACGAAAGGGAATTGGCTTCATTGTTAAGGCGCTGGATTTCAGCTTTCAGTTCAGGAATATGGGCCATGGAGGCTGTTTTTGCTTCATTAGAAAGCCTGATCGCTTCCTGCGATTTCAGGTGAGAATCCCAGTAGCTCTTATTGGTGTTCAGGGTTTCCGCCTGCTGCAGGGCCTTCCCCGCATTGCCGAATGACACTGAAGAATATCTTGATGCGTACAGAAGATCTGCTTCGCCGTACACCTTCTTCGATTCATTGAGGGAGTCCCTTGAAAGGAGAGGCAGCGCTTTTGCGATTGCCTTCTGTGATTCCTGATATGAAAGGTCCGCGTTTTTTTTCGCGTCCCCCATCTCTTCATCACTCACACTTTTATGGCTTGCCACCAGCAGTTCCCGGGATTTTTTCAGTTCATCCGGTGCGTATTTCTCAGATTGCACTTCCACCGCCCGTGACAGGGAAAGCTTTGCCTGGGACATTTCCTGAATAGGCACCTCCAGGCGGCATGACAGAACAGCCACAACGGCACATGCCATTGACACCGCACACGCCATTGATCTTCTCTTGTTTGTTGTACTCATCGCTTCCTCCCTGAAATGTTCATCTATGGTTCAAAAAAACGGTCATCCTTTTAAGAAAAACACCAGCTCATCGTAAAGTCTGATACTATAATGAACGTAAAAATCTTTCAATCAAAAAATTCGTATAAAAGCTCAATTGGAGCCCGAATTCAAATTTCAGGTATAATGTGATTGACATTTCCTTGATATAATTATTCCTTCACAAAAATTTTCTTATTGTCATGAGAGGAAATATGATTAAAAAATTTGTACCGTTTTTCATCGTTCTCGTATTTTTAGCAGGCTGCACCCAGTCTCCGGAAAGTGTCGCCAAAAAATTCTACCAGAGCATCAGCGAAAGGGATTTCGACACCGCAAAACAGTATTCAACAGCAAGGGTACACACCATGTTGTCATTGATGGCAAATATGGGATCTGACAAAAGCTTCCAGGAAGCAGGGAAGGCCGAAATAAGCAACTGTAAAATTGAAGGCGACGTGGCGAATTGCGATGTCACACTTCCCAACAACAAGAAGGACAAGATACGGCTTGTTAAAGTAGCAGGCAAATGGAAAGTTGACATCAGAAAGTAGCCCTTTGTATACGAAAAAGCTATCAGCAGTTGTTTTCATTCTCCTGTGCGCCTGTAATACGCCTGATCAGGATAACAGGCATAAAACGGACCTGGTGATCCGGAACATCAGGAATGCCGCAAAAAACGGAGACCTTATTCTCACACGGGGGACCGGATTCATCAGCACATTCATCGTGAACACACTGCGGGAAAATCAGGCGGTTTCACACATAGGAATTGTGATCAGGGACAATGATAGCTTTTTCGTGTTACATATCCTCCCCGATCGTGAAAACAACAGAATCAGAAAAGAATCGTTGCATCAATTCTTTAAAGACACTGTTCCCGATTCGGCAGTACTCATTCGAACGAAACATGCCCCTGGCGACGCAATCGCCGCATCAGCTATTACGTATCTTAAAAAAAATATCTCTTTTGATTACTACTTTGATTTGAAAAGCAAAAATGAAATGTACTGTACCGAGTATGTATGGAACGTATTGCGGGATTCTACCGGGAGAGATGTGCTGAATAAAGTTACTATTAACGGCACTACATACCTCGGTTTTGCTTCGTTTTTAAACAATATATATTTTGAAAGGATTTACTTTTAGGAATTCAATCGTAAATCGAACAATATAATTCACTCATCAAAAATAGATGGTATTCCCCGTATACCTCTTCACTTTGCCGCAACAGTTTCAATACATGTATTGTGTACTATTACAGCATGATATTCTTACCATCCACAACAAGATCATCAATACCGCACATTGCATTGATCAGGGCAGCCTTATGAAACCTTCCGAGATCACCGGGCCGGAGCGTCTCCTCTGTCAGAATTCCCTCTTCCAGCATCCTTTCCCTCGCGGTGCCCCGCAGAAGAGGTGTCGATGGCGTCACCATGCGGTCCCCTTCGAAGAACACGATATTTGCCGAAGAAGCATCGGCGAGAAATCCGTTTTTTACGATCAGGATATCGTCACACCCCTCCCTGCGTTTCAGCAGCGCCTGAATGAAACTCCTGTCTTCATACTTATAACTATAGTCGATATCGTCACAATACACAAGCTTCAGGGACTCTATCTTCCTTCTCGTGTATGGGAGAATTTCTATTTCTTCAATTGTTTCACGATACAAAACCCGGCACTTGAAAAGACCGGACCGGCACTCAGCAGTCACCTGCACCATTTCGTTCAGGTCGATATCATCAATCCTGCCAAATAGTTCCCGGCGTGACATGTTTATTCGCCTGTTATGAAAGGGAACATTATACACTGTTCCATCCATGATTTTCAATGACTCAACCAGTCGGGACATAAATCTTGTCGATAAGCTCACGGTATTCCCGCTCGGGATCGCTGTACACCGTGATACCGCCTCCGCTCCTGTAATAATATCTGCCGTCTTTCCTCTCAATAAACCGGATCATAACGGCGCTGTCAAGGTTTTCACCGTCAAAAACCCCGAAGACACCCGTATAATACCCCCGCGCATATTCCTCCGCATCACGGATTATTTCCAGTGTTCTTTTTTTTGGGGCGCCGCTCACGGAACCAGCCGGGAGGAGGTTCCATATAATATCTCCAATCCTTTCATAATAATCATCACCAAGGTCCCCGCATATTTCTGAACTTGCCTGAATAAGGTTTTTCCCGGATGTACGAATTGTTTCAGTATACATAAACCGCTCAACCCTGACATTTCGCGCAACCATGCCAAGATCGTTACGAAGCAGATCCACTATAGTAAGGTGTTCCGCACGCTCTTTTTCATCATTAAGCAGTGATTCAACCGCTTTCGGGAGAGCAGCGTCAATGGTCCCCTTCATCGGGAATGATGATATTATTCCATTTCGGATTGTGACAAATGTTTCCGGAGAAAACACCACAAATTCCCCCCTGTAATAAAGCCGGTAGGGGGCGATACTTCCGTAAAATATATCCCCCAGGTTATACTCATGCAGCAGCAGCGAGGGGAATGTGAGGTTCACAAGGTACGAATCGCCCTGCCGCTGACTCTCCGTAACACGATGAAATGCTTCAATGTATTTTTCGTACGAAACAGGGGCAGCATCGAGCCGGGGGGGCCGGAATTTTCCTGATCGGGGTGGAACGTTTGTTATTCCGCGAAGATTATATTTTATTTCATCGGAATCAATGCCGCATAGAGGGAGGACACGGGGCCGCCTGCATTCAAAATCAATAATAAATAGAAACGGGACTCCCGCTTTCCCGAGGCTGTTCATATAATTCCGCATGGCGCAGAGTACGGGAAACGGTCTCTGTCCGGCAACTAATTTTTCAGACGGCACAACAAACGATGAAACAGGAATGCGGCCCTGTTTTACTTCTCACGCATCACGACAACACCGGTCCAGTCCGCCGGAGGAGGATCATCCATAAATCTGCCGCACCGCTCCTTCAGCATCAGCGCCGGTTTATCCTCCGGCCTCATTTTCAGTACCTCGTTGAAGATATCCAGGGCGCTATTCCATTCGCGCCGCATATAGGTATCGAAGCCCCTGTTGAAAACATCCAGAAATGACTGTTCCTCCTGAGTGATGGCATCACGTTCACATACCAGTTCAAAAATGGGAACACCGGTGGTTTTCCCCTTCACCGCCACGACATCAATGCAGCGTGCCGCCATCACGTCCCGCACTAACGCATACGTCGATTCAGAAATAATTATGTGTGTGCCATAATATTTGTTCAGCCCCTCAAGCCTGCTTGCGAGATTGACGCCATCCCCCATGACGGTATAACTGAGCCGCTCCTCATAGCCGATGTTTCCCACCATGACATCGCCGGAATGTATCCCGATTCTCGTTTCAAAAAAAGGAATACCCTGCCGTTCCCATTCATCTTTCATCGAGTACAGGAAGCGCTGGCACCTGAGGGCAGAGACGCAGGCGTGAAGCGCATGGTCATTGTCATCATGGGGCGCTCCCCAGAACGCCATTATCGAATCGCCGATGTATTTATCAACCGTTGCCCGGTTCTCCAAAAGTGTCGAGGTCATTCCCTTGAAATAATACCCCAGATATTCTGCCAGATATTCCGGCGTGAGCTTCTCTGAAATTCCGGTAAAGTTGGCAATATCTGAAAAAAATACCGTAAGCGTACGGGTCTCGCCGCTCAGCGCAGCTTCCCTGTTAAGCTGTATGAGCTCCGCCACAAGGTCCGCGGGAACATATTTTCGAAAAGACCTGAGACCGTTCTTCATATTGTCAACGGCACACTTCATGTTCCACACTTCGGAAATAGAGGTCCGGATATCAGTGCTGCTGTCGAGGTTAAAATTCCTGACCTGATTCATGTCTTCTTCAAGCAGTTTCATGGGACGGCTGATACGTTTTGATAAATACAGGCCCAGGAGAACAACGATGACACTGCCTATAAGTCCCAGTAGTACAACGGTCCTGATGTACTTATATTCATACTCAACAATTTTTTGGGCAGTAATATCCATCCCCAGCACCGCTTCGAGGGTGCCATCTTTCCGGAGGACAGGAGCATAGCTGGAAAGAGTGGTCCCCCATCTGTCAACGGCAAGCTCCTTTTCAACATGTATAGAATACGGTTTTTTGAAAGCCATACGCATTGCCTGAGTGGGAGAGGGGTACACCTCTCCGGGCGTGCTTCTGCCCGCTTCATCATCGTCAGCGTCAACAACGAAATACACCTCCCCGCGCATATTCTTCCGGAGGGTATAAACATATCGGATGTCTTTCGTTTCCCGTAGTATGTTTGCCAGAACAGTGCGTATCCTTTTATATTGGGGGAGATTCACGTCTCCGGCGCCGGCAATGTGCCGGTGCAGTTCCGGGTCAATCTGCAGTGCGGCAATAGCGGCATCATCGTGCAGTCTGCTTCGTATATCTTCAACCACAAAGTCCCTGATGCTGTACACTGTAACAATACCGAGAAGCAGTGTTAACAATACCGCGGTACAAACAAATGCCGTACTTAAGCTTATCCGTATACTGACTCTTTTCATAGACTCCACCCCTTTATTCATGTAACATACCGCAGTATATCCCGTACTGCACTATCCGGTTTTTTAAAGACTGAACGAGTACAGAATCCCCACTGACGCGATAAGGGGAATGTAGTCGATATCTCCTGACCGGATAATTGACGCCCCCAGCTGCCCTTCAAGCTTGAGCTGCCGGAAACCCACACGCATAAAAATTACCGGCTCCACAAAAGTCCCGGAATGGGGGTCGGTATCACCATTGGAATAATCATGGTACTCAAACGCATTGAGGTGCAGCACACGCACCGCGAGGCCCACTTCAAAATAATCATCAACAAAACCCAGCGCCGGCTGGGCGTAAAATCTGTGATACGTGGCTTCCACCACGTCCGGGGAAGGACCTTCATCGGAAAGCGTACGGGAATACGCGTATCCGTATCCGGCATAAAGCTCCGTGACAACCCCGCTCCTGAATGCGTGGTACACACCAAGTCCACCTTCCAGCTGGCGGGTCTTGTTTTTTATTTTCACGGTCTCGCCGTTATGTTCCTCCTCAGCGGAACTGTTCGCCGCGACAACGCTGTTTACCACAACACCAATGTGGTCCGACACCGCCGCGGCACCCTGCACTTCATATCCGGCCATGGAAGAATGGCCGCTCAGTTTTATCTGCCCCTGCGACCTGAACATCGGCGCGTTCAGCACCGTGGGGCGATACACCGGTGCGCATGATATATCAAGAAACAACGCTGCCATAATCAGGACAGCAGAAATACAGAACGTTTTATTCATTTTATCTCCGTAACGTTATTCTTCCTGTTCAACACCATCAACGATTTATACACGTACATCCGGGGTGATCATGGAACGCGAAATTTTTCTGTTCAATACCACTACTCCGGGATTTGATACCGTCAATGCGTTCACTCCCCGGCAATTGCCGCCTCCCCCATGGACACTCCGTTTACCGGATTGACTTTTTTCCCATGGCGGTCGATATAAAAGCCCCAGCCTTTATCATCCACCACAAGGGCACCCCATTCAGTGTACTGCGCTGCTGCAGCATATTTCGCCTCAATGACCATCTTCCCCGATTTGTCGATAAATCCCCACCTGCCCCTGTAGGAAACCGGCGCAAGGCCCCCGGAGAAATTCCCCGCATTATCAAATTTCAGGGTCACCCGCAGCCTCCCGCGGTCGTCAGTGAAACCCCATTTGCCATCGTCTTTCACCGCTGCGAGACCCTGCGAAAAATCCCGCGCCAGATCAAACTGGGGTGCTATCACCGTTACCCCATCGTCATTCATATAGCCAAAGGTGTCATCTTTTCCGCTTTTCGAAAACGGGGCCATATCGTCGGCGAATCCACCGGCATACGCATACTTCGGGTTTATCATAATACGTCCATGCCGGTTAACAAAACCCCAGCTCTTTCCAAGCCTGACAGCTGCATAGTTATGTGTGAACGGCATCGCCCTGTCAAATTGCGGCTCAATGACGGTCTTTCCCTCCCTGTCAATATAGCCCCATCCCCGTTCCATTTTTACCGGCATAAGCCCCTGCGAGCATGACCCGGCATCGAGGTATTTTGCGATCACCACCATCCTTCCTTCCCTGTCAATGTATCCCCACTTATCGCGGACTTTTACCGGGGCAATCCCTTCTGAAAACATTCCCGCAGCAGAATAATCCGCTTCGATGACCACCACGCCGTAAGGATCAATATATCCCCACCGGGCATCAATTTTCACCGCCGCCCTTCCCTGGGAATAGCTCCTCATGTCCTTTATTCTGCTCTGGTCCCCTTTATGGTCCTCCCTGACAGTGCCCCTGGACGAGCAACCCAGCGCGAGTAACACAAAAAGTATTGTTAGAAGATTAATATTTCTCATAGTTCACTCCGATGCATAAATATTTATTCGATGAAAACAGGTATCTGCAGAACGGGCAACCGGTTACTGCATCATAATTGTATAGATGAAAAAAAATACTATACCTGAAATGTTCAGGAGTCAACCTTTTTCAACAGGCACCTGTAAAAATGTGCGGAAAAATCCAACACTATTTTTATCATCTTATAGCTTTTATTATATATAAACATGTGACCATTTATGTGAGTTATTTTTTACGTCAATTAACTTTTTTACGTGCACTAGTCTTTTTGTGCTTGCTCAATGCCTTTGCCGGAACTATATTAATAGCGGACATATCATTCGTACCCATGTCCGCCATATAATGTCCCGTATTACCTAAGAGGAGAATCCTGCATGAAAAAAATTATCGCCCTTACCTTTTTGCTTTTTCTTCCGGTCCTTGCTGACCCGGGTTGTGTCCGTCAGATCCGTATAAATGTGGAGGCTGTACAGGACCTGCATACCTACTCCGAAGGCCTTGCGGCCTACAAGATCGATGGGAGATGGGGATACATGAACGACCATGGGCAGGCGACAATCCCGCCCCAGTTTGCCGATGCACGGCTTTTCTCTCAGGGTCTTGCGGCGGTAAAGCTTGTCAGCAAATGGGGCTTTGTTGACCATAAAGGTGAATATGTGATTAACCCGAAATATCAGGACGCCCTGCCTTTCAGCGAGGACCTGGCCCCGGTTCAGCGTGATGGCAAGTGGGGATATATTGACGTGCACAACCGGCTCAGTATTGAATGCCAGTTTGATGAAGCGCTTCAATTTTCCGAAGGCCTTGCGGCTGTACGCATGGGGACACGGTGGGGGTTCATCAACAATACCGGACGTTATGTTATAAATCCAAAATATTCCGAAGTCGGAAATTTCGCAGGAGGTCTTGCCCCGGTTAAAACAGACAGGTCCGATGATTCATGGGGATATATCAACCAGCGGGGACACATGAAAATCAGGGTCCAGTTCGATGACGCCCGTGAATTTGACAGGCATACCGGTCTTGCCCCGGTGCTCATTGACACACTGTGGGCATATATCGACACCCATGGCCGTATAAAAATCAATCCGCAGTTTGAGGACGCACGGCCGTTTATGCGCGGGCTCGGGGCAGCGAAAAAATCCGGTAAATGGGGGTTCCTCAACAGCAGCGGCTCCTGGTCCGTGCCGAACCGCTTCAGTGCGGTATGCGATTTCCACGACAACCTTGCCCTTGTGAATGAAGGCACGGTGCGGTACTATATTGACAAATCAGGACACCGTGCAGGGATTGGCCGCAGGATTGTTGGAGACCTCTCCCCCGAAGCGGGCTTTATTGAAGTGGAGCCGGTACGGTTTAGTTTTCAAAATAAAAAACTCACTCTCCCCTATACTTCATCGAGGGCCAGAATTTTTTATTCTTTCCATCCCGCCGATGAAAACGCAAAAGGAAAACCGCTTTTTGTGTTTTTCAACGGAGGCCCCGGCGCCGGCACAAGCGACGGGCTGTTGAGTTTCAACACATCACCGAAAACCATGGACCCGAACATTGCCGGAGACAAGGGCATCGCGGACAACCCCTACAGCTGGACAAAACTGGGGAACCTGCTTTTCGTTGATGCCCCCTGTACCGGCTTTTCATACAACCTTCTTGACCGTCCCGTGACATGGGGGAATGTTCAGAGAGAATTTGATGCTCAGAACTTCAATCCATTCATTGACGCATCACAGCTCGTACGGGTGCTGGTCCGTTTTCTCGCGAAACATCCGGAAATACAGAAGAACCAGGTTGTACTGGTTGGAGAAAGCTACGGCGGCACCAGGACAACGGTAATGATGAACCTTCTCCTTTTCTATCCCTCGTATGCCACGGGAGAACGCATTTTCAGGGACAAAAGCGTTTCTGAAGAAATTCAGCGGCATTACAATATTGTCTTTCCTGATCTTGCGGGAGGCCCCTGTTCTCCAGAAAAAGCCGCACTGCAGTTCGGGAGGCATATTTTAATTGAACCACAGCTCACCGGTGCGCATCAGACAAAACTTACCGGGGAAATGTGGGAAAAGAAAGGTTCTGTTATCTATGAAATCGCGAAAAGCAGCATATTCACCTACACGCCATGTGACCCGAAGAACACAAAATGTGATCCCTCCGTACACGCGCTCTCTTTTGTGGGAATGAAAGCATTCCGTGACATGTACAAATATGATGAAAACGCTGCATGGTCCTGGGTCCTGGGGCTGCGTACAGAATGGAGGCTGAACCATAGCAGCTACCTGAGTCATTTAACGGAAACTGATATTTCCGCAATCAAAGAAATGTACGCGAAAAACCGGCGCAACGCCTACAAGGGCCTTGGCCTCAGGGATCTCGCACTTAACGCACTGGTCAATTATCTCAGGAGCTTCATACGCAGCGATCCGGGGGCCCTTGAACGCATGAATCCGGCGATGAGGGCCAAAATTTCATGGCTGATCAGCAATAGCAGTTCCAGCGAGCTGAATACAGCTCCCGCCAGCGAACGCGGCGCACGCCTGGATTCCGTGTTCGGGAGCCTGAACAGATATGATTCATACATAACGCTCCTTGGTATGAACTGGATGGCATTCAGCGCCTTTACAAGCAACAGCGCGATAAAGAAGGGTTTCGATATTGAACCGGAATCACCCCGGTACGGCAGGCTTTTTCTGCAGAATATCAGCGTAATAAAGGCCTTCATTACCAATGCTCCCTATGACCTGTCAGTATACGCAAAGGCGCTGCCCCCTTCATTCAAGGCCTACAGCGACATTGTCCGGGACGTGGATGTTGACGATGAATCCTTTACGATCCATTTCCGCACCTCCCCGGTGAAAGGCTCCGAAACACCGCAGAGCAAAAAAATATCGTTCCCGTTTTACCGGAGCGCCGGGCACATGGTAGCGATGACCATGCCGGAAAAACTCCTTTCCGACGTAGAAGACTGGATGGACGAGTAAAAAATTTGCGATGAGGTGTACCATGGACCGGTTCTTTACCAGGAGGTTTTTTTTACCAGCAATCCTTGTCATGTGCCTTTCACTTTTTTCCGTATGCGATGATGTTACACTTCCGGAAACACTTCCGGAAGGCATTGCGGAAATAAGCCCATTTTCCGAAGGCCGCGCCGCATTCCGTGTCGGCACGCAATGGGGCTATATTGACGAACAGTTCAGGGTGATAATCCCGGTCCAGTTCGCGGCAGCACGGCCATTTTCCTCCGGGCGTGCAGCGGTAAAGCTGACGCGGAAATGGGGATTCATCGACAAGTCCGGCAACTATATCATCAACCCGCATTACAGTGATGCCCGTGAGTTCAGGGAGAACCTTGCCCCTGTGCGTGAGGGCGGTTCATGGAGTTATACAGACATGTCGGGAAAGGTTGTAATTGACCCGCAATTTGAAGAGGTCCTCCCATTCTCGGAGGGGCTTTCCGCAGTGCGTGTGGGGAGCCGGTGGGGTTATATCGACCCACATGGACATTTTGTCATCAACCCGCTCTTCCGTCACGGGGGTCCCTTTTCCGAAAAACTCGCACCGGTACAAACGGAAGGCCTTGACAACGAATGGGGATTTATTGACCACAGTGGAAAATTTGCGATTCCCGCTGCCTTCGATGAAGCAAAACCCTTCTCCGGGGGACTTGCCGCAGTGCGTATTGACACGAAGTGGGGATTTATTGACCGGAAAGGAAAAATCATCATTAATCCCAGGTTCAGCGACGCCAGGTCATTTTCGAATGGTACTGCCCGGGTCAGGGAAAACAACAAATGGGGATACATAAACCGGCGCGGCAAATTTATCATAGAACCACAATTCGATGATGTCCGGGATTTTTATAAAGGCTTCGCCCTTGCGGTGAAAGACGGTATTTCCGGGTTCATCAATACAAGCGGCACAATGAAGCTGAAAGTTCCTGCCATCACCGGCAGCGCCGTGACACGGGCTGCCGCATCCGCCTCTACCCTTGCATCCGGAACTGTTACCGTTACTGTGGCCCTCAGTGATTACCTGAAAAAAGTCCCCGTCCCTGAGGCAAAGATATATCTTCTCGGTGAAAAAGGGCGTTCAAGAAACGCCTATGGCGTCACTGACGCCGGAGGGAACGCGTCATTCGCTTTGCAAAAATATGATCTTGACGACTTCAAGGGGATATATGTGTTACGTTCGGGCTACTGGGAAAAATTCGCCCGCTGGGGAGAAGGCCGAAAAAACAATAACAACCTGACGTTCACTCTGACCACGTTTCGCAGAGACACGCCGTTCCCCGGACTTGCGAAGGCCCGGCTGAAGTCTGTTAATGGAGTTGAGGAATATGACATACTGACAGAGCCTGTGGATTTCATTCAATTCAGGCCCGACAAAGTCAACATCACCCTCACCGCTGACACACATGGCTGGAACATTACCGGATATCGGCTCCAGCAGGGGACAGTGTATCTTCGCAGCAACGATCCCGTTTTTAAAGATGTAGCTATTGGAAGGACCTTTTCTCCCGGCAAGCCGATATACGGAGTTGTGGAAACCGATTACGGTGACCTCTGCGGATTTGTTCCGCTCCGCATCCGTGTCAGGGAAAATCCCAATATAAAAAATCCGCTTCCCACAGTTCCCGCCTCCGAATCTTTTAACGTTGCAGGCAATGTACCAATTTTCAATAAATTCACCGGCGGACTCAATATACCATTTTTCCCCGTGAGCGCCTTTTACGAGCAGGACAAGCTGACCCTCATCCTGGGTATTCAGGGCGCATGGGAAAACGGAGACGTTCTCACGCCAAGAAGCCTTGTCAACGACATGAAGAAAAACTTCGCTGATGTGGGGAAAGCACGAAAATTTCTCCGGGACAAGAAAGGCTCCTTTAAAAACATGGGCCCCTCCGGCTTCTGGGACGCATCACTCGGCATGATGGGTTACCTGGAGATGACCTTCGACGAAGAGGGGAATCAGCACCTCGCGGGAGGACAGGCGCTCCTGTTTGGGGGCGGGTCCGTTACCGTGCAGAACCAGTTTGTGATTGTGGTTGTACCGGTATTTGTAGCCGGCACAGTGGGAGCAAATCTTTCCGCCGCATTTACGTACGAGGAAAAAATGCAGCGGATTGAAGATTTTTTTAAATCAGTGGAACTCACGTTTACCCCCTTCGTTGAAATTGAAGCCGGTGTCGGCATCAAAGGAATTCTTGCCGTCAGCATTGCCGGAATCGGCTCCATTCCGATTACGTATCAGCCGGTCCGCAATAAGTTCCGCGTAGACCTTACCCTTGCGGCAGAATTCAGGGCAACAGCATTCGTGTTCCTTACCTTCACCACGACAATTGCCGAACACACCTGGAACTTATACCCGCATCCGGGGATACTCAATCCGGCATTCACGGCAGGCAGCACTCCGGGAAGTCCTTTTGATATGACGTCCTTCAGAGCGGCGCCCCGTTCCGGTGAAACCGCCCGATGGGTGGAAAACCGTCAACTCCCGCCGGCAATAGGCCCGTTCAGGGAGCAGGTGATGCCCACCATAGTCCTGCCGGGAACAGAGCCGCAACTTGTCCGTTTCGGACGCCGTGAAGCGCTTCTCTGGATTGGTGACGACCCGAAGCGGGGCAACAACAATAGGGCTGTACTATGGTATTCTCTCCGTAATGCCGGCGGTTCATTCAGCAAACCGAAGCCGGTCCATGATGACGGCACAAATGACATAGCCTTTTCCGCTGTTGCCCACAAGGGGTATCTCTGGGTTGCATGGCAGAACACCACAAAGCCTTTTTTAGAAAACAAGGAACTTTCACTGAAGGAAATGTGCCGCAACAGCGCCATTTACACCGGCTGGCTCCACGATCCAAGGATCGGCAGTTCTGAATTCAGGGACATAACAAATGTATCAGCGGAATACAAAGGTGCCTATTCCGGGCGCCCGCAGATCGCGAGTGATGGGCACAACCTCGGTATTGCATGGTCCATAAACATGGACTTTAATTATTTCGGGACTACCGGTCTTAACAGCTTCAGGGGGGCAGTATATAATTCACGGAACAAATGGGAAAACATCATGTTTAACTGGATGGATGCAAAGCCCGTACCGTCTTTTGCCGCCGGCTTTGACAACGGATCACCGGTAGTTGCCTTCGTCCTTGACAATGACAGAAATCTCGGCACCATCCATGACAGGACACTTCATCGTGTGAATACAAACGGGAATGCGGCAATTCTGGAGAACAGATCTCTTATCGGACATCCCCGTATTGGCGCGTTCAAAGGCCGCACCACTGTGTTCTGGTATCAGGACAATAACATCAGATATACATCTGATCTGCACAGCGGCAGATCCATACACAATGTCTTTGATAAAAAGATAACCGCTCTCAGCGACGACTATGACATTATGCTTGATCCGGAAGGTTCGGTCAGAGGCATACTCTGGGTTGACAGTGGAAGCGAACTGAAATCCGAAGCCTATGCGGGAATTTACAATGAACGTGACGGTAACTGGGGGGATCCGATACCCCTTACAAAATCCGGAAAACGCGTTGAAGCGCCTCAGGGATATCTGGATAAAAATGGTTCGGCGGTACTCGCATACCGCAGGATGGAAATTCACACAAAAAACCAGAAGAAAGAATACGTACCGGGCAAAAGCGAGCTCTGCATCGCTGACATAGAACCATCAGTTGACCTGGTCCTCGGCGAACACGCGATACAGGGGAATGCGGGCCCCCAGGAACCGGGAAAGCTGTACGGGTTTGATTTCAGGGTAGCAAACCACGGCACTGTCCCCTCAGAGGGCATAAAACTTGAAGTCCTTGACAGACAGGGGAGAATACTCCGCACAAAGACATTCCCCAACAGGCTCCTTCCCGGTGAGGCGGCAATACTGCAGGGTGAATACCCTGTTCCCCGCCCCCTCACCCGTCATGATTTCAGCATCCGGGTGAATCCCGCCCGTGGCAGCCATACAGGCACCTCATCCCATACGGCATCATACACTGTCGGTATATCACGGGTCGAGGTAACACGCGTTTTGATTTACCGGAAAGAAGGGTTCCGCGTCCACCGCGTTTACATTCAAAACATGAACTACGTACCCATCCCCAACAGGGAAATCCAAAGCCTGTATTTTGCAATCCGAAGGCAGAACGAATTCGGCAGATGGGTTGCCATGAAAGTGGACATCCTAAACAGGTTTAATCCATACGAAACAAAGGTGTTCGAGTACGCAGAGGCGGTCAATGAACGGGACCCTGATTTTTACAAGAAAAATCAATATTACCTCGAAGCACAGGACAGGGCCGGCATGCCAATGAACGGCACAACAGGAACCAGCGTTGTGGGTGTTGAGATTAACCCGTTCCGTCTTAATGTGCTGACCCCTTCGGTCAACCTCGCGGAAGGGCATACTGACGGTTCAATCATTTCTTCAGTAATTGTGCGAAACAATCACCCGACATCCCGCAGAGGAGAACTGCTGATACAGCTTGTCAATTCCGGTGGGGCCGTTGTCCAGAACACCTCAAGGCCGGTGCAGCTGAACCATTCTTCCGCAGAAACCTATACCGCGCATTTCTGCGTATCTGACGCCCCTACACGATACAAAATCAGGGCGGTAATAAGGAATGTAACACTCCCGACTTCTTTCAGACTCCATTCCGCGGGACGCGCTCCGGATACAGATGAAGCCGCGGTGGTCATGGCACGCTAATACTATTACACGACAGGACAGCTCAGTCATTTTCTTCAAGAAACGCTTTCACTGCCTGTGAAAGCGTTTCCTTTTCACAGAAAAAAGAAAAATGGCCGCAGTTTCCATGGAGCATAATTATCCGTGCGCCAAGACGCGACGCTATTTCCTTTGAAGGGCCGGAATATACCGCATAATCCTGGTCGCTCCCGATTATCAGCATCTTCGACTTTATTTTTTTTACAGCCGTCTCCATACCTCCGGGTGAACTCTCCCCGATATTGTGAGACAACATAGCCCTGAGCTGGGATGCCCAGTCCACAGCATTGTACGGCTGGAGCGATTTTTCCGCATCAACAATGTAATCATGAAATTTTTCTGTGTCAGTCGCAGATACCCGGTAACCGGGAGTCCATACAAATACCTGATGGACGGGCGCGACAGTCTTCATTATTTCCGCGTTTCCGGCCTTCCGCTTCATGAGTGATGTTATAATTGCAAGCTCACTAGACCACACCAGTTTGTCATAGGAGGTCATGTGCGTGGTGCCGGACACTGACACAACCCGCCTCATGAAGTCCGGGTATGATACCGCCCATTGAAAAGCCTGCATCCCCCCCATCGATATACCGGCGACTGCGTGAAGTTTCCGTATGCCGAGGTGCCCGGTCAGAAGCCTGTGCTGGGACTTCACCATGTCCCTGATTGAATATTTCGGGAACATCCGTCCTCTCTGCGTTGTGCTGTTCGATGGCGATGAGGAAACACCGTTTCCAAATGCGTCCACCGCAATAACAAAGAACTTGTCCGTATCCAGCATTTTTCCGGGTCCGATAAAACCATACTCCTTCAGGTCGGATGAAGTACCGGCAAACCACGTTGTAACCAGGACAGCATTGTCTTTATTGTTGTGCAGCCTGCCATATGTCCTGTAACCAATCTTGCAGTTCCTTATACTCCCGCCGTTCTCCAGCGTAAAATTTCCAATTTCAGCGAATTGCGCAGGTCCTCCATACAATGCCGTGGCAATCGCAACACACAAAAGCAGAAAACCCGGTATTGGCAATACCTTCAACTTCATGTACTGTCCTCCTGAAATCAATCTGTGTTTTATAATGTGACCTTGAACTTCTTATGGAATGCAGTGATCATGTGCTGCACAGGGAGGCAGTTATCCCGCCAGCACCTTCACGTGGACCTTCCGGGTCCGGGGCCCGTCAAACTCGCAGAAATACACTCCCTGCCATGTACCGAGCACAAGCCTGCCGCCGTCAACAATCACCGTTTCAGAGCATCCCGTGAGTGTGGACTTCACATGGGCCGGGGAATTCCCCTCCATGTGGGCAAAATCGACCGCCTCCATCTTCAGGTGCCGGAGTCCCTTTATCAGGTCACGCTGTACATCGGGGTCCGCGTTTTCGTTAATGGTAATGGCCGCCGTGGTGTGGGGAGTGTAGATTACGCATATGCCATCGGCAATGCCGGATTCCTGAAGGGCCTTTTGAATCTGCGGGGTGATATCGACCAGCTCTTCGTGAGACTTCGTCTGTACGCTGAAGGTAGTCATCATGGAACGCCTCACGCTTTCTGAAGAATTGCCATCATGGAATCGTGGATCTTTCCATTGGATGCGAGAATTTCCGGATACTCCGGACTGAAGGGGCCGCCGTCATAGCGCGTGACGCGCCCTCCGGCTTCCTCGACGATAAGGCTCCCCGCGGCCATGTCCCATGGATGGAGCTCCGGTTCCCAGTATCCGTCAAAACGCCCGCAGGCGAGGTAGCAGAGGTCCAGCGCCGCGGAACCGCAGCGGCGTATCCCCTGGATCTTCGGCGACATCGCGGTAAACTGGCGCAGGTTGTTTTTCTCCATGTTTTCACGGTCGTAGGGAAATCCGGTTGAGAGAAACGCGATCCCCATTTCATCAGTGGATGATACAGAAATTATTTCGCCGTTGCAGCGGGACCCGCCCCCACGTACCGCGGAAAACAGTTCCCCGTGGTACGGATCAAAGACCACTCCCGCCATGACCTTTCCTTCACTGCGGGAAAAGACCCCGATGGATATACAGAAATAGGGGATGCCGTGGGCAAAGTTATTGGTGGCGTCCAGAGGATCAATATACCAGAGAAGATCGCTGTCGGTATCCTGACGGGCTCCCTCCTCAGCGACAATGGCATGTGAGGGATAGTGTCTCCTTACTTCCCCGAAAAGATACGTTTCCGATTCCCTGTCAATATTGGTGACAAGGTCGGTGCGGCTTTTATATGAAACGCTGGTGCTTTTGGAACGGAAACCTCCCAGGAGGATTTTCCCGGCACCCCGGGCAATTTCTTCCATGAAACCGGCTATTTCCTGCATACACTCTCCCGGTCAGAACTGCACACCGGCACCGAGAAGCAGGTTGAGATCATGGTGATCGTCCTCCTCGTCCCCGTTGACAAGTTCAAACATAAGCTTTTGATATAAAAATACATTTTTTGCGATCATTTCATCGACACGGATTGAAAACTCATGTCCTGTAGTGCGGAACCCCGGAAAAGGCTCACCCTCGAACCATGTTTCGGAGTTGGCCCCCATCCACCCCTGGCCGTTGAAGAACTTATAGGGACGGGGATTATTGAGGTCGCGCAGATACATGCGGTACACGAACCCGAAGGTCACTGACACCAGCTTTTGATTGGTAGCGCTATCATATTTGGCCACGGTAATACCGAAACCTATGTTATACACGCCCCAGTAATTTGAGACTTCAGCCTCGTGATCGAAGAAATAATAATCGTTCACACTGAGAAACACGTAATAACTCAGATAACGGTCAACATAGTAGTTAAAGGTATATTCGATATAGTCCACATCGTATGTTTTCCCTGAAGACTGGGGTCCGTCGTGGGGCAGTTCCCGCGGATAAAAGAGAAACCGCATGGAATACCTGTCCCGGTCAACACCGAACACAATGCCCCCCTTGATATCGTGGAGCGTGGTGGATTCACCATAGTTAAAATCATCATTATAATGATTCACAAGGGCCCCTACCCCCAGATAATAGCTTCCAAGATGATATATCGCCTGAAACCGTTCCGAATAGCTTACAAGGTTCGGCGACAACGCGCCGAGGTATGGGTTCCCCACAAGGAGATCAAACTCAAATGACGGAATCGGGGAATAGTTTACATACAGGGAATGGGGGACATCCACGACATATCCCTCAGTGCTTTCGTACTTGAAACCGCTCCCCTTGTAGTAGTAGCCGTAGCGTACCATGCCGTCGAGGGTCGCATAAAACACACGGTGCTTTTTCTTCTTTTTTGTTTCCTTCTTTTTCTCGGGCTCCTCCCGGGCTATCTCCTGTTTTTTCTGCTGTTCCTCCGCGATCAGTTTCTGCTGCCGCATCCGCAGCCTTTTCGCGTACGCATCGGGGAGCCATTTGGGAACATTCCTGTTGTCAGGATCTACGGAGAGTACATACTCCCCGGTGGACACCGCTTCCTCATATTTGCCGGTAAGATAATACATGTATCCGACTCTTTCATGGGACACAAGCTGCCCGGGGTTTCTCCGGATGGCCTCTTCATAATTATTGATTGCCTCCCTGTGCTTTCCCTTCAGCTCAAGGACCCATCCCTTATTGTGAAGCACCTTTGCGGATGTTTTATTGTAAAACTGTATTGACTTGTCAAACTCACCTACCGCCTTGTCATACAGCTTTTCTTTACCATACTGCACACCACGCCTGTTCAATTCCGAAGCGCTTTGAGCAAAAATGGAAAAGGGGAAAAACAGCAGGCATCCCGCCGCAATGAGTATGGATATACAAGATTTCATTATTCTATTTTACTATCCCGGATATTATTTAGAACAAACTATGTATTATTGTCGGCTTTTTTATAAAACCGGATGCAATTCTAGTACAGCTGTCCGATAAAATAAAGCAATTTTTCTCAGTTTAACGCGAGATCCCGTGCTTCAAAAAGAAAATCAATGGCTTTATCAGTATCTCCCTTAAAAAGACAACAGAGACTCGCTGAAATCAGCGCCTCAGGGTCCCCGTTGTCCCGTGCTTTCTTTTCAAGGCGTTCCAGTTTTTCATCAATGGTCCCGTACCTGTCTGTGAACACCTCAACCGGAATTGACTGAATAAACCTGTCATACAGCTGAAACCGCGGTGATGTATTCTTTATTTCCTTTACTTCCTGACGGTACTCTTCACCGCGGTTCATGCTTTTCAGCACCCTTGCCCGGAGTTTTCTCACGTTCTGATTGCTGCCGTCTTTCGCAAGAATGCGTTCAATAATAGTCAGTGCGGATTCGAACCTTCCGGTTTCAAAATACAGTATCGCAAGGGCAATAAGGGCCACGGGATTATCGGGGTTAAGGGAGAGCACATTTTTAAAACACCCTTCCGCGGCCTTTGTATTTTTCAGCCGGCTGAAACTCAGCCCCATAACCAGGGATGTTGACACAAAACTTCCGTCAAGGCGTCTTGATTTGTCAAGATGTATGATTGCTTTTTTATACTCCCCCATCTTGTAATAGATGGAACCGATATTGAAATATACAAGATAGTCTTCACCGAGGGCCACGGCCCTTTCGTAACACTTCATTGATTCAGTATATTTTTCCAGACGGGCATACAGGGACCCGAGATTCAGATATGCCTCCCTGAAATCATTCTTTTCGTGTATGATACTCCCGTATTCCTTCAGGGCGAGGACAAACTCTCCGTTCCGTTCGTACTCAAGGGCATTGTTAAACCGTTCATACAGTGACTGCATCCCTCTGCTCCAGGTCTTTTTATTTTATTACCACAACTCTGTTTCTTCCGGATTCTTTCGCCCGGTACATTGCCCTGTCGGCCCTGCCGATCAGGTGTTCCTTTCCTTTATCCCTGCGGGGATCATACTGCGCGACACCTACGCTGATTGTCACATGGAGCGCCTCAGCCTGTCCCCGGAATGCGTGCTGCTCTATACGTTTTCTTAAACGCTTTGCCACCACGACAGCATTTTCAAGATCCGTCTCCGGCAGTATTACCGCAAACTCCTCCCCGCCGTACCGTGCCGGAATATCAAAACCTCTGACACTTTCCCTGAGAATCTGTGCTGTTTCTTTCAGCACCATATCACCCTGCTGGTGCCCGTAGGTATCATTGAAACGTTTAAAATGGTCGATATCTGTTATTATCAGGGACAACGGCGTTCCATATCTGACGCTGCGCTTCAACTCCTCATTCAGGCGTTCCTGAAAAAAATGGTGGATATAGAGGTGCGTCATCCGGTCAAGTGTTGCCATCAGATACAGCCGGGAATTCTCCACGGTAATCGCCGCAAACCTGGCAAGGTCCCTGAGGAATTCAATATCATCCCGCGTGAACGTTGAACCATCGATCTTTTTCCCCAGCACGAGAAGGCCGTTCATACTGCTCTTGGATACAAGGGGAACCACAATCTCCGCATCCAGCATGGCAATGCTGTCAAGATCACGCACCAGTTCACTGTGTTCCCGGAGGTTTCCGCATAACTGAGGGAATGCCTCCTTCTCAAGATAATGGATAAGTGCTGAATTTTCATCAAAAACTATTTCCGACCTGCTGAATTCCTCATCATATCCTTTTGACATATGAATTGAATAATTATCCTTGTCAATATCCTCCTGAAGGATAATGGCAACCTTTTCCACGAACATCTGTCCGATACAGCTGTACAGTATGGATTCCACAAGGCTCTGGAATTCCAGGTTGGAGGAAAGGCTCATCCCCATTTCTATCAGGTTGCGGAGCTCATATATCTTTCTCTCAAGGGCATTAATTGTCTCTTCAGACTCTTCCCTCTCTCCTGAAAGGCCGTCCTGCATATGTATAATATCCTGATTATTCATTATCCGAATTATATCCTTCACGGGAATAGTGTTGTACCATTAATTCCTTTATCTGTCGCGGTATGAATTATTTTTATTATCGGATACGGTTATAATACTTTCAAGCGAAATAATACATACCCCCTTCCGTGGTGAATACCTGTTTTCGCCGATAGGGATTATCTTCAGTAAAAAAATGGAACCCGGCGCTGATAGTACGGGTATACATGTATATCACACAGCAAACATGGAAGAGGTACATTATGAAACAGCGAATAATACTTACCCTGGCAGTGATGGCCATCGCGTCAGCACTTGCCGTTGACGCCATTGCACAACAGCCGGGCGGACGTCACGGAAGAAGGGGGCAGGGACCAGACATGCATCACCGTGGACCGGGACCCGGAGGGCCAATGATATTTCATAATCCCGAACGCGCCCGTACACTTTTAGGCCTTACCGATGCGCAGGTCAGGCATATCCGTGAAATCAATATCAGTTACAGGAAACAGGGCCTGGCGATACAGGAAAAACTTGCCCCGAAAAGAATACATGTAAAAAGACTGCTCATGGAAGACAATGTAAACCTTTCACAGGTTCGCAGCCAGCTTGAAGAGATATCAAAACTGAAAGTCGAAATGCACATGCTGCGAATACGTCACAAGCTTGACATAGAAAGAATTCTTACCCCTGAACAGCGCAGCAAAGCAAGGGAGATGTGCATGCACCGGGGTCCGCGGAGAGGAAATGAAGGGCCTCCCCGGCACAGACGAGGGCCGCGTCCCCG
>DAOSYC010000016.1:0-4156 GCA_035380905.1 Spirochaetota bacterium | reverse complement strand
GTACTGTTACCGTTCCACCCGCTGAAGCTGCTGCAGAAACCGCTTTCCGTGGGGCGTAAGACGCAGCGACACAGGGTCCGCATTTCCGCACCTGCAGTATTTCACAATACTAAAGTGCGAAAGCCATGTAAAAAAGTAGAAATCAAGATAGGATATAAGGAGAAGATCATCACGGAGGCCGAATCCGGTCATGGTAAAAAAATTGTTCGCCACCGAATTCAGCTCAGCTTTCGCCCCGGAATTCAGGAGTACATCAACAAGGATATGCTTACTCTTCATCAGATCGCGGGAAGCTCCAGGATTTGACGGGAATATATCGTCCCATTTTACCCGGCTCCAGAATGAGGCGAAAAATTCAAGGTATATTTCAGTGCATGAAATATCAGATATATCAACCCTGGGAACACCACCATCTATTGAGAAAAAGCGTGTATTCCTGAGCATCTGGGCAGTCTGCTTGAGGTATATTATAAGGAGCTCATGATCATCAACGGACTGAGGTATATCGGTATCCGCAATCCGGTCAATACAGTGGTCATAAAACTCATCACAGAAACTTCCACCGTTCACCAGGGCAAAAGGCCTGCTGTTAATTACATCACTGAGGAATTCGAAGAGCCGTATTGCCAGTGAATCTTTCACAGTTCGTTCCTGAATCGGGAGTAGTGCCTCACTGGAATAATCACGAAGAACACGCCCGAACTGCGTCATGGTGGAGGTTCCGTCAACTGCCCAGACATATTGATATGATTTTTCCAGCACCGTATTGAAAAGATAATCCTGCTCATTACGGGACACACTGCAGAATTTTTTCTCAATTTCATTACGTATCATATCTTTTGAATAATCGCAGTCAACAACCTTTCTGGCGATATAATTAATCTCTCTATTTAATTGATGTTTCTTTACACCAAAAATCTCACTCATAATTTAACAAACCCCTGGGGTATGGCTGTAAGAAACAATACACCGAGACGGAAAAAATAGTATATATAAAAAAATTGTTTATCAAAATTTTCTGCAAACTTATATAAAAATTAATTTCAAGTCAATGATTTTCTTTTTTTAATTGTAAAAATTTATTATTACTATAAAAAAAGTCCACGTATTTGTAAACAATCCGTTGCCGATTCTTTACAGCCCGAACGGTCACCGACCGGTTTTTTTTACTCAACACACAAAACCATTCTCCATGCTTCCTGAGCCTGGAGAGATATATTCTGTCCGGATAAATAGTATTATGCAACTATTACCGGTTAACTGTTAAATTACAAATGATTATTACAACATTATTAAAAAAAAGGAAAGAAAAAAAAGAGATCACCGCTCACTGCAGGGAGATTATCTACACCCTTGCCGGGAAACTTGGAGAAAGGACCATCAGGTTATACAGCAACCTGACCTCCGCACGGGATTTTATTCATACCACCTTTACGGAACAGGGCTCAACGCCATACCTGGAGGAATACCATGCCGACGGCAAAGCTGTACATAATGTCATTGCCGAGATAGAGGGGACCGAATTCCCGGAAAAGATCATTCTCATAGGCGCCCACTATGACACCATTGAGGGCACACCGGGAGCTGACGACAATGCATCCGCCGTTGCGGGGCTCCTTGAACTGCACCGCCTCATGTCTGCGAAGCCTGCAAAACGGACAGTACGCTTTGTGGCATTCACCCTTGAAGAACCGCCTTATTTCTCCACAGATGAAATGGGCAGCATGGTCCACGCGAAAAACGCCCGGGAGCGCAATGACGGGATCGAGCTGATGGTGTGCCTGGAAATGCTGGGATTCGCAGGCAAAAAGGTACAGCAAAAATTTCCTGTGGCCGACATGAAACGCGACTATCCCCGGCAGGGCAACTACCTGGCGGTGGTATCACTACCGTCATCTGCTGATCTGGCATACCTGTGGAAACGTGTGTATAACAGTCATGCGAAAAAAAACCGTGAAATTTATGACATGATCGGGCCTTCGTCGATTCCCGGAATAGGATTTTCGGACCATATGTCATTTAACCGCTTCAATTACCGCAATATTATGCTGACCGACACCGCGTTTTTCCGGAACGATAACTATCATACCGAAAATGACACCTTCAGCACTATCAACTTCGATTTTCTCTATGAAAATGTCCTCTTTTCGTATCACACCATTAATGAAATAGCAAACATGGAAAGGCTTCCCTACGCAGAATAAAAAAAGGCCGGAAATCGGCCCTTTATCAGAAGGATGTGAATGAAGAATTCTTTATATATATCATATATATAATCGCTCCGCAATTACATAAAACTGCGGACACGCTATTATCATAAGGGGCTGCACAGCACCTATTCCGCTGTGCGCATTTCAAACCTGAGATACCTGATTGATGTACTGCGGAAACACCGCTCCAGAGCCCGATCAAGGCGTTTTTCCAGTATCACCATCTTCACAAGCCCCCTGTACACCATCCGGTCAATGATACTCAGGTTTCCTTTTTCCGGTAGAAACAGGAAAAACAGAATTTTATTCACATTTCCTGTTAATGCTGCCGCCCTTTCAATACACCAGAGTTTTAACATATCTTACTCCTTGTGATTATTTTATATCAAATAATTCCACACATCCATGACCGTTGCATAATAAATAGCTTCAGCATATAAAGGTTACATATGGGGAATGTTAATTTTCTGTGAAGATTTTTCGCTTGCCAAATTTCACGGAAAAAAACCACCATATTCCGTACAAAGTGACTGTTTCACAATAAATTATTTGTCTTACCCGCAGAGACATGTGCTATGTTAAGTAAATACATCGGGCTGATCATTTCAGGCCTCGAAAGAACGGCCAAGAGGGAGAATTAATATGATACCAATTACACATTTCAAGGACCTGACCCCGCAGGAACTTGACACACTCTACAACAGGTTCGGCGACGACTTCAGTTCAGTCATGATCAACACCGTTATCCCTATTGTGAATGACGTAAAGCAGAAGGGAGATGAGGCGGTTATAGGGTATACTGAAAAATTTGACGGGGTAAAGCTCACGTCGCTTCTTGCGTCAGAAGCGGAGATCAACAACGCCTACAATAATACACCTGCACATATACTTGACGCATTCCGGAAGGCACAGGAGAACATTCAGGAATATCATCTCCACCAGACGCAGGACAATTTTATCTATACAAGAGAGGATGGCATTACCCTGGGAATGACCTTTGACGCCATCGAAAGCGCCGGCATATATGTTCCCGGCGGAAAGGCCTCGTATCCCTCGTCCGTGCTCATGGGAGTTATTCCCGCACAGATTGCGGGAGTGAAAAACATTACCGTTATCACCCCGCCTGACAAAACAGGAAATATCCCTGCAATAACTCTTGCGGTCTGCAAACTCCTTGGTGTGACACAGGTCCTGAAATCGGGAGGGGCCCAGGGGATCGCCGCTGCCGGTTTCGGCACAAAGACAATCGCGAAGTCGGACATCATTGTGGGGCCGGGCAATATATTCGTGACCGCGGCGAAAACCTATCTGTTCAGCCTCGGCGTTATCCAGATAGATTCAATGGCGGGCCCCAGCGAAGTGCTCATCATCGCCGATGAACACGCAAACCCTGAATGGGTCGCCTACGACCTCCTCTCCCAGGCGGAGCACGAGGAGATGGCAATGGCTGTCCTCGTGACCACGTCGCGGTCACTTGCAGAAGAGGTGCGCGATGTCATCAACAAGGACATTGAAGGGGGCGGCGGACGGCATGAAATAAAAAAGGCCTCCCTGAAAAACAGCGGCCTTATTATTGTTGTGGATTCAATGGATGCCGCAATTGACTTCAACAACCGTTTCGGCCCTGAGCACATGGAATTTATTGTTGAAAACCCCCTTGAATACCTTACGAGAATAAAGAATGTCGGGTCACTGTTCCTCGGGGCCTATGCGCCGGTGGCCGTTGGCGACTACTACTCAGGCACCAACCATATCCTTCCAACCGGCGGCGCGGCACGGTTCTCTTCCGGGGTTTCCGTGGACACCTTCATGCGGCACACGTCCTTTCAGTATCTCAACGAGAAATCCCTTGGCGAAGCAAGGAAGTCCGTTGTGTCAATGGCTGGCATGGAAGGATTCGACGACATGCACGGCGGATCGGTGGAGATACGGTTTAAGAAGTAAAA
>DAOSYC010000015.1:14559-36513 GCA_035380905.1 Spirochaetota bacterium | reverse complement strand
TTGCGTTTTTCATGTGCCAAATGGCGGTAACGCGACCTTGACGGAACAATACTGGACTTCCATACCTACAGTTTCGAGAAATCCCTTCCGGGGATTTCTCTTTGTAAGGATAATGGCATACCATTAATACTGGTTTCAAGTAAAACCTTTGATGAAATGGCTGACATCCACTGCCGCCTGGGGCTTGGTGCCCCTTTTGTGTTTGAAAACGGGGGCGGCATCGCGCGGAAAAACAGCTCCTGCGGCAATGAAAGTCCCTATGAGCTGCAGTTGTCCGGCCTTCCATGCGGGGAGTTACGGGAGCGCCTTCCTATACTGCGGGATGCCGCGGGCCATGCTCTGACCCCAGTTCATGATATGGACTGGGAAAACGTCGCGGATCTGACGGGCCTTGATGAAACGGGGGCCCGCAATGCGCTGAAGCGGAGGACTTCAATTCCTTTTATCATTGAGAATGGAAATGATCTTCTGTATGCAGAACTGCCGGAACTGAATGTGATGCTCAGGGCCCATGGACTGCAGGTGATTCGGGGAAAGCGCTTTTTCCATTTCACGTCAGTTGATGTCGATAAAGGCGCCGCGGTGAAGACAATTATTGCACACTACAGGGAAACTTCCGGAAACGGGGAAATTCTTACCTTTGCTGCGGGAGACAGCTATAATGATCTGCCGATGTTCAATGAGGTATCGCAGTCATTTTATGTCGGAGAAGGGGATATCTCCCCTGTGAAGGGCGGCAATGTGCGGATCACGGATGCCAGGGGCCCCGCGGGGTTCACGGAGGCTGTGAGGTATATTATTTCCTGCTGATATACGCAGTTCATTCGATTTCCTGAACATTTTCCTTAACATATTTTTCGAACTCTTCTCTGCTCATTCTGTCCTGATAGAGGGGCCAGAGGCTCTCTTTCAATTCCTCGATGGTTTCAAACTTGGCGCCGTCTATCTTGAATCGTGACATACATGTCTCCTTGTTCGGGGTAGTGTTATGTAGTATTAATATGTACTGGAACAGAGAAGATTTCAAAAAAAGTTTATCAATTATGCGGTATTCTGTCAGCGTTCACATCAGTATGGACCGAAGCAGTCCATACGATGTGAACTTATTATGTTATCTGTTAAATAACGCTTGACTACTCCCGTGATTTCTGATAAAGCCCTTTCATCAAAAAATATAATTAATATATCCAGGAGGATACATGAAAAAGGTTATGCCGGTATTTCTCAGCATTATGTTCGCCTTTGCAGTAATGCACACAACAGAACTTCATTCCGCGCGCAACGCGAGCCCCTGCCGTGGATTGACCAAGGCACAGTGCGAAGCGAAGCCCGAATGTCGCTGGACCAAGAGGCATCAGAGACAGGGGAAAACAATTCAGGGATTCTGCCACAAATGCGGCGCAAAAAAAGCTGCACGGCATCAGGGAAAACAGAGACGAAGGGCCCGGTAACCTGTATCAATTACTCAGATATCTCTATCACAAAAGTACCAGCAGCACTGTATGACATGTATACCTGCTATCGTGTGTACACACATGGCAGGTATAATTCTTTGAAAAAGATTTTGTTGACTTTTCATTGCCGCTGCCGCTACACTCTCATAGATGCAGCATGAATATCCTGAAAAGGTGAGCAACGAAATGAATTTTAAAACGACTATGATGATAACTCTTGTAGTGCTGGCAAGCGTGATTGCGACCCAGAACACACACCCGGTGGAGTTAAAGCTGCTTTTCTGGGACCTGAATGTGCCCCTTATTCTTTTTATCATTATTATACTGGCCCTGGGATTCGCTCTGGGGTTCTTTTATACCAGTATTATGAACTTCCGGAAAAAACGTGCTGAAACCCGTGATATAATAGAAGGGCACTGACATCATTCAACATCAGGACCCTTCATGTACAATGGAAACGATGTTGCGGATATGTTTACAGCAGTGGTATCTTGTATTTTTTACACTCACTGATCATTTCATCCGACCATATACTCGCGTGGACCTCACCGATATGGGCCTTCCTGAGAAAAAACATACACAGCCTGGATTGCCCGAGCCCGCCGCCGATAGTGAGGGGGAGCTGGTTTTCAAGAAGACGGCGGTGGAAGTACAGCTCCTTTTTAAACAGCTCATTTCTGATTTCAAGCTGGTTCATGAGAGATTCCGCGTTAACCCGTATTCCCATGGATGAAAATTCAAATGCGCACTGAAGGGGGTGATACCAGGCGAAGATATCACCGTTCAGGCCTTTCCGTCCATTTTCACCTTCCGTGGACCAGTCATCGTAGTCCGAAGCCCTGCCGTCATGGGGTTCCCCTGATTTCAGGTTCGCCCCGATACCGATGATAAAAACCGCCTTTTTCTCTTTGCAGACTGCCGTTTCCCGTTCCTTCGGGGTGAGGGCCGGATACAGTTCCTCGAGCTCTTCAGTGTGAATGAATTCAATCTCATCCGGCAGAAAAGGGGCGGGGAGTTCAGGATAATGCCGGCATACCTCTCTTTCAGTGTCCCGTATCACCCCGTATATCTTCCTGACAATCGTCTTTAGAAATTCAACCGAACGCTCACTTTTATCAACAATGCGTTCCCAGTCCCACTGGTCCACATAGATGGAATGAAGGTTGTCCAGGGCTTCATCGGGACGGATCGCGTTCATGTCGGTGTAGAGACCCTCGCCGGTGGCAAACTCGTAATCGGAAAGGGCGAGGCGTTTCCATTTCGCCAGGGACTGGACTATTTCCGCGGTCTCCCCGATGTCCTTTATGCCGAAACTCACAGGCTTTTCAATACCGTTCAGGTGGTCATTGACCCCGGTATTGCTCACGACAAACAGAGGGGAGGATACACGGGACAAATTAAGTGCTGCTGCAAGTTCCCGCTGAAAACGGTCTTTTATAAATTGAATGGCTTCTTCTGTCTTCCGCAGGTTGAGATACGGTGAGTAGCCGGATGGTACAATGAGCCTCCCGTCAGAGAGGTTCAGCGTGTCATGGTTAACTGGTTGCATTGATTTATCCTGGATTGAAATTTATTCACAGATTCACGTGTGGAAGGACACAGTAAATCGGGAGTGATATGAATTCAAACATTTTTTTTAAGCGGTGTATAATACGTGCGGATAATAGTGAAATGCTCTTTTCGTGATGTCGATAAAAGGTATATGAGGGTTAGGGTTTATTCAAAACCGGATAATATTGCCGGAACATGCCGGTGAATGAAAAAATAATTTGTTACCGTCTGTTTTTGTGATTTTATTTCTTGTAGTATAATGATTTTTTATAATAATTAGCCGCAAAAGAGGTATGCTGGAATTGAACTGAAATCCCATGCCGGCAGCATATCATTCATGGAATTACCTGTATCTGCCGGTGCAATATTCTCACATGTGAGGTACTATGAAGGATTCCCAGGAGTCGAATAACCTGAAAGTCGCGTTCAAGGTATTTTTATTCTGTCTTATTTTTATTGTTATTATAGCGTACACCTCCATTAAGGGAATATCATCACTTGTTTCCGCTAATGAAGCCTTCGATTCATTCCACTCAAACCAGTTTACTTCCGTAAAAAACCTTAACAGAATCGCGAAAAACCTTCTTCAGATACGTATTAACATGCTTCAGGAGCTTTCCGCCGCGGAAAGGGGAGACATGGCAGAAGTGAAGAAGAGACGTGAGTATTCAATGAAGCTGGCTGTGGAATATAACAAAATCTGGAATGAGTTTATGGCGGTGAACCTGACCCGCGAGGGGCAGGAACTTGCCCGGATATGGAAGGAAAAGAACAAAAATCCGCTCCTCGCCCGTGAACGGTTTCATGTCGCCGCGCAGAAACGGGAGATAGGAAAAGCGAAGGCCCTGATTGCGCAATGGGTCGTGGGGTTCAGGGACCTGAGAGACACAACGTACAGTCTTATTCGCCTTCAGGAAAAAATAGGCAATGAGATTAAACAGCAGATGACGCGTGAGGCGCGGAGCATGATAATATGGTCTTACGTGCTTCTCGGGGTATCGTTGCTTATAGGGTTTGTTATTACAATAATTCTGGCGCGCTTTTTCATCAGTTCATCGACGAGAGAGGCGTGACTCTGCTTCTTCCACTGCCCTGTCCGCTCTTTCCTTGGCGCGGATAAAAATTTCCAGGAGCGGGATGGCCCGGGGGTTCAATCCCTCAAGGGATTTCCACTCTTCCCTGCTCTTCGGGGCATTTTGAGATGCAGCAATAAGGGATTCGTTTCTGAGTACATTGTGGGGGGACCTGTCAATTTTCTGCGCTATTTTGTCCCGGGCATTGAAAAAGTGTTTCAGGTAAATTTTTTCGTTCTTATCAAGGGTTCCTGAGTTTTTTATGGAAAGATAGGGTTTTTTGTTGACCCTGAACTTCACGTTTTCATACTCCAGGTTTTTTTCTGCAAGTTCTTCAAGTTTCTCCGGATCTGTTAATTTCTGCAGCAGTACTTTTTTCAGTTCAAGAAGGTACAGTACATCATCAGCTGCGTATTCGATCAGGGACTGCCGTATCGGGCGCCTGCACCAGTTTGCCCTCTGTTTGCGCTTGCTCTTGTTGAGCTGTATGCCCAGTTCCGCCTCAATGACGCGGGAAAGGGCAAGTTGTGTATGTCCGCAGAGCCGTGCAGCTGTTTGTGTATCAAAAATGTTTACCGCCTTGTAGCCGAAAAGGTGTTCCAGAAGAAGAAGATCGGTATGGGGGCTGAACATGACAATCATGATGCTGCTTTTCAGAAGAAGATCAAAGGGACTGAGGTCATTGATGGCAACGGGGTCAATGAGATAGCATCGTTTTCCGTCGTACAACTGAAGGAGGCAGAGGTGCATCCCGTAACGGTGAAGGTTGTATTCCCCCTCAAGGTCCAGGGCAAGTTCCTCAATGTTTTCACTCAAGAGCCGTTCCGCAAGTTCCCTCAGCTGGTCATCATCATCAATATAATCTATCGGTGTATCCAATTCCTGTAACTCCATTATGTTTCGGGTAAGCGATATTCTGTTTCATTTTCCCGGTACCTGACGCATCGGCTGATGCAGTTACGCGCTGCTGCGGAGGTTATGAAAAAGGGTACTATACTGCAGTATTGTAATATTCGTCAATTGTTTTCAAAAAGGAGAACTGTTTTTTAAGAATATGCTGCCATGACGATTCTCCATGAGCATCGTACGTATACTGTATGCAGCGCGTTGATGTCAGCACAAAAGTGATTCAACGACATCAGTGACTCCGGAAAGGGGGCCGGTGAAATCAGCGGGTGTTTCACCGGCGTTGCTGTGTTTTCGTATCCGCCTGCTCAGTGCAAGGGAGGATTCTTCAACAGCTTCGCAGTCCGTGGTGAGGTAGGTTTTCATGCCTGTCTTCCCGGCGGCAAGGTCGTTTATGCGGTCATTGCCCACCATGAGGCATTGTTCGGGAGGAACCTGCAGGTGCTCTGAAATTTCATAATAGTATTCCTCGCGTGGTTTGCAGTATGACATATTTTCGATGTGTGTGATGTAGCGAAACACATCCGCGTCTATTCCCGACCACGAAATCCGCATCTTCTGTACCTCTACGGGCCAGATGGGGTTCGAGGCGGCGCCAAGGATGATATCGAGCTCCCGGAGCCGTGAGAAAACCTCCCCGATGCCCGGAGGGGGGATGACCAGGGTACGTAACACAGGGAAATCTGTGCGGTAGAACTCCATAAACCTGTCCCACAGGTGGTCCCAGAGGTCATTGCGGTCTCCACAGAAGTGATTGAGAAAGAGTTCCCTGTTTTTCAGGGAGCCGTCATTCAGCATCATTTTCTGCGTCGCGGAGATTATTCTATCGGCAAATGATTCAGGGGGGATGATATCGGCAAATACCTCAGATGCCCGGGGAATATACTGTGTGAAAAACTCAAATTCATCATAGAGTATCAGGGTGTTGTCTATATCGAATAATACTGCTTTAATCATTGCCTCTCCTGCGGGCCCTTCTGCCGCCCGGTTGTGATGTGCTCATTGTCTGATATATTCCTGAGGCGGGGCCGCATTACACATCAGGCCGGTGTCTCCGGGTTTGCTATGTACGCAGGGTTGCCTTGAGACGGAGGGGGTTCGTGAATAGTTCAAGGGCGTCTATGATGTTTCCTGCCGCGATATCTGCCGCCTGCAGTGCCGCGACGCATACCCCCTCCTTCTGGATCACCGCGATTCCCAGTGCGGAGTCCCGGAGCATGAGACAGTCGTTCCTGCCATTCCCGATGCATGCCGTAATATCAGCCCCCAGTTCGTGAAGATACGCCTGCTTTTGTTCCGCCTGGTTCCCCGGTGCCAGAAGTTTCAGCGTACAGGGGATATCCTGTATTGCCTTACCGGCGCTGCCGAAAGTGTCAGCGGTGATAATATGGACGGTGAGTACCTTTGAAAGGCCGGCCAGGGCCTCACTGACTCCCGCGATGAGAATGCCGTCCTGTGCGACAGTGCCGTTGTAATCCACAAGAAGATGCGATATTGAAAGGGCTCCACGGCCCGGAATGTCATATGAAATCATACAGGTTTCTCCCGGATGTTAGTATCAGCATTGCCGGGTCTATTCTTCAAGGATTTTTTTGGTGATATGGAGAGTAATTCGAACGAGTGTGCTGTTGCGGGCGGGGGGTATGAACAATGCTGCAGGTGATTAAACCTTGACAGGAAAATGAACATTCGGATATGTTATTCAAAAAAGGGGTTGTATCAAATACTGCTGACAGGGTGGTGTGAATTCGCCGCAACGGTTGCTGGGGACCGGGGATACGCGATGAGCCTCTGTCGGCAGGCGCGGGGATGTGTAGCATTATATATTTAATTTTAAGCAGTGAGGGGGATTTATGAACGAATCATCAACAAAATGGTATATCGAACAGTGTACGTTTCCGGCTCTCATGAACCGGAATGCGACCAGGTTCGGTCAGCGTAAAGCCCAGATGTGGCGCGGTGCGGACGGGAAGGTGAACAGTATCACCTATGCGGAAATATGGAGACTTGTGAAGGAGCTTGCCTCCGGACTTATGGAGCTTGGAGTTGTGAAGGGGGACAGGGTTGCCCTGATGGCACACACCTCTCCTGACTGGATGAGGGCGGACTACGCGATTCTCAGCGCCGCGGGAATCACGGTGTGTATTTATCCCACACAGTCGGAAGAGGAAATGGCCTTCATTCTTAACGATTCCGGTTCAAAAATTGTCTTTGTCCAGGGAGAGGATAATCTGCAGAAGGCCCTTTCTGTGAAGGGGAACGTGAAGGCCCTTGAAAAAATAGTGATGATGGAAGATGAGTACAGCAGCAGCGATTCCATGGTCATTGACTTTAAACAGCTTCGTGAGATGGGTGTTGTGCGTCTCGCGAAGGATAAATATGAATTTGAGAAACGGTGGCGGTCCGTAGAAATTACCGACAGGATGACCATCGTCTATACTTCCGGTACTACAGGCATGCCGAAAGGGGCGGTCCATACCCATTTCAGCATCAACGCCGCAGCGAACAGGGACATGAGGATTGTTCCGAATTATCGGGATGACGATGTAATAATGTCATTTCTGCCGCTGGCCCATACCTATGAGCGTGAATGCGGCCATACCACGGCAATGCTTTCCGCTACTCCCATTGCCTATTCATCTCCGAAAACCATAGTGGAAGATTTTCAGATTTTCAAGCCAACGGTTTTCATGTCAGTACCGAGAATTTACGAGCGGGTGTACATGGCGATGCGTGAGCAGGCGTCGAAATCAAAAGTAAAAAAAATGATTTTCGACAGGGCCCTGGCGACAGGTTTGAAGGTTATTGAGAAAAGGTCCGACGCGAACGGATTTGTTGACATGTCGGAAGGGATTGACCTGACGGCGGGAATAGGGAAATGGCTCGCATTCAAGTTCCGTCTTTACGATAAAATTCTTTTCAGCAAGGTGCGCCAGCTCCTGGGAGGGCGGTACCGCTTTGCGTTTTCCGCCGCCGGGAGCCTTCCGGCTGACCTCTGCAAGGTGTTCATGGCCATGGGTATCCGTATTATCGAGGGTTATGGCGCTACGGAGACATGTAATACAATTAACCTTAACAAACTGCACAAAATTCTCCCCGGCTCTGTGGGGCCGGCTGCTGTGGGTGTCGAGGGGCGTGTCGCGGAAGACGGCGAGTGGCAGGTGAGAGGTGATAACAATATCATTGAATACTGGAACAATCCGGATGCCACAAAGGACGCATTCACCCCGGATGGATTTTATAAAACCGGAGATATTGTTGAAATGCTTGCTGACGGATACATTAAAATTGTTGACCGCAAAAAGGGCCTTATGGTGCTTGATACGGGCAAAAATGTCGCCGCGAACAAAATTGAAAGCAAGTTCTCCATAAGCCGCTGGGTTGAACTGGTGTTCCCGATTGGTTCGGAGCGCAAGTATGTTACAGCACTTGTAATACCCCGGTTTGAGACGCTTATTGATTATTATAACACCAATAATGTTCCCTACGACAAATCGAAGCTGGTATTTGTTGAGGAGCCGGCACCTATGTGCGTGGAAGTCGGAGAGGATTTCATTGCAACGGATGTGCTGAAAAAGCTTGTGGATGAGGATATCCAGAAAGTGAACAGTGAACTTGAGGAGTATGAGCGCATCAAAAACTACACGATTCTCAGGCGGAAGCTTACGCAGGATGATGGTGAAATGACTCCGACCCTGAAAGTGAAGCGGAAGGTGGTGCTGGATAAGTACAAGGACCTGATTGACGCAATGTATAAGTAAATAAAAAAAGGGGCTGTCTAAAAAGGCAGCCTCTTTTTTTATTATATGCGATAAAAAATGTATGCTTCGGCATTTATTTACTGTGCAGCGGGGTAGTGTCAGGTGCCGGAAAATTCCGGTTTTTTCCGCTGCGCGAATGCCTCCACCGCTGCTATAAGGTCGTTCGATGGAATGGTGTAGTTGCTTACCGCGGCATTGAATTTCAGACTGTCATCAATGGACTTGCCAATACCGTATTTCAGCACCGCCTTTGAGGCCTGTACCGCGAGAGGGGAATTCGCCGCAATGTCCTGCGCCATGGTTTCCGCTGCGTTCAGAAGGCTGTCGTAGTCTTCATAGATTTCGTTTACAAGCTGGATGTCCTTTGCCCGCTGTGCGTCAATATCCTTTGCCGTGTAGGCAAGTTCCCGCGCGGTCCCCTGACCCACAATGGTCGGGATACGCTGGAGTACTCCGACATCGGCCACAAACCCGATCGCCGCTTCACGGAGTGAGAACAATGCATCCTTTGTGCAGAGGCGTATGTCGCATGCCGTTATTACGTCAAGGCCCCCGCCTATGCAGAAGGAGTGAACAGCCGCGATGACCGGCTTTCTGCACTTTTCCATTGCGGAAATGCCTTCCTGCAATGAAAGTATTTTTTCATAGAATTTTCTTTTGATACCGCCGTACTGCTGTTTCTCAAGAAGTTCACTGAAAAACGGTATCATGCTTGGAAGGTCAATTCCCGCCGAAAAACAGGAACCTTTCCCCGCGAGGATAATTGCGCGTACTTCATCGTCCTCATCGAGCTCCTTGAAAATCGGGATGGTTTCCGTCCATGCCGGGGGATTCATGGCGTTCTTTTTTTCGGGACGGTTGAGCCAGACCCAGGCGATGTGGCCTTTCTTTTCAACAGAATAAAATTCATAGCTCATGGGTATTCTCCTTCTAACAGATGATTTGTAGTGTATCCGAACCTCATGGGGCACGTGACATATAGTTATAGTGCATCTGCTCTACTGAACAGGAGACACAATTATTATCATATATTTCAGTAGTGTCAGGTTGGCAAGTTTTTTACACGGGAATGTGGAATTATACGAAAAAAAATCCGGTGAGAAGTTACCCTGCTCACCGGATTTTTTTCAGAATTTCTTTGAAGAGTTTATCTGTTGTACATTTTCTCGATCTGATCGGAATACGTTTCGAGAATGTTCTTTTTCTTCGTTTTCTGGGTCGGCGTCAGCATACCGTTTTGCTCGGTAAAACGCTCAGTAAGTATAGTATACTGTTTTACCTGCTCAAATCCTTCAAGCTCTTTATTTGCTTTCGCTACTTCCTGTGCGATGAGCTCTTTTATATTTCCCTTCTCGATGAAGTCCTCGCCAACTTTACATACAATGGGTACACCTGCCGAATTATCAATTTCTATTTTGCTTTTATCGTAATCAATTCCTTCTGCGTCAAACTTTTCTTTAAAGAACGTAAAGCTTGGTACAATCAGGGTCGATATTACGCTCCGCTCGTCGCCAATAGTGAAAATTTGTTCAATATAGGGACTGGTGGCAAAAAGAGATTCAATCTTTGCAGGGGCAACATTCTTGCCGCTTGAAAGACAGATAATTGCTTTTATACGGTCTACAATTTTCACATAGCCGAACTCGTCCATGATGACTTTGTCACCGGTTTTAAACCATCCGTCTTTCGTAAAGGACTCAGCCGTTTCTTCCGGTTTGTTAAGGTATTTTCCGAATATACCGGCTCCCTTGAGCTCGAGTTCCCCAATGTCTGATATTCTGGCCCTGCTTCCGTTTGATACGAGCCCTACATAGCCGGGCTTGCAGTGGGTAAGGGGCGTATTGGTGCAGGCGTTGAAGCTCTCAGTTGATCCATATCCTTCAAGGACCCGTATTCCAATGATAAAAAAGAACTTAAGCAGATCCGGTGATATTGAAGCGCTTGCCGAAAAAGAATGCTGGAAGTTCTTGCCGAACAGCGCCCGTACTTTCGCAAAAAGCTTGTCGGCTATTTTATATTTGAATTTCAATCCTGCGGGAAGTTTGCCCAGGAGATCGAAATCATGCGCCATGTTGTAGGTGCCGGTTGCCGGGTCTTTCCGGTATTCGTATGCCTGCTCTCCAATCTTCAGCGCCCAGTCGAACAGTTTCTTTTTCAGGCCGCTTTCACCCATCTTCTGGTTGAGCTGGATGTATATCTTTTCATATAATCTCGGGACACAGTTGATCCAGTGGGGATTGTATTTCTGCAGGTCGTCAAGAAGTGTTCCCGGGCTGTCAGCGTACGCGATAGTTGCACCGCACATAATAGCAGTTGCCTGACATGATCCTCTGTCAAATATGTGTGATAGAGGCAGGAAGCAGAGTGTTGTGTATTCCTCCTTGAAGCCCATGCCGAAATAATCGAAGTATTCATTTACGCCGTACATCCGTGATGTACAATTATGATGAGTCAGGACAACTCCCTTCCCCTGGCCGGTTGTACCGGACGTGTAAAGGATAGTATAGATGTCATCCATCGATATCCCGTCTCTTCTTGCGATATATTCATCGTAATTCTTACTGTCTTTCTTCCATTCAATTCCTTTTTCCTGCAGTTCACCCATTCCGATGATTCTGTCGTCACTGCTTTTGTACTCGCGGTCCATGACGATGATCTTTTCCAGCTTCGGCATAGCATCAAAGCCTGAAAGGATTTTCTCAAGTACATCATCTCCTCTGACAAAAATAAATTTGCTTCCGGAGTCATTTACAATATACGATGCTTCTTTAATGGATAGAGTCGGGTAAATTGTTACACTGACTCCATTTGCACATGCCAACGCCATGTCTGCATGGGTCCAGTACGGGCCGCTTGCTGCCATGATTGCAACCATTTCCTGTTTGCCAAGGCCAATGCTAATGAGTCCGCAGGCATAATCTTCTACCCGGGCATATACTTCACCCCATGAGAGTCTTCCATTGTTGTCGCCATGATAAAGGTCAGGATTAAAAAGCTGGCCATCTTTATTGGCGAATTTTTTTGTGTTTTCAACAAAATGATGGGTGATGGTTTTAAGTTCGGTGCTTTCCCATGCCCATTTTTCTTTCCATGGTAAATTTAAGATATCTGTATTCGGCATACTCGCCTCCCCCTTAATGTAAAAATAATTAGTCTCTTATCAAATAAGCGATAAATGGAACGCTGTATAAGTACGCATCTATCACATAAAGAACACATGCGCCATAATATGAACATTGTTCGTTTAGTCAATTATTTCTCTATTTTAAAATTTAAATTTTTTTAAACGTATACCATTATTGTTTATGTCCAAATATTCTAAAATGTGCATTCTTTGTTGACATGTGATACAATATTTGGTGATACGTGAGTATCCGGCTGCAATTAATTGAAATGATAGATTGGATAGTATACAGGTGAGAGCTTTCCTGCCCGTAATATTGCGTTAACGATATCAATTCCCAATGTATTATTATCCAATGAGGTGTTACAAATGTATCAGCTTTTCATCTGTAAAAGGGCCATTATTGGTTTCCACATTCTGTTGAGTGCTTTATCGGAGCCAAGATATTTAAACATTATCTTTTCGGCCAGCACAATGTCCTTGTAGGATTTTTTTATATGTTTATACACATCCCACTGTTTGTATCTCTTGAGTGCGGATTTTACATAGTCGTTATTCCAGAAATCAGCCGTTTCATTACGGGCCCTGAGTGTTTCCTGTACCCAGAAATTTCCCTGGGCCATTCCGAAATACAGCCCGGATGAACCGTTTGCTTCGCTGAAACCCACGGTGTCTCCCATGAGGATTAAACCGCCGTTTTCGTGGGGGATTACATTTTCAAAGAGTTCCCTGTTCGAAATTACGGTTAATTTTTTATAACTGGTTTCGGCTCCCTGGAAAAAGTATGAAAATCCCGGGTATGTTGCTGTCAGCTTGTCCCAGACTTCCATCATCTTTTTTTCATCGGGAATTTCGATTCCCTTGATACTGTTGAGCTGACTTAAGCGAAGCATCAATCCGGCTTCCATTTCACCGTCTTTCAGCGGGAACACATATGCCACGGCGGGGGGCAGTGCCGGAGCGTAATCAAGCATCTTTGGCGGAATAAGATAAAACTGGAGATAGGGATATTCTGAAAGCTTCACATTAGGAGCTTTATGGCTGAAAAACTTAACGGTCGGGCAGTCGATATTGTTTCTTTGAATCCCGAATTTTTTTCCAAGAGGGTCTCTGTGTCCCATGCAGCCCAGTATGGTGGTGCCGTTAATGTGCTTCAATGTGCCGCTTTTGTCCCTGTATTGCACTCCGGTACAGCGGTTATTCTCTTCAAGTATGTCGATAACTTCCGACTCAAAAAGAAATTCCGCTCCGGCATCCTCTGCCAGTGTTTTCATGTGTTCCATGAGGTCATTCCAGTAAAAGAAATAATAGGGTTGGTGGACGTCAATAAGGGTGTTTTTCCGGTCCATGGGGGAGTGGAACCTTCTGTATGCGGGATCGTTCGAACTATTGTGTTTCAGCCAGTCTTTTCCCAGGAGCTCATCCATAAGGGGGTAGGGGGCTATGCTTTCACCTCTCGGCTCGGGACCGGGACGGTTCCCTTTTTCAAGTACCACGCATGAGGCACCGAGGCGTCCGGCGGTAATGGCGGCGGCAAGACCTGATGGACCGGCACCGGCGATGATGAAATCATACGTTCTCGTCTGCATAGCATCCCCTGTATGATAATGATATTTGTTAGTTGAAAAACCTTTATTCGAATCAGAAGATTCGTCAAACTCTTTTTAATTAAAATGAGCTGTTTCCCGTTTTTTAGAACAGGTCTGAATGGTGAAAAACACTTTACATCCTGTGCTGATAGAGTAGTATTGAATTATGGAAGCGATGGAACGATATGATGTATCTGCACAGGCGCAGGAAAGGCTTCAAAGGCAGCTTGAAGACCGTCTCCAGTCCCTTAACGAGTATGCATACGAAGCGATGGGTATTCGCGCTTCGACGCCTTTTAGTACGTTCGGGAGTGCCCTGCGCAGGCTCGTCGTGAAGGCAGCAGAAGGGCCGGACTATTACCGGGAGCCCTTCATGCCGAAATGGATGCGGCCGCAGAATGTCGCCGGGTCGGGTTGTATCATTCTTATGTTTCTTATCATCATATCGGTGCTGCTCGTGGCGGTGTATGCCGTTGAGTACCCTGTTTTCGGTATAACATTTCTTTCAGTTCTTGTGGTATCTACGGTCTACAATCTCGCTGTCCGCTTCAGTATGAAGAAGAAAATGGCTGAACTTCATGAAAAAACAATAGATGCCATGAATACTCATGAGCTTGAGAAGGTCCATGACCTTCTTGATGCCCTGAAAAAAGGTGATCTGTCTAACGATGTCCCTGCTCTTTTACGGAGCGGCGCGAAGGCACGGGTGTTTGTTTCCTTCACCGCCTCTGTTCAGGATTTACGGAAAGAATATCATTACGTCGCGGGTGATTCTGCCTGGATATTCGACGGGAATGATTTCAAAAATCTTTATACTTTCATAAAACCGGTACCGCGCCGTCCATCGCAGGATAGTATTATGGAGCATGTGGGGGAAATTTCAGCTGAATACCCCGTTGACGCGGTACGTGATGCGGTAATACGGTTTTCCCCGCTTCCTTATTTTTCTACACACTTTGACTATGTGTGGTCGATATCCCGCAGCGCATAAAATCCGGCAGCAGGGGCTGCATGTAGTGAAATACTGCTCTCCCCGGGCGGTTTCCCGCAGGTAATAATCTGAAGCCCGTTACTTCTGATACCAGTGCGTTTCCTTATTTCTCTCTCATGAGCTGCAATAATATTATTATTGACTTCATGCCTGTAAGCTGTTTCCTTATAGATAGATGATATCGAAAAAAGTAATAACCAGAATGAAAGGGCACCTATGAAAAAACGACTTGAAAGTCATCTCTTTGATCTTCCCGTACAGGAACTCAGGCGGGGATATCTCAGCGATATTTATTTCTGGCGCGAGAAGGTGGTGCTGGAACAGCATAACCTCCATCCTGACGTGACCATGCAGGTATTCCAGAAAAAAGATGCCATACTCTGCGGAATCGATGAAGCGATTGCGGTGCTGAAACTTGCAAGCGGCAGATATACCAGTTACGAAAAAGCATTCAAGCTCTTTGATCAGCTTATCGAATTGAAGCGCACGGCCCGGTCGCGTTTCCTGCAGGACAAGGACGCGTACCTCGGGACCCTCAGGGAGAAGCTTGATATCGCCCGGGAGCTGGATGAACTCTGGGAGGACGGATTTCAGGATCTTACAATTGATGCGCTCCATGACGGTGATTCCATATCGCCCTGGGAAACCGTGATGCATATTCATGGCGACGCGTCCCTGTTTGCCCATCTTGAAACCATTTATCTGGGGATACTGGCGCGCCGTACGAAGATAGCCACGAATGTCCGGAACGTGGTGGAAGCGGCGAACGGTCATGTGGTGCTGTATTTCCCCGCACGCTTTGATCACTGGGCGGTGCAGGGCGGTGACGGGTATGCCGCCCACATCGGCGGGGCCCACGGCGTTTCCACTGACGCCCAGGCGGAATGGTGGGGGGCGAAAGGGTCCGGCACGGTTCCCCATGCCCTCATCGCCGCATGCGGGGGTGATACGGTTCAGGCGGTCCGCCTCTTCGGGGAGAGTTATCCCGAGACGAACCTTGTCGCCCTGGTTGATTTTGATAATGACTGCATCGGTACCGCCCTCGACTGCTCCCGGGCCATGGGGGATAAGCTGTGGGGTGTGCGCCTTGATACATCTGAAAACATGGTGGACAGGTCGGTAGTTCCTATCATGAGCAATTTTAAGCCCACCGGCGTGGTGCCTGAACTGGTGTGCATGATGCGGAAGGCCCTGGACAGAGAGGGATATCAGCATGTGAAGATCATCGTGTCCGGGGGATTTAATCCTGAACGGATAGCTGCTTTTGAAAAGCTGCAGGTCCCGGTTGACGCATACGGAGTGGGGAGCTGTCTGATGCAGGGGACCTTTGATTATACTGCTGATATAGTCCGCGTACATGGAAAAGATATGGCAAAGGCCGGGCGAAAGTACAGGCCCAACCCGAGGCTCTCGGGAGTTCATTATTAGGAGGTGTGCAATGAAAAAGGCACTGCTGCATGTAGATATACAGAATGACTTCTGTCCGGGAGGTTCCCTGGCGGTGATTGAAGGTGATATGGTGGTGCAGCCCGCGAATGAACTGACCCGCCGTTTTGAATCCATGGGGCTTCCGGTGTTTTTTACCAGAGACTGGCACCCGGTTAATCATTCATCCTTTAAAGATAACGGCGGTGACTGGCCGCCCCATTGTGTTGCCGATACTCAAGGGGCTGCATTCCATACTGATCTGTACCGCCCGGACAGTGCCGTGATTATTTCAAAAGCGACAGAGGCCGGTTCAGATGCGTATTCAGGTTTTGAAGGCACGGATCTCGCAGATCGTCTGAAGGCCCTCGGGGTCACGGGAATTGTCGTGACGGGACTGGCGACGGATTATTGCGTGAAGAATACCGTCCTGGACGGCCTGAAGCACGGGTTCTCCGTGGAGGTGGTGCGGGAGGCCATACGCGCGGTGAACGTAAATCCGGGTGACGGGGAGAAGGCAATCGGGGAGATGAAACATGCCGGGGCCCGGTTTGTCTCTGCCTCAGAGGCCCTGGCGTAACAGTGTGCCGTTATCGACCCTGAATAGTGCTTCGGCCGATATACGCCGAATAGTCCTTCAGCACGGGGCTGTACCTGTCCCCGAAGAGCCGTGATGAAATCAGGAAATCCGCGGTAGACCGGTTGTTTGCCACGGGAATGTTGTACAGCACTGCGATACGCAGAAGCGCTTTTACGTCAACATCGTGTGGCTGGGGCTCCATGGGGTCCCAGAGAAATATCAGGATGTCTATCTCGCCCTCGGCAATCATGGCACCGAGCTGCTGGTCACCTCCGAGGGGCCCTGACTTGAGTTTTGTAATCATAAAGGGCAGCCCTTCATCGGGGGGTGTCTTTTTTAAAAGGGCCTCCTCCACAAGCTTCCCGGTTGTTCCTGTGCAGATAAGCCTGTGCTGGAGCAGTACCGGGGCGTTCCATTCAGCCCACTCTATGAGGTCCTTTTTCCTGTTGTCGTGCGCAACCAGGGCAATCCTTTTGGTTTTGTCCATTGTGTCTCCATTTCCTCAGTGATAATAAAATATGTGCGGGGTATGTTAAAAATCTGTTCTATTTCTATAAAAATTTTATGAGTAAATCCTGTTTCGGTGTGAACTGTGTATACTGAGCTGAGTGATGCGGGAAGAAAAAAAGTTACACGAAAACAAGGGATAAAACCATTCATTTCCCGCCGGCATGTCCCCGCCGGATCCGGAAAATTTCATGGGTGACCTTGTCGCTGAGATGTTTCCAGCCGAGGGCAAGCACGACAGCGGCGGCATCAGGATACCACTCACGCCTCATTCCGGGACGGCCGAGGCGCAGGAGCGCCTGAAGAACAATGTTTTCCATGATCCGTATTTCATGTTCCCTGCCGTCAATCCGCAGCACCATACAGTCCCGGTACCGGAGCCGTCTTGGTATTACAATCAGGGTGCCGGTCCCCCAGGGAAGTTCTTTCATGGAAACGGCGTTACGCACTGCATGTCCATGCCGCCTTACTGTCCCCCGTACCACAATAACTGTCCGTTGCTGTACACCGAGATGCACAACAGCACGGAATATAAAATCAATAAGCACCTTTGGTACCGCGTTGTCAAACAAACAGTTACCCTTTTTCTGTTTCAGCCCCCTCACTGATGTACGGTACTGCCCCGGAGTGGCTTTCGGGACAACGATCCACCGCTCATGGGTATCAACATGTTTCATTGGTATAATGCATGCAATTTTAAGGGGAAGTTTCACAGGGCACCGGGGATGTGTAAAATATGTACCATGATGCAGTAATATGCTGCGCGAGGCGTAAAAGCAAGAAAAATATTATATCCATTCAATAGAGGGTGAATATACCGGCTTTTATTTGATTTCTCATAAATATATAAATAGCTTGATTGTATACAGGATGTGGTCAATAATATGCAGGGGATGTTTTTTGCAGGTTGATGCAGTAACATGCCCCATGATAGTACTGCTCTGTTTCCTGGAGGTGTTATGGGAAGAATATGTAAACTTGCCGGACTTATACTGGTGAGCATCTTTTTGTTCGCCGCAATAACATATTATCGTTATCCCGGAGTGATAATATCACTGAGTAACATGTATGCCAGATGGGATGCGGGCCTTGAAAGAAAGGATGTGCAGGCGGGGGAATTCCGATGGGTGTATCTATCGGGCGGTACAGGGGAGACTATAGTATTTCTTAACGGTTTCGGCCTGGGAAAGGATTACTGGGGTGAACTGCTGAAGCATTACGCCGGAAAATACAGGATCATCGCCCCTGATATACCGGGCTTCGGTGAAAGTACCAGAAAGAAAGATGCCTGCTACGATATCCCCCATCAGACTGCGAGGTTCAGGGATTTTGTCAACGTGATTGGACTGGAAAAATTTCATCTTGTGGGTGTTTCAATGGGAGGAGCCATCGCGGCATATTTTACCGCAGGAAATCCCGGAAGGGTGAAAAGCCTTCTTCTAATGGATGCCTTCGGGGTAAGGTCTCCGGTTCCTTCCCGGGCTCAGATACGATTTTTGAATAAAAGAGAAAACATACTCAGCTACAGGACACCTGAAGAATTTGATAACGTTATGAAGCTTATATTTTTAAATCCGCCTGAAATGCCTGCACATTTTAAAGCGTACATTACTGAAGTGGGAGCCGGGGAATACACCCTTCAGAACAGAATTTTTGAAGAATTGCTGCACGGGGGCGCGGATATTCTGGAAGGCAGTCTGCGGAACATACAGGCACCGACACTGGTTATATGGGGGGCGGAGGACTCATTATTTCATCCATCAAGCGCGGACAGGTTCGCGGGAACAGTTCAGAAGTGCCGCATCTTTATTGTCGATAAATGCGGTCACCTTCCGCACCTGGAAAAACCGAAAGAGGTGATAAAACGGTATGACAAATTTCTGGCAGAGTTATAGGGGGCGCTTTCAGAACCCTTTCTCCTTCAGTTCTCTCACAATGGTGATATAAAAGGACGGCGCGTCAAAGCACCGGACACCGGTCAGGAGATGGAGGCCGATGATGTCAGCATGGGACACATGGGCGTCATTCCCGCATTTCAGTATTCCCCTGAAATTTCCCCATTTACATGATTCTGCAGACACAAGGCCGTCGTTCGGGCCTTCATGTTTCGCGAGGAGCGCTGCCATTGCCCGCCATACCGGATTGGGGTAGGTGCTGTCGATAACACAGCCGTAACTCTGATAGTATACTCCTTCCGCATCGGGAGTGTTCCTGTTGAACGAACGCATAAATTCCGGAGTCAGGCCCCTCCCTGCGGAAACGCTGGAGGGGTTCGTGTCGCCGATCATTTTTGCGTACAGGTCAACCATCTTTGCCATAATTTTACTGTCACCGACTTTATCAAGTATCACTCGGGCTGTTGTGCTTCCCCTGTGCGGTGTCGCGATGGTGGTAAGGGAGGCGATTTTATGTTCCATGCCCAGCCTTGAGATAAGGTACCGTGACTCAATGCCCCCCCGGGAATGTGCGATAATATTTACCTTTCCGCAGCCTGTTGTATCAATAATGTCATTAATAGATTTCTTCAGCTGCATCGCGTTGACGCGGAGGGGGCTGTAGGCGTCCTGGGTGCTCTGGAATACCGATGCGCCGCGCTGTTTCAGGGCACCGGGGACAGGGCCCCAGTATTTGAGAAACATGGTGGTGTCCCGGAACCCGAGGCCGTGTACCAGAAGTATCGGATATCTGGTATTGCAGTCATTACCTGTTTCAGTGCATTCAGCACTGCTGCAGGCGCCGGCGAAGATAACTATGAAGAAAAAAATAATGCCCGCTGCATGCCGGCGTGAAAACAGTTTCATCCGTTTGCTCCTGGAAAAATATACTGGTAACAGAGTGTACCGGGGATTAGTGTGCAAACGCTGCCGTCATTTACAAGCAGTTTTCGTATTGACGGACACGTTGGGCGGGCATAAAAATATTTAATTGGGTTATAACTTATATTTGAAAAATAAACAGTATATGTATATCTTATTTGTAATAACTACAAGGAGGGACGCTATGGCAGCATGGGCTATTATTACAGGAGCGTGTACTATTCTTCTGGGGTTGTGCGGTTTTTTCGCGGTCGGCTGGGCAGCGACAGGATTAATTACAGGAACATTCGGGCTGCTTTTTGCGGCAGCGTCCCTCCCGAAAGAAGGGGATGCGGAACAGGAACTTGCTCCGAACGTGAAACTGGGGATCGCACTGCCTGTTGCCGGCGTTATTATCTCGATATTGATAAGCATACTTATGTAATGTGCCGGCTGACGAAGACTGTTATCGTATGTGATTCCCGGGGCTAACCCACCATATACGCGCCGGAGCCGGTTGCAATGAGCTGGTTCCGGTTATTGTGGAATTCCATCCGGGTCACCGCGACTTTTTTTCCGGAACGCATCAGATATGCTGAACACACGAAGTACTCCCCGGTACCGGGCCGCAGATAATCCACCCGCATATCGATGGTGCTCATCTTCGCGAAGAGTACAAGGAATTCCCCGATGGTGCGTTTCCCCATTTTTGACAGAGCACTCATCTGAATGGCGATGCCTCCGGTAAGGTCAATTACCGAGGAAATAACCCCTCCATGCAGAATGTTCTGCTCAAAGTTGCCCACAAGTTCAGGCTTTTTATCAATCCTGACCTTGCAGAGGTTCTCGGTCATGACTTCAATTTTTACTCCCAGGAATTTATTGAAGGGCATACGCTCCTCGTATGCCTCCTTCAGGATTTCCATCAATTTTTCCTTAATCACATCATCATTGATGTCTATTTCGATTTGAGCAAGTTCTTCTATCGATCTACCACCGCCGTATTTTTCATGAAGGTTGCGCAGTATTTTTTGCATGAATGACTCCTTGTGAGAAAAATTGGACGACCATCCAATTCTCATGAAAATAAGAACTGTGTGTCAATAACTTTTCTGCCCGGAGGAAAGGGTGAAATAAATACGTATACGGGGTGATATAGAAACGTGCCGGTGAAGGCCCCCAAAGCAGGGTATGTGATGCATCGGAAAAATAAAAAAGCCGCACCGGGAAATTCCTTTCCGGGCGGCTTCCGGTTTCGAAAAGATGTTATCTGCAGTAGTCAGATATTTTTTCTGCCGCCTGTTCAGCGGTAAAACCATACTTCTCAGCAAGGAGTTCCGCCGGAGCTGATGATCCGAAACCATCCATCGTGATGAAAAGGGCATCCGGTCCGGCATATCTCTCCCATCCCATGGAAATTCCCGCTTCAATGACAACACGTTTCATGACAGAAGGAGGAAGGATGCTGTTTTTGTATTCAGGGCTCTGCTTTTCAAAGAGCTCCCATGAGGGGAATGATATAACGTCCGCATTGATGTTCTTTCCTTTCAGCATTTGTGCGGCTTCCACCGCGAGATGGACCTCGGAACCGCTCGCGAGAATAAGTACATCCGCGTTTCCGCCTGCTGAATACACACTGTAGGCCCCCTTGTGAAGGTCTGACGCTGGTGCCTTCGGGCGGTCAAGTACAGGGAGGTTCTGTCTGGTAAGGAGCATGGCCGTGGGGCCTGATGTATTTTCAATTGCCGCAAGCCATGCCTCACGGGTTTCCTCCGCGTCAGCGGGACGGATCACGGTGAGGTTCGGAATGGCCCGGGCCGCCGCAAGCTGCTCCACAGGCTGATGTGTCGGTCCGTCCTCACCCACAAAGATGGAGTCATGGGTAAAGACAAATACTGCCTGGAGCCCGCTGAGCGCCGCAATACGGACAGGGGGCCGCATATAGTCCATGAAAACAAAGAAGGTGGCCCCGAATGGGATAAAGCCCCCGTAATACGCGATACCGTTTACGAATGACCCCATTGCGTGTTCCCTGATGCCGAAATGAATATTGCGGCCAAGGGTGTTTCTGCCTGATTCATCAAATCCTTTCACGAAGGTCTTGTTGCTGGGGCCCAGGTCCGCGGACCCTCCAATGATGTTCGGGAGTTCCCTGAACAGGGATTCCAGTATCTTCCCCCCGGCGCTTCTGGTGGCAA
>DAOSYC010000015.1:0-14459 GCA_035380905.1 Spirochaetota bacterium | reverse complement strand
CCGTGGGAGTCAGCGGTCCCCTGTTTGTTGGGGCTGCCTTTCGCGATGTCGGTCCGCGCAATGATGATGGAGGGCTTTTCTGTTTCATGCTTTGCCACGGTGAGGGCGTCAAAAATCTCCCCGTAATTGTGGCCGTCAATCTTCTGGACATGCCAGTTGTATGACCTGAACCGTTCTTCGACGTCCTCTGAAAATGTTAAATCAGTGGCGCCTTCGATGGAAATCCCGTTGGAGTCGTACACGAACACGATGTTGCCGAGCCCTAAATGCCCCGCAAGGGATGCCGCTTCCGACGCGACCCCCTCCATGATGTCGCCGTCACTGACAATAGCGTAAATTCTGTGGTCAATAAGGGGCTTGCCGGGTATGTTAAATTCTTTTCCCAGCATTTTAGCGGCATAGGCCATGCCGACTGCGTTCGCGAAACCCTGCCCCAGGGGGCCGGTAGTTGTTTCCACTCCGGGAGTATGGCTGAATTCGGGGTGCCCCGGGGTTTTACTGTCAAGCTGCCGGAAGTTTTTTATGTCATCAAGGCTGAGGTCATATCCGGACATGTGCAGCATGGAGTAAAGGAGCATGGAGCCGTGTCCCGCTGAAAGAATAAATCTGTCCCTGTTTGCCCATCCGGGGTCGGAGGAATTGTATATCATTACCTGTGCCCAGAGGACTGCCGCGATGTCCGCGCATCCCATGGGCATGCCGGGGTGTCCGGAATTGGCTTTCTGGACGGCGTCCATGGAAAGCGTCCGTACCGTATTTGCTATAAGTGCAAGGTCTTCATTGGTTATATGCATGATTACTCCAGTTGTGGTGCCTGTAATTTGTGATCGGATGAATGTTCCTGATTATCTGACTGCAGGTATATTTGATTCAATGAAAAACAGGGTATTTATTTCAATACTTTTTTTTGATTTCACCGGTATTTTGCGGAAATTATTGATTCGTGTGTCATATTTTAAGATTCCCGGTGCAGAATGTAAATAATGACTTGCTTTTATAACACGCTTCCGGTACACTATGAGCCGTTTTGAAAGATATACAAAATTGACAGCACGTCAGTAACTCCGCAGGTATTACAAGCAAACCTTTGATATATGCAGAGATGCATCATATTTCGCTATGTGCGGAGTGTGGAACAATACAGGATGAGATAGATGAAAAAAATCCGAACAACAAAAGACTTGAAACTGAACAGTGTGCTCCGTGTTTATAAAAAAGGATTCGGGTATGCAAAGCTTATTGTCATTGATAATACGGACCATTTCCTTTCCGTTTCAGCACCGGGGGAATTTATCAACCATGTCGGGAAAGGCGACAATGTGGAGGCATACTTCTGGGTAGAGCATAACGCCTCCTATGAATTTCCCCTTGAGGTGCTTGGTAAGTTTGAGATTGATCTGAAGCTTATTTTTTTTAAACACACCGATGATATTGAATGGAGTGAAGAGAGGAAATGCCTGACCGCGGAAGTGGATATTCCCTTCAGCTTTTTCACCTTCAGTGTCGACAGCAGCGCGAAAGTATTCAGTACGCAGGATGTCGAATTTCTCCGCGGGAGGATAGTAACTCTCGGCGACCGGGAGGCTGTTGTTTCCTATTCCGGCAGTATTGAAGATGACGCATTTATAAAAGGGCATATCTGTCTTGAAGATGGAAATATTCCAATAATGGGGAAACTTGTCCCTCTCGGCAATGGCACACCTGACAGATACAGGATTGAATTTACGGGGATGAACGAGAAGGAGCGTGATCAGCTTCTCGATTTTATCTTCACTATATACCGGGAATAACGCGGTATTCCCGGTATATCACACACTATTTCTCAATTATCATGTCCTGCAGTGTCATGGTGCCGATTATTTCTTTTCTCGATGATTCCATGTCCTTCAGGAATTTCTGCATGAATTTTTTTATGGTTCCCGATGAAGGCATCATAGGGGGAATCATGAGGCTCACATTATGGGTCAGCTCAATAATGTCCCCGATCAGAATATTTTTTGATGAATTTGACGGGATGTAGCTGTCGCCTTCCTTCTCGAGAATGAGTCCATTTTTTTCAAACACCTCAATGAAGTGGTCCACTTCTTCTGTTTTGTTGGATGTTAGTTTCAGAAGCTCCTTGTAGCCTGTTTCTCCGTTTCCTGTCTCAAATTTTCTGTAGATGTGATGCAGGATAGCCAGGCCGTACACAACATGGATGTCCTTAATATCCTTCAATGTTTTTTTCAGCTGGATATATGTGTGCGGGTGCATCAGGGTGTACGATACCTCCGCACCGTACAGTATAATAAGGGATGATGCGTATACCATAAGGAGAAAAATAGGTATTGCCGCAAGTGCCCCGTAAATCGCGACTGATCCTCCGGCAAAATATTTTACATACACAATGAAAAGCAGAATAAACGTCACCCACACTGTTCCGGTAAAGGCCGCGCCGATTGCCGCGGGCTTGAAAGGAACTTTCGTGTTCGGGAGGATGATATATGTCAGCATAAAGAGAAGCCAGATGAAAATGAAGGGGGCAAAGAAATTCAGAAGTATTACAATAAAGCTTTTCCCTTCAATCCCCTCCCAGTTTGAACCGCTGTTGCGTGAGCTCATAATCAGACCGTTGTCGCCGAAAATCCACAGTTTTTTATTCGCATATGCCATGGCGTTGATTCTGCTGTCAGTAAGGGATATCCTCCGCCATTTTTTCCCTCCATCAACAGTTTTGAGAAGTATTCCGTTGTCACCGGCGACAAATCCCTGTTCCGGGTTTATAAAATATGCGGTTTTATAGTTGTTCTCCTGAAAAAACCTGCTGTTCCATGTTTTGCCGCTGTCACGGGATGTAAGCATTACACCTTCATTTCCAACTATCCAGATGGTGTTGGTGTTGACAAAATGGGCATGATTCAGGTTGACATAAAGGTTTTTCCGTTTTGCAGCAGGAATATTTTTAATATCCCAGGTGTTCCCGTAATTATCTGTTGTAAGGATGGTCCCTTTGTCTCCGGATATGATTCCCCGCCCGCGGTCAAAGGCAATGTGGTTAAAGCTTGAGGAATGTCCCTCCCATTCCCGTATGTTCCAGGTTTTGGCGCCGTTGTTTGTTGACAGCAGATATCCGTTGTCGGTGACGATAAAACCTTTCTGGGGACTTAGCATGTGAATGTCATTGAAATTAAATGATCCCCATTTCTCAACGGTCCAGGTCCGGCCGCTGTTCTCGGTTGCGAGGATAATACCATTTTTCCCGACTATCCAGCCCCGTTTCCCAATCATTTGCATGTCAACGTACGTTGCCTTTTTCAGGTCCATGGGTTCAAGGCGGAACTCATCTTCTATGAATGTCTTTGCGGCAGCGTCAAATTTATGTATCCGCTGGTTGACAAAGTCGAAGGTCTCAATGTTTACTTTCTGTGCTTTCAGTCTGGAGTCGCTGCTGTACTGAATCTGTCCCTGATTGCCGGCAAACCAGACCCTGTTATCTGTAAATGCCGCGGCGCTGTAATTGGGGGAGGAGAAGGTGTTTGATATCTGTGTTGCGACGGTTGTTCCTGATATGAGCATGATGGGGCCCAGGGTCAGGGCGGCCCAGTAATATATCATCCGCAGCATCATGGGACGGTTTTTCTTTATTCCCCATATATCGTTCAGTGATTTTTCAAGTGTCCGCAGGACCGCTGTCGCGGTAAAAATCATGATAACAGCACCGACGCCGCCAATTTTCCCCGCGTTATCAATGAGGCTCGATATCGCCCCGAGAACCGGATCAATATTGAGTCTGATATTGTGTTCCAGCATAAAAAGAGTGATTTTCCTGAATATCTCCTCTTTCTTATTTCCAACGCCGGAAAAGATGGAATAGAAGGTAATGGCAACAGTGAGGGTCGGTATAAGGGATATTATTGTGGCATAGGCAATAGAAGAGGCCTTTGTGGTACAGTTGTCTTTCAGGAATTTCCGTGTTGCCACAATGAACACTTTGACTGCGTTAATAAGCTTTTTGAGAAAGAAGTTGAATGTGTCCTCTCCCAGGTATATCTGGTTCAGGATATGACGCGCTTTTAGTATTACATCAGTAGTCTTTGCTATAATCTTTTCCGTGAATGACAGTTCCTTTTGTACGGCTTCCGGTTCGCTGGAATTATTCTTTACCATGACATTCTTCCTCGTATTTGTCCCATGAATCTTTTCTGTAGTCAATATTCCTGTCATGACGCAGGCGGGAGGTCAATCAAAAAATCATGAAAAGTAATGAAAGCATGCGGCGGGAACGGACTTTCACGTCGAGTGACAGTGATGAGTGGTAAGATTACAAAAAATAATAATCTTCATGCTAAAATTAAAATGACAATCCCGGGGCAGGTGTGCTAAAATGGCATTATATACTACGTACACTACAATTACATGGGGGTTTTGTATGAATCGTACAATGAAATACGTTATTGTTGCCATGTGCATCGCCTGCATTGTGGGTGTCTCTTCGATGTATCTCAATGCCGCATCAGTGGGGCAGGCGTTACGCAATGTCAGCTTACATGATTCAAGTGATAATCCGGGTAAAACCATTCCGGATTTCGGGAGAAAGGTTGTAGCAGTGTTCTATGTTGATCCTGATGAAAGCAGCAGAAACGAGCCTCTCAGGGATGCGCTGAAGGCAGCGAGAATTCCCGTGAGCAAGTTTCGTGCTGTCGGGGTTGTGAACCTTAAAGATACCTGGAAGCCGAATTCTCTTATCCGTGCAATGATACGGAAAAAAGAGAGAAAATTCAAATCAGTCGTTCTTACTGACCCGGATTATTCATTGAGAAACGCATGGGGACTTGGGGACGCCAGCGGAAGAGACATTGTTATTATTATAGGAAAAGACAGAAGAATTAAGTATTACAACAGGGGAACTGTCCGTGGTGCTGAAATTCAAAAGGTAATATCTCTTGTAAACGAGGAAATTGAAAAATAGCATTGAGTATAGCCGGCATACAAAAAAGGGCTGTCCCGCAAGGGCAGCCTTTTTTTGTATGCCGGTGTATTCCTGTTCTGATTATCCCTCGTGTGCGGAATAGTATATTGTTCCGGGAAAGGAACACTGTGGCGGCATTCCTCTTTTTGCTGAAAATACGGCACATCGGGATAATCAAAAATAAATAATTATTGTTGACATTTGATGGTCCGGAAGTTACGTTTTTTCAGGTTTTGGCGTTGAAACCGGACATACATTAACTAATATGGGATGGGGGGTTTTTTTTATGATTCAAAAGAAAAGACGCATGCAGGTTGTTATTATGGTCGCCTTGGCGGTATTGGTTGCGGGATCATTTACGGTATACGTAAATGCTGCATCAGTAGGGCAGAGATTGAGTAATGTCCAGTTATTCGATTCAAATAATAATCCCGGGAAATGGATACCCGATATGGGAAGAAAAGTGCTTACGGTTTTTTATGTTGATCCGGACAATCAGTATAATGAATCAGTACGCGATGCACTCAAGGCGCAGAATCTTGATAAAAGTAAATACCGCGGTATGGGTGTGGTGAATCTTGATGATACATGGAAGCCGAATTCAGTAGTCCGTGTTATGATCCGGAAGAAGGAAAGAAAGTTTAATTCTGTGGTGCTTACTGATCCAAGCCACATCCTTCAAAAAGCCTGGAACCTCGGTAACTGTAACGACAAGGACGTTGTAATCGTTATTGGAAAAGACAGAGTTGTAAAGTATATATCAAACCAGCCTGTCCGCGGTGCTGAATTACAGAAGTTGATTGATATTGTGAAGGCGGAAATGGCGAAGTAAAAAAGAATATTAAAACAGTAATTGTGAGCATGACAAGGTCCGCTGCGTAATACGTAGTGGACCTTTTCTTCTTTTTTAATTATTTTATTATTGACAGATAGTAATTACATCATAGCGTTGCACAAAATCATCGAAAAAAGGGGGTGTAAACTGCATAATGCCTAATCCACTTGAAGTTGAGGTTAATGGTGACCTTGAGCGGGCCTTTAAAAACCTTAAGAAAAAGATGGCCTTTGAAGGTATTTTCAAAGAGCTGAAGAGAAGACGATATTACGAAAAGCCGAGCGCTGAGAAGAAAAGGAAGCGCGAAGAAGCAGCTCGAAGACGGCTTAAGAAAATGAGAAGGTTTGCCGCTCAGTCAAAAGGCAAAAAGGTACTTAATGTCAGATCGTCAAGAGACAATGCGGATTCTGATAAATAAATTACTTTTTGAGCAGTCGCAACCTCCAGTGACCATGTACATGTACACTGAAATTTAATTTCGCAAAGAAATGTAGTATAAAAAAAATCCGGGTTTCCCGGATTTTTTTATTGGATAAAAATAATGGTTTCGCGATAATTCAGGCATTATAATTACCATGAACTTAAATGGTGCAATGTAATGAATAAAGATAAAAAACTGCAGCCCCTCGCGGAACGGATGCGTCCCGTAACAATTGAAGATTATGTGGGGCAGTCTCATTTGATGGATGAGGGGAAAATTATCAGGCAGATGCTTGAGAGGGACTCTGTGTTTTCCATGATTTTCTGGGGGGATCCCGGAACCGGAAAGACGACCCTTGCGAAGCTTATCGCGAACCAGTGCAGTATGGAGGCGCATTTCCTCAGTGCAATATCTTCTGGTGTCGCGGATGTGCGGAAGGTCCTTGTTGCAGGAGCCGCAAACCGCGGGGAGGGGAAGCGGACACTTCTGTTCCTTGATGAAATACACCGGTTTAACAAAGCACAGCAGGATTCCATACTCAACGCAGTTGAATCCGGCGATGTCGTTCTCATCGGTGCTACCACAGAAAACCCATCGTTTCAGGTAATTGCGCCTCTTCTCTCGCGTACCCGCGTGTTGAAACTCAATACTCTTAACGAAGATGAACTGGGTATAATCCTTGATCGCGCTCTTGAAGGGGATGACGCAATAAAAGAGATGAATCTTTCTTTCGGTGAGGGGGTTCGCAGTCATCTCCTGGGCCTTGCAGGAGGAGATGCCCGGCGGCTTCTCAATATCCTTGAAACTGCATCGGTGATTTCCGTTGACGGGATAATTACGGAAGATATCCTGCAGGAGGCATATGACCGTTCCGCTGTATATTATGACCGGGCAGGTGACCGGCATTATGATACAATATCCGCATTTATAAAATCGATGAGGGGCTCTGACCCCAATGCCGCGGTATATTATCTCGCGAGGATGATTGTGGCCGGTGAAAATCCGGAGTTTATTGCGAGGAGAATGGTTATATTTGCATCGGAAGATGTGGGAAACGCGGCGCCGCAGGCGCTCCCTTTTGCGGTATCAGTTATGACTGCAGTAAAAAATATCGGACTTCCGGAGGCGGAAATTATCCTTTCACATTGTGCTGTGTTTCTCGCATCGGCACCTAAAAGCAACGCGTCATATTGTGCCATAAAAAAAGCGAAAGAAGCAGCTGCTGATACATCACGCGTTGTTCCGATGCATATCCGTAATGCACCTACCGGTCTTATGAAATCAATGGGATATGGAAAAGGGTACCGGTACCCCCATGATTTTCCGCACCATTTTATCCGGGAACAGTATCTGCCTGAAGGCCTGGAGGACGCGGTATTCTATGACCCGACCGAGGAGGGAACAGAGAAGGCCGTGCGGGCCAGACTTACGGTATTATGGCCGGAAAAATATCCGCCGGTAAAAAAATAATGTGCATTCTGCCGGCAGATAAAAAAATCGTATTAGATATTTGCCTTTTTAAAAAAGTAATTGCATATGGCCTGTGAGTAGTGATATAGTGCCGTAATGTGTTGCAATTCGTGACAGTTTTTCCCCGCTGATTCTTCAGGGGAAATGGATAGTATCATTAATTTTTTTGTAAATTAAGGAGATTCACATGAAGAAGATATTGTTGCTCGGGTGTATGATCCCATTTCTTTTTTTCGGGTGTAAATCAAATCAGCCGGTTGAATGTGAAGGGAATTGTGTTGATGGAAAAGGGACTATTGTATTAAAATCAGGCTCAAAGTATATCGGCCAGTTTAATGAAGGCGCAAGAAGCGGTGAAGGGACATATGAATGGTCCAACAAGGAAACATACACCGGACAGTGGGATAAGGGGCAGCGTGACGGGAAGGGTATGTATGTGTATCCTAACGGTGCCAAGTATTCCGGGGAATTTAAAGGTGATAGAAGACATGGCCAGGGCGTGTATATATGGCCCAATGGCGATAAATATACCGGTCAGTGGAAGGAAGGTGTAATGGACGGTAAAGGCGTGTATCGATATTCAAACGGTACGGAGCTCAGAGGTGTTTTTGAGAATAATTCTTTCGTGAGAAGAGAAGAGGCTGCTGCAGCTCCAAAAGCGGAAACAAACGAAGCGGGAGCAGGAACAGGAGCTGCAGGTGCCGGTACGGAAACACAGGGAAATTAATGCCGGTGTAATTCCACTACATCACAAATAAGTTTTTTTAAAAGAGATAAATACCCCGCATCGGGAATTCATGGAATGGATCCTGGTGCGGGGTTTTTCATACCCTGTGAAGCGGGGGGCATATAGTAATCAGTTTATTCTTCGACAACCACATCAAAATATGTTGTGTCGTGTGATATTTTGTATCTGGAGTAATCAATTTCTTTTCCCTTCGGTGTGTATCTGAACTTCTTTGAAGAAGGCTCAATACCTGCAAAAAGTGAGTATATTCCCACTGCGATGCCTTCAGCTAATTCATTCTGCTTCCTGGTAAAGAGATAGCGGTGACGGCTGTTTCTTAGTGAGCCTAGCTCAAGATACGCTGACACGGCGTTTATATGCAATGGTATTGACCATGTCGAAATAAACGGGCGGGTGAGCTTTTGATGCGGATGGTCCTCCCCGCGCAGGTGCAGCGAATATATCATGAACCTGAGTATTTCTGCTGCGGCGAAGTAATTGTCCCCGCCAAATCCTTCCGGTCCACCTTCACGTCGGAAGAGCTCGTATTTGCTTTTTTCCCGTTCCCAGAATTTTCCAAGGGGAGCGAAAGTCCTGTAGGAATTGGCATATTGTGTACCAGCAGGATGTGATGCGGCAGCTTTCTCCCACCCTTTGCTGTCCCGATATGCCCATTGAATCATGTTGTAACGATATCCTCTGAATCTGTCCAGTCTCATACTCCGGTTCCGTTTCATAGGGAAACTTGTGAAATAGAACACAGAATCATTCAGAAACCATTCCCAGCTGCTGCGCTGATTTGACTCCTGAAACCAGTCTGTATAACTGCTGTTCCGGAAGAAAGAGGAACTTTTTTTGCCTTTCAGGTACATAAGACCGTTATTCATTAATGTGTGCGGGGCGATAATAACGGCACTCATCCCCTGATATATTCTGGACGTGGTGCATGTCATATGGAGCGATACAACAAGATGCGGTTTCAACGCATTAATTTTCGATATCCTGCCGGGCTGCATGATACCTTTACTGTCCGGATAATCGTACAGCCTGAATTCCGCGTTGGGATCTTTCCTCTTTTTGATCTCTTCAATATTACTGGAATTGCCTCTACTCATGTGTGTGATGATATGGATTCGTTTTGCGGGTTTTGACGTATAACGTTTCAGAATTTTATTGAATGTATTGAAATCACTTTCAGTCGCGTCGGGAGAGCAGAGATCAAGAATTTTTTTGGTCTTTTCTGCAATCTGATACACCAGAATATGCTCCCATAGCCCTCTATGGGCGGCACCCATGGCAAAATCACTTAAATATCTCCCGGAAAGGGAATCGTATCTATCTCCATGTTTTTGCTTGTTCGGGAGGCAGACACCACCATGACCCGGGTCCAGGACAATACGGTACACCGGCGCGGCGGATGTATGGTTGACGTTCCCTGGGAGGGCGATAACGGCAAAAATCAACGGTAATATGTACAGATACTTCAGGGCATGCATAATTATTTGTTTCCCGTTGTTGTTTGTGGTGGCAATAATTGCAACCATCAGAAAAAAAGAGGGGAGTGAAGCCCCTCTTTTTTTCTGAATATTATAGAAATGTGTTTATTTGCTTTGCTGCTGCTGTGAGTAAATCTTGTTCAGGTTGTCTGCATGATGACGGGCAAGGTCAAGACTGTTTTTCTTTTGAATGAGCTCATCGACCATTTTTTCTTCATCAGGATCAGGCATGTCTTTGCGTTTCATCTCATTATTGATGAGATCGTTCATAATGGCGATAGCATACGTTTTCGCGACCCTGTAGTGGAAAATGCTGTACATGTACTTGTGGTCCACTTTCGACTCGTACGCGTCGTCCATCTCTCCGTAGGCCACTCTCAGCCGCATCATGTTTTCCATGAGTTGTTTGTTTTTATCAGGATCATATCTGGTAAGCTTATTCAGTGATACGATAAGGACGGCCTTGGCGCATACATCAAGCATTTCCTCTGCGTCCTTTCTGTATTTGATTTCAACTTTTTTAAAGAGATCCTGAATTTCCTTACGGTTTTCAGTGAGAATATTCTGAGAAGTAATTACTTTTCTTTTGTAATAATTCTGCAGACCGTCTCTGTACTTCTTGTAAATGTTGGTATAGTTTTCCTTCCAGCCGGCTTCGTTAAAGTTAGATACAATTACTTTAAGAAGATAAATTCTCTCCAGATTGTCTTTCATGAGATTTTCCACGGTTTCAACCGCTTCGAACCTCTTGAGGTAGTTATCTGAACGCAGCATTCTTGAATCAGGATCCTTTGCAGGGTCGTAATTTGAATCAGCCGTTGTCGTGCTTGTTGCCTGCTTCGGCTGTTCTGTCTGCTGGGCATGTGCGATAACAGGTAATAATATTAAAACGCCTACACATAACGCGATGATAGAGACAGACCTGAGTTGTTTGACTTTCATGGTTACACTCCTTTATGTTGATAGACCTTTCGGATCAAGGTTTTTATTTCGAGCTTCCGTGCTCTAATAGATGCTCTACCTGTAAATAATTGGGTTATTATAAGCAACTGTTTTTGTATAAGCAACATTTTTTTTTAAAAAAATGATATTCCTTACACTTGTTGCGAAATTATTTTTTCCCCTTTCATAATAATCGACATCAGGATGTAAAAAATTAAGTAAAATAGAAAATTTTTTTATTTTTATTACATCATTATACAGGGGGCATGGCTTGTACGTGTACCGCTGCTGCGGGTATTGTCTGGTATAATAATCCATTGTATTATTACATATTTGCGATAAATGTCAATGATATTGTCCGCTGAAAAAGTATTGTATTCAACGAAATCAAAAATATGTTATGTGTCATAGGTCGAGTTATCCACATATTTATCCACACTATCCACAAAAAAATACAATTGTAGTATAATTTTAAGGGTAAAAATATCCCCGGATATGATTAAAAAGAAAAATGTGACATTTCCATGATATATGAGGTTAATAAGTGACATAATGATTCTATGCCCTGAATTGTTCAGGGATTAGTGCGTGCAGTTTATGCGGTGCTGTTCAGAGTTGTTTGCGTCTATTGACAGGGGAGTTTGATTTTCAGAGAGCAAATATTTTTTTTTGTAACCCCGGATTGGATTGTTGATAAGTCAGGGCGCGGATTTTATTTTTTTCCGGAGTGTTCAGTTTTGTTTATGTTGGTACAAAATATAATGGATAAAGATATATATGTAATAAAAATCATAAGTCAGTTATTAAATACTGTCTATAAATGATAAATAGTACATACGGTTCATGTTTCGGTTTACATGTAATGATTTTAAAACTTGACAAATACGTATATCCCTTTACATCAAAAATCCATGAAATAAAGAGAAGGGTGTAATGAAGCATACACTGTCAGCAGTATTGATTATTATTGCCGCATGTGTTTCCTGCGGCGGATCGGTTTCCACAAGGGACCGTGATACCCTGTATATCCATCTTAGCGCTGAACCGGGCAACCTGAATCCGGTTACCTCGACTGAGGCGGTAGCGGGAACAATTACCGCGCATCTCTATGAGACGCTTCTAGAGCGTAATTATGACTCCCTTATACTTGAGCCTAAGCTCGCTGAGCGGTGGGAGATGAGTCCAAACGGTCTGGTGTACCGCTTTTACCTGAAAAAAGGGGTGACCTGGAGTGATGGTGTTGCGCTGACCGCTGATGACGTGGTGTACTCATTCAACAAGCTGAAATCACCCGATGTTGAAAGCGCTTCCTGGAAAGTGTATTTCATGGATGTTTCCGCAATAAGAAAAATTGATAAATATACCGTTGAATTTCACTGTACGAAGCCGTATTTTATGCGCCTTGAGTTTCTCGGAGGAATGCCGATTGTCCCGCAACATATATTCGATGACGGAACTGATTTCAATCAGCATCCTGCGGGCCGGCATCCTGTGGGGACCGGGCCCTATATGTTTGACAGCTGGGAAACCAATAAACGTATAGTGCTGAAGGTGAACCCCAGGTACCGTGGAACCCCGCCGGATATAAAACGTGTGGTGTACAGGGTTGTACCCGAAGAAAATGTCGCCCTGCTGATGCTGAAAAAAGGTGAGCTGGATGTTATGACGGTGTCAAATCTCCAGTGGGTGCGGCAGACCGATACGGAGAAGTTTAAAAAAGATTTTCATAAGCTGAAATATTATACCCCGAATTATAATTATATCGGCTGGAATGCCGCACGGGAATGGTTCCGCGACAAACGTGTCCGGCGTGCGATGACCCAGCTGGTGAATCGCCAGGCGATTCTTGACAAACTTCTGTTCGGTCTGGGGAAAATCGTTACAGGTACATTCTATATTTTCAGCGATAATCATGACCCTTCCATTGAGCCCTGGCCCTATGACCGTGAAGCGGGAATAAAACTTCTCCGTGAAGCCGGATGGTTTGATTCCGATAAGGATGGAATACTTGACAAAAACGGGAAAAAGTTTTCTTTTACCTTTTCAATTACCTCAGCAAGCAAGTTCTCTGAAAGACTGGCGATTATCCTGAAGGAGGATCTTTCTAAGGCGGGGATTGAGATGAATATCAACCGCTATGAATGGGCAGTGTTCGTGAAAAAACTCACGGAAAAAGACTTTGACGCGGTGACCCTCGCATGGAGCCTTGGATACAGCGGTGATCCGTACCAGTTATGGCATTCCTCCCAGATTAAAGAGGGGTCTAACTATTGCGGGTTTGCAAACGCCGAGGCGGACCGCATTATTGAACTGGCCCGGGTGGAGTTTAATGATGCGAAAAGGGCACGGATGTTCCGGCGGTTTAATCATATCCTCCACGAGGAACAGCCGTATACTTTCATGTTCTGCAATCCTTCACTTGTGGTGGTGAGTAAAAATTTTGACAATGTAAAAGTCCACACAATGGGGCTCAATATCACGGAATGGAAGGTCCGGAAGGGGCAATGAAGAAATATGTACTGAAACGCCTGTTATTAATAGTGCCGACTTTTATCGGCATAACGTTTATAACATATTTTATGATACGGGTAGCTCCCGGTGACTACACGTCCCTCCGCGCAGGGCTACACGGAGAGCTGTCGCAGAGCGCCGCAATGAAAGAAATGATAGCCCAGGAGCGGAAGCTTTACGGCCTTGATAAACCGATTGTCGTCGGGTATGCTGAGTGGCTCGGGCGTTTTATGATACTTGATTTCGGGCTGTCCCGGAAGGACAAGCGTCCGGTACTGGCACGGATTAAGGATTCCCTTCCCATTACCCTTGCCCTTAATCTGATTACGATTCTTGTCATTTATGTAATATCAATTCCCCTGGGGATTCTTGCCGCAGTGCGGAAGGACACGGTGTACGATAAAGGGGCCAGTCTGGTGCTGTTTATCCTGTATTCCCTGCCGTCCTTCTGGGTGGGTCTTCTTCTCATTATGTTTCTGGGGAGCAGCGAGTACGGCAATCTCTTTCCCGTTGCCGGTATCGTGTCCGACTGGGCGGAGAACGCGGGGTTTTTCACGTGGCTTTCCAACGTGATGTGGCATCTCGTGCTTCCCGTCGTGACCCTGACCTACAGCGGTTTTGCATTTCTGTCGCGCTATACCCGCGCCAATATGCTTGAGGTCATCAATCAGCAGTATATAACTACAGCGCGGGCGAAGGGCCTTTCGGAAAAAAAGGTGGTCTTTGTCCATGCCTTCAGGAATTCTCTGGTGCCCCTGGTTACACTCATGGCGACTCTGCTGCCTTCATTGCTGGGGGGGAGCGTCATCGTGGAAAAGATTTTTTCCATTCCCGGGATGGGGCGCCTTGCCTTCGAAGCGATTCTTTCACGGGATATTCCTGTCATTATGGCCAATGCCGCAGTATCGGCACTGCTGACGCTGATAGGGATCCTCCTGGCAGACCTGATGTACGGACTTGTTGATCCCCGGATACGGCTGGAGGCGGAACTGTGAAACGGGAGGGATACTGGGGTGCGGTGTGGCTTGAGTTTAGACAGAAGCGACTTGCGGTTGCGGGTGTTGTTATCGTCCTGCTATTAATACTTATTGCCGTCTTTGCGCCACTTA
>DAOSYC010000014.1:33284-37163 GCA_035380905.1 Spirochaetota bacterium | reverse complement strand
CAGACTTAATATTGAACTTGAAGAGAAAAATCTTACCCTTACCAGGATCGATAAAATAAAAGATGATTTTCTCGCAAACACCTCCCATGAACTGCGCACGCCGCTTAATGGAATTATCGGCATCGCGGAATCCCTTATGGACGGAGTTACGGGAACACTCCCCGATGCGACACTGCATAACCTGAACCTGATAGTATCATCGGGGAAACGTCTCTCAAGCCTCATCAATGATATACTGGACTATTCAAAACTGAAGAATAACGAAGTTACCCTGAAACTCCGCCCTGTGGACATTTACCAGATTGCCCGAATTGTCATCAGCCTCCTGAAAACAATGATAACGGGAAAAGATATCGAACTGATAAATGAAATACCTGAAAATATTCCCCTTGTATACGCAGATGAAAACAGGGTCCAGCAGATACTGTACAACCTTATTGGAAATGCGATTAAGTTTACAGACCACGGAAGTATACGCGTGCAGGCGAAAAAAATCACCACCGTAACCAATAAGGACATGGTTGTAATATCAATTTCCGATACCGGCATCGGCATTCCCCGGGAAAAATTTGCGGAGATATTTAAATCTTTTGAACAGCTTGAGGAATCACTGTCCCGTGAGCATGGGGGCACCGGCCTTGGCCTCAGCATCAGCAAACAGCTTATTGAGCTGCAGGGTGGGACAATAGGGGTTGATTCAACAGTAGGAAAAGGGTCTGTCTTTACATTCTCGCTTCCCGCAGCACATGCAAAATATCTTAATGATACACAGATTCCCGCAAGTCCCGTTATACAATCCGATCTAAAAAAAGAATGGGACATTACCCACACTCCATTCAGTTACCGGGCGCAGCCATCATCTCTACATAGTGATGACGTCAACGACACAACCTATACAATTCTTGCGGTAGATGATGAACCGATAAACCTGCAGGTACTGGAAAACCTTCTTTCCGGCAAACGGTACCGGTTTCACAAAGCCGTGAACGGACACGAAGCCCTGGAGTTTTACAACAATCATCAGGAAACTGACCTGATACTTCTCGATGTAATGATGCCGCGCATGTCCGGATATGAGGTATGCAAAACTTTGCGTAAACAGAAGAAAATCTATGAACTCCCGATCCTCATGCTTACGGCAAAAAATCAGGTCCATGATATTGTGACGGGGTTCAAATCAGGCGCCAATGACTACCTGCAGAAGCCTTTTGACCGCAATGAACTGATGGCACGGATTGACACCCTTCTGACCCTCAAGAGCGCTGTCAGCAGCCAGCAGAAATATATCAGCCTCCAGAAAGAGCTGGAGATTGCCCGGGACCTCCAGGTCTCCACGCTCCCTGAATGTATTCCCGAGATACAGGGCCTTGATATCAACCTCAGCTACTATCCGATGAAGTCTGTCAGCGGGGACTTTTACGATTTCAATCACATTGACGACACCACACTTGGCATAATAATATCCGACGCCTCCGGCCATGGTATCCCCGCGGCAATTATTGCGGGCATGATGAAAATCGCCTTCTCTATACAGAAAAACCTCCGTACGGAACCGGCCGCCATGCTACCCGCGATAAATACAATTTTCGGGAACAATTTTAAAAACCAGCTCATGTCCGCTGGATATATTGTGATTGATATGAAATCCAACACGCTGCAGTACGCCAGCGCAGGCCACCCCCCGCTGTTTATTTACCGTCGAAAGACCGGCACAATTATTGAGCTAAGCCCTTCCGGAAGAATCATGGGATGGATGGATGATATAGGCTCCGAACTATTGACAGAAACCATTGAACCCGGTGACCGCGTCATCGCCTATACCGACGGCATTACTGAACTCATGAACAGGGAGGGGGAACTGTTTGGAGAAAATCGGTTCCTTGACCATATAGGAAAGACCGCCGATCTTGCGGGAAAAGATTTTCTTGAATCGATGTTCAGCTACATGGCATCATGGTCAGGTTCCACCGAGGGTTCAGACGACATGACATTGATAGTGATGGATATCCTGTAATACGTACTGTGCTATTTTTCAACTCAGAGGTGTACCATTGAATGTATTCAAAAGGTTTCTTCATTATATTAAACTTGTTGAAGACAGGACCTCATACCCGGAAACATTTAAAGAGGAATTAAACTATCAGAGCAGCCGTATCCTGACATTCGCCTCCCTGATTACCCTGGGATGGCTGTTCTACATCCCGATTGACCTGCAGCTCCATCCCGATGCAACCATAATTATTGTACTCAGAATTGGATTCCCCATAATCGGACTACTGCTGTTTGTTTCACGATTTATTGAACGGCTCCGGTCACGAAGTCTGCTGCTTCTCACACTTTTCGGCGCATACCTCGAAATATCAACAGGCATTCTCACTGCGTGTACAGGGGGTGATCCGGCATATATCGGCGGATACCTCTTTGTGCTTATGGTCCTCGCAATTGCCCCCCTTCAGAGAAGCGCCGCCTACAGCATCCTTGGAGCATCACTGACATGTTTTTTCGGCATTCTCTCTTTTAAAGGAATCGATATCGCAAACCTGCGGACACAGTACAGTATTAACGATATTATAAGCACCACGATCGTCATATCATGTTTCATCTACATCCTCAACAACACCCGCTTTGTGAGCTGGCAGAAATCCAGGCAGGTTGAAAACAACCAGCATGTCATTGAAGACCAGAAAAACCAGCTTGAAAACCAGATAGTTATGGCTGGAGAATTACAGAAAGCGCTTCTCCCCCGGGATATTCCTGTACTGGATGAAGCCCTTATATCATACAAATACAATCCCATGATGGAACTGGGGGGTGATTTTGTTGATATCATCTACAATGACGCGAAAAAACATGTGGGGCTTTTCGTATGTGATGTCTCAGGACACGGTGTTGCGGGTGCGCTGGTTTCGTCGATGGTAAAGATGTCGTTAAACCGCTGGAACGACACCATTGACCAGCCGTCAAAAACCCTGCTGAACATTTATCAGTCTCTGGCGGGAAAAATGGACAACCATTTTGTCACCGCGGGGGTCTGTTCCATTGACCTGAAAACCGGCATTCTCACCTATTCCAGCGCAGGACACCCGCCGCTGATTATCGCAAGAAAAAACGGCGAAATAGATCTTGTCAATTCCAGGGGACGTATTATCGCGGAGATCATGCCGCCGAACTACGAAGAGGCACGGGGCGTAATCAGTGAAGGGGACAGCATAATTTTATATACAGACGGCATTACAGAATGTTTCGGTGAAGATAACGTGATGCTGGGAGAAGACGCCTTTTATGAAATGATACGTAAAAACATACATCACCCGCCATGGGACATGAGCAGAAATATATTTAAAGAATTGACGAATTTTAACGGCAGTGAAAACTTCATGGATGACGTAAGCATACTGATTATGAAATACCGGGGAAACACCACCCAACAACATAAATCGAAGGACGATGATCAATGGAATATGCAGAATACACCTCTCCAGGAACAGAGATCAAAGAGTATTATGTAAGAATGTCTGACGGTGTCAGACTGAAAGCTATTGACTTTATTCCCGGCGGAACGGACAACAAAAAACCGGTGATGATATTTATCGCCGGGTGGATATCACTGATTTCAGGCTGGAAAGGGGTCCTGCAGGAAATCACCCCCTGCTATAGAACCATTTATATTGAAACCAGGGAAAAGAAATCATCACTTGTTCCCCGGAATATGAATGTAAGCTTTGCAATGGAGCGTCTCAGAAAAGATATTGGAGAGATAATTGATGAATTGATACCGGAAAAACAGAAATTTTTTCTTACGGGAAGCTCTCTCGGAGCTTCAGCAATCCTTGAATACTGCTCCCTGAATCAGCGCAACCCGGAGTGCTCTTTTCTTAT
>DAOSYC010000014.1:7268-33184 GCA_035380905.1 Spirochaetota bacterium | reverse complement strand
GCGCCGGACAAGATAAACCGCAGCATGGAACCGTTTCTTGTGACCCTCGAGCCGATGGAGCGGAAAGGCGCCCCCTACAGCCATGAAGGGGAGGAGTTTATTTTTGTCCTTGAGGGGCGTATTGAAGTGCAGCTTGATACATACACCGACATTCTGGAAGCAGGGGACAGCATATATTATGATTCCACGGTTCCCCACAGGGTCACGTGCCTCGATGAATCACCCGCAAAAATACTCGCGGTGATATACGCGTCCTGAACCGGACACCGGTTCTAAAAGGGGTCGCTGTAAAAGTGGTAATTATTTTTGCCTTTATCTTTCGCGCGGTACATCGCGTCATCTGCTTTTTTGAGCAGCACATCACCGGTTATGCCGTCAGTCGGGAACACGGCAATCCCGACGCTTACGGTGAGGTGTACTTCATTTTCTCCCAGCATGTAGGGATTCGCAATTGATACGATTATTCTTTTCGCGACGGCAACCATCTCCTGCAGATTCTGAACGCTTTCGAGGATAATCGTGAACTCATCCCCTCCCATCCTCGACACGATATCGACCTCCCGCACACAGTCAACAAGCCGTCTCGCGACACTTTTCAGAAGCATGTCTCCGATATCATGACCATGGGTATCATTCACGGCCTTGAAACCGTCAAGATCGAGGAAAAGCACTCCCGCGAGGTCTTTTCTCCGTTTGGCGCTTGCAAGGACAAAAGAAAGCTTTTCCTGAAACAACGCCCGGTTCGGCAATTCCGTCAGATAATCATGGGTCGACAGATACATCAGTTTTTCCTGGATGTTTTTCAGTTCAGTAATGTCACGGGCAACAGCCTGGTACCCCTGCACCCGTTCACCTTCATATACAAGCTGCGTATTCTGCCCGAGCCATACCTCCCGACCATCCCGGGCCACCACGGGATATTCATAGTAGGTATTATCAATCCGCTTTACAATCTGGAGACCGAAAAATCTCCGTGCTCCCTCCTGATAGTCGGGCCGTATCATGTCAACAAATGGTTTCCCTATAATATCTTCATCCGTAAATCCAATAATTCGCTGCGCAACTGGATTCACAAATGAAACCAGCCCGTTTACATCTGTGCCGAAAATGATATCACCGGCATTCTGGACCAGGTTCCTGTAACGTTCCTCGCTTTCCTGCAGGGCATCAATGGCCTTCTTTCTCTGCAGCACTATAGCTGACTGATTAATCAGGGTCTCAAGAATCTCCCTGCTGGTCAGCGGTACATCTCCGGGCATCATAATACCGACTACACCCTGCAATTCACCTTTAGAAACAAGGCTGATCGAATACGATTCACCAATATTGAAGTGAGCGCTGAATTTTGCTGATATCTCCTTCGGTATTGCCCCCAGTGTCAGCTCTTCAAGGCCCCCCTTTACCTGATGCAGCTCAGGATTCCCTGCCCGATGAAGTATCTCCGCTTCCTGTATCTGCGTCCGCAGGCCCACAGGGTTTCCATTTGTTATTGAAATAATATAATCACTGGTTCCTTTCGGGCCGGAAAATGATTCAATAGTGATAGTTTTCGCAGACACGTCGTACGACAATATAATTACAATCGCGTTTCCCGCGAGCTCACGGACCTTCCAGCTGATAAAATCGTAAATATTCTCCTCCGGAGTAATTTCGACCAGCTCCATTGCCGCCCGTGAAAGGAACGCGAGGTTTAACGCATTTCTCATTTCCTTACGCTGACTGTCCCGGAGGGACTTCTCCATTTCTTTTCTTTCCGTTATATCCCGGTCAACGCCCACAAGACCAACCGCGTCCCCTTTCTCATTGCGAAGAAATGACGCCTTTACTTCAAACCAGCGGTGCGACCCGTTTTTATGAATATATTCAACCTCGAATGTTGTAGAGCGGTTCGGGTCCCCCGAACCGCTCCTCTCGAGTTCCATTTCATGCATGAATACATCCTTAAGCATTTTCATGGAATCGGGAGTTACAAAATCCTCCATTCGCTGCCGCATGGCCTCTTCAAGTGTGTACCCTCTCATTTTTTTCACGGAGGGGCTCATGTATACCGGTACAAAGTCAAGGTCCCGTATCCAGAACAAATCTGTTACATTCTCTTCAATCAGCTTAAAACGTTTCTCAGCTTCATTGTGTTCCGTAACATCCCGGGAATTGAGTATAAAACACCGTGTTGCATCACCATCCCCCGTGATCCGCCGTAATGCGGTATGCAGCATCCGCCATTCCCCGCCGCGGTGTCGATAACGGTATTCAAGCTCCGTTTCACCCGGAGTAAGTTTTTTCTCTTCTTTCAGTATGCTGTCAAACGACGGCACGTCATCTTCATGAATATAATCAAGCTCACATTCACCTATTAATTCTACCGGAGGATATCCCATGAGTTTTTCATTTGAATGGCTTTTAAACAGGATTGTGCCGTCATTTGCCAGAATAGTAATAATATCCGATGAGTTTTCAAGGAGCAGGCGGTAATGATTCTCAGTCTGCAATACCATTTTCATCGATCGGTTATCATGGGAGACATCACGCATAATACCGATAGTACCCTTAAATTGGGGCTTTCCACCGTTTTTATAATCATACAGGCCGATTGAAACCACCTCAACGATAGGGTTTTTCACCGCATAATAATTATTTTCACAGCCCTCTTTCTGCTTCAGCCTTACCCTGAGAAGTTTCGTGAAACGTTTTCCTGTCCTCCGCTCGTCAAAGAGTCGAGGTGAGTTATTATCACCAAATTTCTTTCCTTCCATTCGCGAAAGAACAATGTCTCGCTGCACATTTTCAATATCATCATCATGAATGATTGTACTGAAATGACTGCCGATAAGCTCTTCCGGCGTAAAACCTATTTTCACGATGGCATCATTGAGATAGGTAAAAATACCATTAGTACTGACCTCATACACAATATCAGGCAGGGTCTGAAGGAGAGAACGGTATATGTGTTCTGACTGTTTCATCATTTTTTATGTAATAGTGTCGCCGGCAATATTCCGCCTGATCAATTCACCAGAAAACTGAATTCTGTCACGTGAATACTCAATGCAACACTTTCAGAATATACAATAATATATAATATTTCAAGCAGAAATAATCATGATTCCCCCATTATACGGAAGGTATCCGGCGGCATATTGTCATGTATATACAAATTTTTCACATTTCACCTTACTCATCAAATAAAGTAATTGATTTATCGCGCCATGGATATCAAAACAATTAATGAAACTGCCGATTAATATGGTATTGCCCTGTTACTATATATGCGCGGCATTTTCACAGGAACACCCTGAGTAAATAAAAAAAAATCAATACAGATACCCATGATATTGAAAAAATGGAAAAAAAAACCGGAACCTGTATTCGTTTCAATCGGTTGCGGATTACATCAGCTGAAACTCATTCAGGAAGCACGAAAGTCCGGCTTTCTTGTTATTGGGGTTGATGCCAATCCGCAGGCACCCGGCATGCAGCTCTGCGACCTTAAGATCCAGGAATCTGTGACAAACTATAAAGATATTTATATTGCTCTCCAGGAAACTCTTATGGTGAGCAATGTAACCTGTGTACTTTCAAAGTCCTTCGGCGAAGCGGTAAAAACAGCATGTTACCTCGGGGAAAAGTTTGATATTCCCCTTGTTCCGTTTAACAGAATTGATGACTTTATTCATAAAGAAATAATGAAAGCGGTGTTTACCGCCAGTGAAATCCCCACTCCTGAATACAAAATTATTGATGCAAAAACCTTCAGGGCACTGCACGGAAACAGATTCCCCCTTGTAGTGAAACCCCTCGTGGGCCACGGTAAAAAGAATGTGGAGCTGATTCAGGACGAAGGGGGGCTGCAGAATTACTTTTCCGGAAACACACCCAAAAAGAACCGGTTTCTCCTTGAGGAATATATTGCGGGTGATGAAATTATAGCAGCAGGAATTGTGCATAAGGGCATATATCATCTTGCAGATATCAGCGATAAAATCACGTCACTGCCGCCCTATTTCATTGATATTATCCACATCTCCCCTTCAAAATATTACCATCTTAAAGATAAAATTATTGAAATCGGCCAGATGATAACAGATGCCTTTGAGATCACGGCATCACCTTTGATTATGGAGCTCCGTATTACCCCGGATGAAGACCTGTACTGTATTGAAGCTGTTCCGGAATTCGGCGGAGAATATCTTCCCGATATATTGATACCTGAAAGGACCGGATATAATTTTATTCAGGAAACGATCAATGCCGTCTCAGGGGGGAGCTTTACCCCTCCCCGCGCCCAGGCTTCTAAAAAAACAATCGTGGTCCGCTACATCACCGGGCGTGCGGGAACGATTCAGTCGGTACAGGACAATGGCGATACACATTCCAGAGATCTCATTTTCGGGAAAATGTTCAAAAAACAGGGCGATATAACGGCACGTCCCGCCACGAATCATGACAGAATCGGCGTCGTCATTACCGGGGGGAAGAACCGGGAACAGGCTATTGATAACGCGGAACAGGAAGTTGAGAAGAAAAAAATCATAATTCAAAAAACAGCATCCGCTACGGAACAACAGAATGCATAAATCCGATTCATGGAATTCACATTACACCAGGGATAAATCCGTCCTGATTTACCCCGACGAAACCCTTGTCCGCATGATGAGCCCGGTACTGAAAACACACTCCCCCGCCGGTGTAACAGCTGTTGATCTGGGCTGCGGGACCGGAAGGCATTTGAAATATATGATTGAAAGCGGCATCGGAACTGTGTCGGGCCTTGATTTCAGCATGAACGCGCTTCGTGTCTGCAGTGAGCTGTACCCGGAATCCCTTCTTGTTCAGGGGGACAATACCGCTCTTCCCTTTGCCGCCGACTCCATTGATTTTGCTGTAGCATGGGGCTCACTCCACTACTGCGTAAAAGAAGACATGCACACCATCATCAGTGAAATTTACCGCGTATTAAAACCCGGGGGAATGCTTTTCGGCACCCTCAGGTCTGCACGTGACACAATGCTCCGGAGCGGCCGTCACGCGGGAAATAATGTCTGGATCACTGATCTTAAAGATATCCGGAACTCTGTGGTGTCCTTTTATGATGAAGAAGAACTTAACGGGGCACTCACGCCCTTTACCCGTCACCGGTACGGAATAATGGAACGAAGTACCCTCGGAGATATTACCAGAACCATCTCACACTGGTATTTTGAAGCAGTAAAATAGTATATTCTTTTTTTATCCGCAAATCCCGCAATTACAGGCTTCTTACACCAGTAACCCGCTCAATAATTTGAAAATTTTAAAATATTTTTCAATTTTTTATTGCTTCGCCACCATACCGTGATTAAATATGAATTATAGAACTTTCTATTAAATTCCTCTATTTTTCGATTTTATGGAGGCCATATAATGAGTACAAAAAATCTCAACACATACACCATCTTTACCAATTCAGGTGAAACTATAAACCGGAAACAATTTCTTCGCAATCTCGGATATACCGCACTGTCTGTAATCCCGGTAATGTTCCTGCCGGGCTGCTATTTTGATATGGAATACTCACCCTATATGACAAATGTTGATTATGAAAACCTTAACGCCAGTAATCTCGAAAAGATTGCAGCACTTGAAAGCGGCAGGGAACACAACAGTACCTATAGAATAGGATTGATATCTGACACCCATCATTTCTACACAGAGACAAAAAAGGTCATCGACATCTTCAATTCCCGCAGTGATCTGGATTTTGTTGTCATTATCGGAGATACCACTAACCAGGGTCTTTTGAAGGAATTCAACTGGGGATACGATGTAATCAAAAAGCTAAAATATCCCACCATCAATATAATCGGCAATCATGATTGTCTCGATTATGGAATTGAAATTTTCGAAAAGATGTATGGTCCCCTGAACTTCTCATTCTCATTTCTCGGTACAGAATTCATATGTTTCCACAACAATAACTGGGAAAGCAGCGAACCCGATTACGGATGGCTTGCGCAGAAAGCTTCAGCGAGCAATGCCGCTCATCGTGTTCTATTCGCGCATATCGACAATTCCGGGTGCGCCTTCAACAGGTTCAGCCAGTCACAGGTGGACACATTCAACGGGATTGTGTCAGAATATTTTGACTGCGCTATTCACGGCCATGCGCATGAAAACAGCAAAGAAGAACTGCTAAACGGGGTCTACAGGTATCAGATCGGGAGTCCCGGCTATGGTCATTACATGATAGTCACATTTACTAACGGTAATTTCGAGGTGGAACGATGTTCATTCTGAAAAACAGATGTTGTGCAGCGTCTGCTCTGATTATAACCCTTTTTTTTATGTTGGCTGATAACTCCGCAGCACTGGAACACAACCCGGATCGACCATGGTATATTCCTGACCTTATTTCTGTACAGACAGCAGGATATATCGGTTATGCGGCAGGAGGAATCGGCTATCTTTGCTTTCAGCGATTCTGGGAAAGCACGCTTTTCTACGGATATGTGCCGGAAGAGATTGGAGGAAGGGAAATTCATACCCTGTCATGGAAAAACTCAATATATCCTATACGTATCGCAGTTGGTGAAATATGTGAACTATCACCTCTCTATCTGGGAACAACATTTCTTTTCGCCCTGGATAAAAGCGTCCACTGGCAATATTCAACGGATTGTCCTGACTGGTATTATCCTCCCACCGGGTTTCATGTGGCATTAAATATCGGTATACAGGTACTGATTAAAAGCCAATTATTCCAAATAATCCACGGGTTTTACGCGGAAATCACAATGCTGGATACGTATATGAAAGCTTATTTCTGGGATGACCATGAGCACCTTGCATTCAATGACTGTGCAACACTTGCACTTGGATACAAAATTATTTTTTAGTAAAACACACCGAAACCGGCATGAACATATATTCATTTCTGTTTATTTTATCACACATTACAACAATAAATAATTTCATCTTGACATATACATCCATTGCCTGCTTTATACAATTATATAAATTGAATATTCGATTAAAAGGAAATATCATTCCCGAAATACAATATAATTTTTTTAAAGGTACCCTATGGATCGGAAACGCAAAATGATTCTCACAAATGCCACAAACCTCATTAAAAGGTACGGCATAAAGAAAACCACCATTGAAGATATCGCGAAAGAATGCAAGCTTACGACTTCCGCACTATATTATTACTTTAAGAATAAAGATGAAATAATTTCAGAAGTATTCCTGCTCATCCAGGAAGAAAAAATGATCACGATGAAAAAAAATCTGGAGCAGCAAAAAGGAGATGCCATCAGCAAGCTCAAAAATTATATCACATCCAACCTGAATTTTCTGCTTTCATTCAGAAGGGATTATTCAATCAATATTTATGATATTGCCGATCAGTTTGATACGCTTCAGAAAGCCAAAAGTAAAGGCATAAAGGACGAAAAAGAGTTGGTAAAATCAATACTGGAGGAAGGATCCGTCTCCGGATTATTATCTATAGAAAATATTGACCTTACAGCCGAACTGATTAACCATCTCATTGGCGGTATCGCGGGTTTCATTTTTCACAGTGAAGATGACAACCACCTCAACAAATATATTGAAGAAATGCCGGACATGATAATTCACATTCTGATGAAAGGCCTTGAGGCCAGAAAAGCATGACCTCACCTCTCACCTGTCGTCTATTTCGCGATACTGCATTTCCTCAAGTCTCGGCGTAATATACGCCGGGCGGATAATTTTGTTCTGCACAATCTGCTCCAGGCGGTGTGCCGACCACCCCGCAGTCCTCGCCATTGCAAACACCGGTGTAAATATGTCCCGGGGAATTCCAAGCATTGAATAAAGGAACCCGGAATAATAATCGACATTGGCGCTGATTGTTTTTCCCTTTCTCTCAGAAAGTATGTGTGTGGCTATTTCCTCAACCTTTTCAAAGAGAAGAAATTCATCGAACCGTTCCTTACGGCGTGCAAGTTCACGGCAGTACTTCTTTAATATAATTGCACGGGGATCGGAAATGGTATACACCGCATGACCGAACCCATATAATTTTCCGCTTCCGTCGCCGGCTTTCTTATCCAGTATCTGTTTAAGATAATCTGATATTTCGTTTTCATTACCCCAGTCGCTGACATGTGCCTTCATGTCCTCCATCATCAGGTCCACGGACTCATTTGCCCCTCCATGGAGATGCCCGCTGAGTGAAGCAACACCGGCGGCAATGGACATGTAGGTATTCGCGCCGCTTGAGGACACGACCCGTACGGTAAAGGTTGAATTGTTACCGCCACCGTGTTCCGCATGAAGGATAAGTGCGATATCAAAAAGAAGCGCCTCATAGGGGTCCGGCATTTCGCCGGTAAGCATATACAGGAAATTCTCCGCTATGCCCAGTTCCGGTTTCGATCTGAGAACAATCAGGTCACCCCCGTTCCTGAAACGGGTTATATTATAATTGTTCGCGATTACAGACGGAACCTTCGCGATGATGTTGACGCACTGTCTCGTTACATCTTCAATATCAGTAGAATCCGCCCTGTCATCAAGACGGCTCATGTGCGATATAAAACTGTGAAGGCCGTACATCTGGTTGTCATTTTTCACATCCTCCATGAGGATTTTCCGTTCCTCACGGCTGAGCATCCTTCTCCGGGAAAGCTCTTCGGTAAACTGATCAAGTTCATTTGTCGTAGGCAGTGTTCCCGTAAGAAGAAGATATGTTATTTCCTCGAAACCGAAACGTTTGCTTTTTTCAAGGTGATCAACAATGTTACTTACATTGTATCCGCAATAATACAACTCACCATGGCACTGTTCTACATCATATATTTTGTTTTCCACATCCCGAAGGGTCCTTCTGTACCCTATAACAGACCCCTTTGTTGTAATGCCTGCGACAACTCCCGTACCATCAGGATTGCGGAGCCCAAGCTTGACATTCTTTTCCTTAATAACTTCAGGAGGAATAAAATCATACTCCTGAGCAAGAGTGCTGATTTTATGCAGTATTGTATCCATGGTACACCCCTTACATTGTAATATACTATCGCTCCGGCACCCTCCCGGCTTGCAGAAAACAATCAGCTGTTACCCTGCTGAATCTGCCCGATCGCAACAGGCAGACGAGGCTATAGATCAGGCTCTTTATTAATGCAAGCCTTTTATTGTATAATTTTTTAATTTCAAAAAAAATTATAAAAATACCCCCCATGCGGTCATATATCATAACGAAATGCCTTGACAAGTCGTACTATCATAGTGCATGTTCAGATAGATCATTAGCCGCATATATACGTACACAATATTATCAATTTCTGATGCTAAGATACTGCAACACGTTCCGGAAAAAAATTTTTTTTACATCATTACCTTATTTTATACCATCAGGAATGGAAAAAAAAATTTAACCCGGGCATGAATTATTGTCTTATTTTTATTTATCCGGGGTGTACAGCATACATGAAAAAGTTTATCATGTTCATAGTATTAATAACGGCAGCATTAATGATGACACAACAGGATCCAGCACTCTCCAAAAACGGTAAAATCATCATCGGCAGAATTGAATGGGTATCAATCCCCAAACTTGGACTGAACCTTCAGTCACGCATTGATACCGGGGCCCGGAAATGCTCCCTTCATTCAATCAACGAACGTGAAATATCGGTGGGGAATGATCTTTTCATCGAATTCACCACTGTCGACAATTCCGGAAAGCTAATCCGTTTGAAATCGAAAGTATGGAGAACAATAAAAATCCGCAGTACAAGCGGAGAATCCTCCCGCCGGTATGTAATAAAGGAGCGCGTAACCATGGGCCCTGTCACCCGGGACACATTTATTAATCTGAATGACCGGAGCACGCTGAAATACAAATTCCTTGTGGGCCGGAATTTCCTCAGAGGAAAATTTTTAGTGGATGTGTCGCAATCCCACGTGCTGGCTGATTAATCCCATGAATGCACGAACCTGGACCCTTGTAATAGTACTGTTTTTCATTTCCCTGTTCCCGATATTTTACAAGACACAGATTTTGGGAGTATCCTTCATGCCCACAGTTCAGAAGGGGCTGTGGACCATCGAGGTAATAACCGGCATACAGCCCTCGGAATCATTCCGGCGGATACACTTCCCCATTCCCAAGCCTTCGGAACGGCTTTTCATAAAAGACTCAAAATTTGACGGCAAGGGGATGGCGCTGACCATTACACGGAGCGCTGACGGATATTTCGGCACATGGCGGGGACGCGCGCGTACAAAGCGCAGCGCGTATTACAAAGTGGTTCTCGGCACACGTGACCTGCAGCAGTCCCCTCCCGGTCCCGACACAACGGCAGCATATTCCGCTTCAATACGGGAACGGTACCTTGCGCTTCCTGAGTTTTCAAAAACACAACTTGATGCACTGACAAAAATCGAGAATGAGATTGTGCCGAAAACAGGGAATAAAACACGGATAGCAAAGGCGCTGTATTATTTCATAAATGAAGAAATACTGTATAACAGCAACAAAAACGGTTCAAAAGTTGAAGACGTAGTTGAGACCCTTGAGTCAGACTCTCTGGGGAAATCAAAACTCCTCATGCTGCTGTGCCGCCGGCAGCAGATCCCCGCCAGGATTGTGGGGGGAATTCTACTCCGCCCGCAGAAAAATGAAAACCTGAAAGGCAAGCGGCGGATATTTTACTGGAATGAAATATATCTGAATAACAAGTGGTATTCGGCATGTCCCACCTACGGACATTTCGCGTCCCTTACCGCCGCATACCTCCCTTTGTTCTGGAACCTCGAATCAGTAAAAGACATACTGAATGACAATCATGCCGGTATACGGGTATACGCGAACAAGGTCGTGTCCAGGGAATTTACGATAAATGAATACCGGAAAGAGCTCCAGGAGTCAAAATCCTGGTTATTGCAGTTTTCTCTTTACACCCTCCCCATGCAGGTGCAGGCTATTTTTAAAATTCTGCTCCTGATTCCTCTCGGAGGAGTGGTACTCGCATTCTTCCGGAATATCATCGGTTTCAGGACATTCGGGATATTCATGCCGATCCTCCTGGCGCTATTTTTCAAGGAGTCCACCTTTGTGTTCGGTGTAAGCTTCTTCTCTCTCCTTGTGGCCCTGGGGTTTATCGAGCGGTATCTTCTTGAAAAACTGCACCTTTTAGCGGTACCGAGGCTTTCCATAATCCTTACCCTTGTGGTTGCGTTTCTCTGTATTTTCGCCATAGCGAACCAGTCAACACGGTGGTTTCACAACTTTACGCCGGCAATGTTTCCCATTGTCATTACATCGATATTCATTGAGCGTTTCAGCATCATGATTGTTGAGGAAGGCCTTAAGAACACCACGCAGGCACTCCTGGGGACCCTTGTGATCGCCCTTATATCCTACTGGCTCTTTTCAATCCAGGTGCTCCAGGTGATTGTATTCACCTACCCGGAGACACTGCTGTCCATGATCGCGGTATTTATTCTTATTGGCAAGTATACCGGCTACAGGCTGTCAGAATTTCTACGGTTCAGGGAGATGTTGAAAAAACCGCTGCCATGATACTGCAACGATTTAAAGACATGGGGGTCCTCGGCATGAACGCCCGCATCGGGAAGTACATGCTGCAGAACAATCACCGGAAGGATTACCCCAAGGTTGACGACAAGGTAATCACTTCCGACCTTGCCCGGGAACACGGTATTCCCATGCCGGACAACTACGCGGTGTTTCAGACATTCGGCCGCCTCCAGAACCTTGACACTGTTCTGCGGCCCTTCAACTCCTTTGTCATTAAACCCGCAGCGGGCTCCATGGGAAATGGAATAATCGTCATCAAAGGGAGGTCCGACGACGTATTTGTCCGTTCCAATAATGAAATGATAACGATCCGCGACCTCCGCTACCACATGGCGCAGATACTGAGCGGCCTCTATTCACTGAGCGGCTACCCGGACAAGGTCATAGTGCAGTACATGATACAGCTCCACCCTGTATTCGACACGATCGCGGTCAACGGCGTTCCTGACATCCGCATCATTGTGTACCGCGGTTATCCCGTAATGGCAATGACGCGCCTCCCCACCGTAGAGTCAAACGGCAGGGCAAACCTCCACCAGGGGGCAATCGGGGTCGGCATTGACCTTCTTACGGGAATCACCAGAAACGCGGTCTACAAGAACAAGACCATCCACGAACACCCGGACACGAAGGTTTCTATATCGGGCATACCTATCCCTTTCTGGGAACAGATGGTCCTCATGTCAGTCAAGGGATATGACATGACGGGACTGGGGTATCTCGGGGTCGATATCGCTCTGGATGCCGAAAAGGGCCCCATGGTACTGGAAATGAACGCCCGCCCGGGACTCGCGATCCAGATAGCAAATCTCAGGGGCCTCCGGAAACGGCTGGAGCTCATTGAAACCCTTCCCGGCGAAGGGCTGCCTCCTGAAGAACGGATAACCCTCGCGATGAAAACAATAGGGGGAATGAAAGAATGAATACCGGCAGCGAACCGGAATTCCATGATTCCGCGATGTACGACCCTCCGCGGACAACATGCCCCCTCTGCGGAAGTCCCGATATCGCCCCGCACTATACCATTACCAGGTTTTCCACGCCCTTCAGGGTTGACCGGTGCGGCCCATGCGGTTTTATTTTCATGAACCCCCCCTTTACCGATGCCGCGGTGAAGAGCTTCTATACAGAGGACTACTACCGCGGCAGCGCCGAATACACCTATTACGATGAGCGCGAAGCGGAACGGTACGCGTCATACGTCTGGGACAGCCGGCTGCGTGTCATCAGGCGCTATGTAAAGGAGGGGAACTTTCTTGACATCGGATCATCCTTCGGCGGATTTTTACGGCGTGCGGGTCGATATTATTCCACGTATGGAATTGAGATGTCGGAATATTCCGCCTCCCATGCCCGGGATGAGGGCGGGCTGAATGTACATACAGGAACCCTCGCAGACCACCCCTACGACGCGGATTTCTTCTCCGTAATAACGATGATAGAAGTACTGGAACATCTGAAGGACCCCGCCACAGCCCTGGATGAATGCTGCAGGCTGCTGAGAAAAGGGGGACTCCTTGTTCTTCAGACCGCCAACATGGAAGGGCTCCAGGCGCGGATACTGAAGGACCGCTACGGGTATTACCTTCCGGGGCACCTCTCCTATTTCTCCCTGCGGAACCTTTCCGCTGCACTACGAAGCGCTGGTTTTTCCCGGATAAAAGTATACCGCCCGGTGGAGTTCGGACTGCTCCCGAAGCTGAGAAAGTCGCGCTGCGGGTTCCATTCATTGTGGGACTACCGTCACTGGATAAGGATTTCCCGGTATCACATGGTCAGCAGGTTTTCCTTCGGGAACTTCAGCCCCACGAGCTCCATGGTGATTTACGCGGTGAAATAACAGGCTGGTCCTACCGTATCATCCTTTCCGGCCTGCTGTATACATTACACCGGTCCCCGCGCACAAACCCGATCAGGGTCAGGGAATTCTGCTCCGCGAGCTGCACCGCGAGGGAGGTAGGGGCGGAAACACCGGTGAGCACCTCGACTCCGAGGCGCACGGCCTTGGAGGCCATTTCATAACTGAGACGTGATGACAACACGGCAACTGCCGCATTCTCCAGGGTACCGTCCATCAGAATACGCCCTGTACATTTGTCGAAGGCATTGTGGCGCCCCACATCTTCCGCGAAGCTGAGGAGCTCTCCCTCATAGCCGTATACCGCCGCGGCATGGGTCCCTCCGGTTTCATTAAACAGTATCTGCCTTCCGTGAAAGTCTTCATGAAGCGAAAAAAGCTTCTGCGCGGAAAGGCGAAGTGCATCACGGCAGACACCCCCTTTCTCCATTATTTTCGAATACTCCTCATGAAACGGCGACCCGGTGGAACTTCTGATTATTTTCCCCTTTCCGTTATGGCCGGACTTCCTTCTTTCAATGATGAGGTCAATTGTTTTGATATCGCCTTCAGATATCTCCATGCCGCTGACATCAGCATAGGAACTGATAATCCCGTCACCATAGCAGATGCCCAGGGCCAGCTCCACATCATTTCCGGGAAGCCGCATGCAGAAAAACGAGGGCCCTCCGTTAATTAAAATAGAGAGGGGCTCCTCTGATATGACCACATCATCTTCATTCCGGAATGATCCATTTTTATAGCGGACAATAGGGGTAACACTGAGCCGGTTATCCATGACTGATACTTATCTCCGCCGCCAGGAGGTGCCGTCAGTGAAGGACACTTTTTTCAGGCGTATCCTTTTGATATTCGTGGTTTTCTCCATTCCCCTGAGGTTCCATACCGGCCGGTCGACATCCCCTTTTTCTATCTCGTATCCCCTGGATACACCCACATAAATGTGCGACCTGGTGGACCGTTCACGTACCGGACGCCCGCGGTCATCATAACAGCGGAACTCGATTTCATAGGAACCAACTGTTTTGGGGGTATTGTTATACACGAAGAGCTGGACTTCTGGAACACTTTTACTGTAACGGAGAATGTGCTTATATATAATTACCGGATTATTACCCTGGTCCGCTTTTGCCGCGGCAATAAGCTCATCCCTCTTCTGCCGCTGCCGTTCCAGCTGCTCCCTGATAAGCCTTTCACGTTCATCCACCACCGGCAGGTCCTTCGGCGGCTCAGGGGCTGCAACCTCCTGTGATGAACCGCAATACATATTGATACTGCACGTGCATACCAGTATCAATCCCCATAGCAGTCTTTTCCTCATTTCTGTGTACACCTCCGGACGTTACTATTTTTCAATGCAATCTGTTAACATAATTACCCTACGGCACTGCTCCTATTGTGGAAGCAGTACCGTCATTTTATCCACCAGCTCATCAAGAAACCCTTCCACTGAACGGCTGCCCCTGAAGCTGGCATCCATCAGGACCTTACGGTCCCGTACCCGGATAAGCTTTGCTGAAAATTTATCGAATACCAGCCGCTTGAGAAAAAAAGTCCTTCTGGTATGATAATCATATTCCAGTGTATACGCGGCGAACTTCCCTCTCCTGCTCCCCTGTTCACTGCGAAGTTTTTCCGCGAGATCAGGTGACAGATTCGGTTTTACAACAAATCCCGCCTTCAGGAGACGGTGCTCAAGATTATCCTGTATACTGACAGGGTCACGCCGTTTCATAACAATAAGGACCTGCCCCGATGCGTTATACCGGGTTTCAGGCGGTATAACAACATTTAGCGTGCCTGAACTTAGACATCCCGCACATAACGCGGTTGTAATAAGAAGTACAGCAATAATTATTTTTTCCGGTTTCATGGAACTCTCCTCTCATCAGCCTTATATAACACACTATTCCGGATGTAACGGAATGATTCATACCACCACGCACAATACCTTCAATGTAAAGTGTAGTATCCGCTTTTTTTAAAAGCAAGTAAAATACCGCCGGCACATTGAATTCCTGTACTGACAGGTCCCGGATCAACTCCGGGCGGCGCATACTGTTATCGCGTAATAACCCTTGACAACTCGATATAATTAGTATGTACTGATTACCTGAAATATACCTGTTCAATGTTTTTTAGTTTCGTTTTGGCCGGATAATCACGATAATTAACTATACTACCCTTTGTATGTATACAGGGTACAGTATAGTCTGTTGGTATAAAGATACGCCATACATCACAAACTGGAAATATATCCGTAATATTCATGGAGGTATACAATGTATTGTCATAACTGCGGAAGGGACGTACGGGGAGAAGCGAATTTCTGCGAACACTGCGGGGCGCCGCAATTTTCCCCTGAAGAAACCAGAGATGAATACAAACCGCTCCTCATTATCAGGCCTTTCTTCTCGCCCCTGGTGACCCTTTTCAAACAGATCCCTATTCAGATACTGTTTACCCTGTGGGGAGGTGCGGTGTTCGGCATTGGCGGTTATTTTATCATTAAATACCTTGAACTTTCACTCCACCCATGGTTCTTCGCTGTTCTTTTCGGGTGCCTTTTTTTCTTCATTACCCCTATCGTATACCTTTTCTCGATGATGAACCGGTACGCAAAAACAGAATATAAATTCTTCAGAAACAAACTTGATTACAGCGAAGGGGTGTTTACCGTCGGCGACAGGTCCATCAGCTTTGACGGCATTATCGAGGTCAATCTTGTCCGCGGTGTCGCGCAGAGAATGTTCGGGCTTGGGACCATTGTGCTTTCCACTGCGGTGACAGACGATATCGTAAGCCACTCGCGCCGTGAAATACGGATAGTTGACCTGGAGTATCCGGAAATACTCTATAAAAAAGTGAAGGCCATCATCAGCAGGTAAACGCACGGACCCGGAGAATGGAATGGAAGAACTGATCAGGAATAAAATCGCTGAATGGACACAACCGCCCTATGATGAAGATACAATCCGGGAGATCTCGGAACTTTCATCCAGGGGTGACGAAAAGGAACTCACTGAACGGTTTTACCGGAACCTGGAATTCGGCACCGGCGGGCTCCGTGGAATAATCGGGGCCGGCACAAACCGGATGAACATATACACCGTGGGAGCAGCGACCCAGGGCCTCGCGAATTACATTTCCTCCAGGGGACTCAGCAGCAGGGGTGTGGTAATAGCATTCGATTCACGTATAAAATCCGATGTATTTTCAAGAAAAACTGCCGAGGTGATGGCGGCACACGGCATCAAAGTATATATTTTCGACGATGTTACCCCTGTTCCACTCTGTTCATTCGCGGTACGGGAGCTTAATGCGACAGCCGGTGTTGTGATAACCGCAAGCCACAATCCCCCGGAATACAACGGCTACAAGGTATACTGGGACGACGGGGCCCAGGTGGTATCACCGCAGGATACCGAAATTATTTCCGAAGTGAATAAAATTGACTCCATAGACAAAATCAAGTCAATGCCATATAATGACGGCATTGCCCGGGGCATAATAACAGTTATTGGCGATGACATCAGGAACAGTTATATCAAAAACCTGGAACAATACGCCCTGAGGGAGAAAAAAACCTCCCCCGTGAAAATTGTGTACTCCCCTCTCCACGGTACCGGGTACCGGATTGTGCCGAAGGTGCTTTCCCATTTCGGATTCACCGACATAAGCATTGTGAAGGCCCAGGAACAGCCTGACGGCACCTTCCCCACGGTAAAGTCTCCGAATCCTGAAGAACGTGCCGCCATGACCATGAGCCTTGAACTTGCCCGGGAGGTGCAGGCGGACATCGTCCTTGCCACTGACCCTGACTCTGACAGAATGGGGGTCGCCTTTAAAGATGACAATGGTGAATATATTCTCATTAACGGCAACCAGATCGGCACGATGCTTGAATATTATATCCTGAAACGGAAATCCGGGGAAGGAACCCTCCCGGACAACGGCGCCGTAGTGAAGACAATTGTCACCACAGAGCTTCAGGCGGACATCGCCCGGAGCTTCAACTGCCGCATTGAAGATGTGCTGACCGGTTTCAAATGGATAGCCCTGAAGATGAAGGAATACGACGAGTCGGGATCGGCACAGTTCGTTTTCGGAGGGGAGGAAAGCTACGGATATCTCCCGGTACCATTCGTCCGGGACAAGGACGCCGTGAGTTCCTGCTACTTCTTCGCGGAAATGACCGACTGGCTGAAGAGCTCAGGACAGTCCCTCAACGATTTCCTCAATGAGATATATTCAAAATACGGCATGTACCTCGAGGACCTTCATTCATTAACATTGAAAGGAAAGGAGGGCATGGAACAGATAGGCGGCATCATGGCGGGCTTCAGAAAAAACCCTCCCGTTGAATTCTCCGGTACGAAAGTCGAAAAGATCGCGGACATCCAGTCCCTCATGATCAAAGACCTCACCAGAGGCACGGAAGAGAGCATTCCGGGCCTGCCGAAATCAAATGTACTGCAGTACTTCCTTGCTGACGGCACAAAGATAACCATGCGCCCCTCCGGCACAGAGCCGAAGATCAAGTTCTATTTCAGTGTGCGGGAAACGGTAGCGGAAGAAAGTACAGACACGGTAAAAGCGGCACTTCAGAAAAAGATCGCATCCCTCAAAGAGGACCTTCTCGCGAAAGTGGGGGCGGTATAAGCGGAGGGCCTCAGAGGTCCTTCAGTATCTCCTCCTCCTTCGTGCGCATCACCGCTTCATCCTCCGGCGATGTCTCATGGTCATATCCCAGCAGGTGCAGCATCCCGTGTACAATGAGGCGCTTCAGCTCATCGGCGAGGGTGACGCCGTACTCCTCCGCCTGCTCACGGGCCCGTTCTATTGACAGGTAGATATCGCCCAGTTCCTCCTGGACATCCTCTATGCCGGGAAACGGGTCCTCACGATAGGCGAAGGATATCACATCCGTGGGGCTGTCCTTTTTGCGGTAGTCGCGGTTTATGGTGCGGATATAGTCATTGTCGGTGATAATAAAGGTAATGACGGCATTGTCCAGTTCCATGCGGCGTGCGGCATGTTCAGCAATCAGGGTTATATCGCCCTCCCCGATTCCGTGAAAAGGGAACGACACCTCACCTTCGGTAAAGAGTTCAATATTCAACATCGCGGTTCTTTACCCTGTCCTCCAGGGTTTCAAGTTCCATTTTAGTGGGATACTCAATGCGCGTATGAAATATTCCGTTCAATATTCTGAGAAATGATTTCTGTATCTTGTTCAGGTCAGACATGGTAAGGTCCGAATGTTCCAGCTCCCCTTCGTTCAGCTTGTTATAGGTGATTTTGCGCACAAGCCCCTCAAGCTTCTCTTCCGTGGGCTCCTGAAGCGAACGGGACGCCGCCTCAACTGCATCCGCCAGCATAACCACGGCGGTCTCCCGTGAATGGGGATTGGGCCCTGGATACTGGAAATCATCCTTGTTGATAGTACCCCCCTCCATCGCGGCATCCACATGTTCAAGCGCCTGGTGGTAAAAGTAGGTCATGGTTGAACGGCCGTGGTGCTCCCTGATGAAATCCACGATCGACTCCGGAAGGTTGTCCTTCCTCGCCTTCTCGACCCCTTTGCTCACATGGGAAATGATAAGCCGTGAATATTCCAGGGGAGTCAGGGTCCTGGCCCTCATGTCGGTTATTTTATTTTCGATATACATGCCGGAATCATTGATTTTCCCGATGTCATGATAATACCCCCCTACCCGCGCCAGGAGGTGGTTTGCCCCGATATCCTTGCAGGCGGCTTCCGCCATGTTCGCCACCATAAGGGAGTGGTTATAGGTGCCGGGGGCCTTGATGAGCATCTTTTTGAAAATGGAGGCATTCAGGTCAGAAAGCTCCAGGAGTTTAAAATTTGTGGTGACGCCGAAAATTGTTTCATAGAGCGGGAATATCCCGAGGACAAGAATAGCGTTGATGATGCCGCTGGCAATGGCAAGCTGGGCGTTTTTCAGCATGTCTGTAAACACGAACTCACCCATAAGCCCCATCGCGATAACGATAACGGCGTTAATTACCCCGATCACAAGCCCTGTACGGAGAAAGCCGCTCCGCCGTTCAATGTCCCGCGCCATAAACGCCCCCATAAGGGCGGAACTGAAGGCCACAATCAGTGCCGGAGACGATTCGCCGCTGATGGCGAAACTGAAAAACAGTACAAACAGCCCCACGATCATTGAAAGATAAATATTGTTGAGTATTGCCACCATCATGGTAATGAAGGGAATAGGGAGCAGCAGCGTGAATATAATCTTGGTATTAAAGATATTCTCAACTCTCGCGACAAAAAACGTATACACCATGAACAGTATTATAAGGCTGAATATTATGTAGGACGTTTTTTTGTCCGGAAAGATCCGGTCATAGCTGAACAGCACAATATATCCGAAAATCATGAGGAACATCAGCTGCACAAGAAAAATCCCCGCCATGTAATTCACATTTCGTGAGGCGGCATGCATGTTGATAATCCTGATTTTATCAAGGGCCTCTGTGGTAATGGTGTCCCCTTCCCTCACGATAGTCTGCCCTCTTTTCAGCATCCCCAGAACCGGCGTCGCGGTTTTCACCGCTTCATGGATTCTCCGTTTGGTTTCATCGGCGTTGAAGGTCAGGTTGGCCCTGATGTTGTTTTTCACAATAGACTGAATTGACCTCCGCTCATCCTGCGGCAGGAAACGGGCAATGGCGTTGGTTTTACGGCCTATGTCCTGTTTGACGCGATTAATGGTGGTCAGCTCATTCACCGACTTGGTGATTTCAATCGTATTGCCGGAAGCATTGATTGTGCGGATGGACACGTTCATGTTGTTGACTTCGAGGGGGTTACGGTACGGATGCTCCAGGATACCCTCGTCCATAACGTACACCAGTATCCTGTTCGCCATCCGGCGCATGCGCTCCGGTTCATTGCTTTTCAGAATACCCAGAAGCACTTTGTCGGAAAACTTCAGGAAATCCGGCAGTTTCGCTTTCAGCGCCACGAGCTGAAATGTCCTGTCGTCGGTGCCTAATGGGGGATTTTCCCTGAGAACCTCATACACATATTTAAACAAAAGATTTACCGCACGGAGCCGTTCATTCATCACGGACTGGTCTTTATCGAACACGAGGGGGGTTGTTTCAGCGGCCTGTTCCTTCTTCCGGAGTGTTTCAGACTGGATGCTGTACTGGACATCACGGTTTACCCGGACGTCCTCCCTGGCAATATCACCGATACTATACTGATATGTCTCGCTGACGCTGCGCAGCGCCAGGAGCGTTGTTGAAAGGGCAACAACAAAGACCGTAAGGGCGAACGCAAGGCGCACCTCCGGACGTCTGAACAAACCCGAAAAACGCCGCAGGTATATTTTAAATAATCTGTTCATAGGGTATCAGTATAACGTTATTATACAATTATTTACGTGATGTGTCCATTGTATCATTTTTATCATAGGCTGCAACTATCTTTTCTACTACGGGATGCCGGCAGATATCGTCTTTGTCAAACTGAACAAGGGATATCTCTTCAATGCCTTTCAGTATTTTCATGGCATGAAGCATTCCGGAATTTGATGTTTTTTCCAGGTCTATCTGGGTCACATCCCCTGAAATAACAATTCTGGAATTATTACCCAATCTGGTCAAAAACATTTTCATCTGGGAGCGTGTGGTATTCTGGGCCTCGTCCAGGATTACAAAGGCCTTATTGAGGGTCCTGCCGCGCATATAGGCAAGGGGCGCGATTTCTATACTTCCCTTTTCCATGAGGCTTGTGATACGCTCAAAGGGCAGCAGATCAAAGAGCGCGTCATAGAGCGGCCTGAGATAGGGGTTGATTTTCTGAATGAGGTCCCCCGGAAGAAATCCGAGGTTTTCACCGGCCTCCACCGCGGGGCGGGTGAGAATAATCCGCTCCACCCGTCCGGTCAGAAGATAATGAAGGCCCACGGTGACCGCGAGATAGGTCTTCCCTGTTCCCGCAGGGCCCACGCCGAAGGTAACAGGGTGCCGGTGTATTGAGGAAATATACTGAGCCTGATGGAGTGTCCGGGGGACAACAGATTTCCCTGTTTCCTGTATGACGATCTTGAGACGGTCAATCTCTCCGGGATCAATGGACTTCCCCGAGGCGATTGTACGGGCAAGATATTTCACGTCAAAGTCATCAAAATCGAATTTCGCGTCCTTCGTGTGGAGATAATCCCCCATGACATTAAGGAGCCGCAGTGCCTGCGTACGCCGCTCTCCTTCAGCGTTAACAATAAGGGTATTGCCCCGGGGGATAATGTGCACATCAAGTATCCCCTCAATGGTTTTGATATTTTTGTCCCTGAACCCGCAGATGCGTTTGTACAGGGATATATCGTCAAATTCTATTATTCCTTCTTCCATATTACCGTTCAACGAGTTTTATCGACAGTTCCTTCAGCTGCCCGTCATCAACGGGGGACGGCGCTTCACTCATGGGGCACTGCCCGCGCTGTGTTTTCGGGAACGGGATAACGTCCCTGATAGAGTTTTTCTTCAGTATGATCATAAGCACCCTGTCCAGTCCCAGGGCAATTCCCCCATGGGGCGGCGCGCCGAACTTCAGCGCTTCGAGGAGAAAGGAGAACTTTATTTTCGCCTCTTCGTCACTTATGCCGAGCACAGAAAAAATCTTCCCCTGGAGCTCCGTGCTGCTGATACGAATGGACCCTCCCCCTATTTCAACACCGTTCAGCACCACATCATAGGCCTGGGCCTTGATGCCGCCGACATTCTCAGGGGTCAGGCTGTCAAGGAGCGCGATACTGTCTTTGTTCGGCGACGTAAAGGGGTGGTGCGTTGAATAATACCTCCCGTCTTCTTCACTGTACTCAAGAAGCGGAAAGTCCGTGACCCAGAGGAAATTCAGTTCATCTTCATCAAAAAGTTTGAGGTCACGGGCTATCTTCACACGCAGATTACCCAGAGTATCGTTCACAATGTTCTTTTTATCTGAAGAAAAAATGACGAGCATTTCCCCCTTCAGGTCAAATGCCTTTACCAGGGCGTCTTTTTCCGCGTCAGTGAGAAATTTTGAAATTCCCCCTTCGAAACTGCCCGAACGGAACCGTATCCAGGGCATCCCCTTCGCACGGTATATTTTCACAAATTCTGAATAGTCGTCAACCATCTTCCGCGAGATCTTCCCCTCGTCAGCGACGGCCATTCCCTTAATGATCCCTTTTTCAGCGAGGGCATTCTTAAACACCTGGAACTCCGAATTCGTGAAGATATCGCTGCACTCCACAAGTTCCAGGCCGAAACGCATATCCGGGGCATCTTTTCCGAAACGGGACATTGCTTCATCATAGGTAAGGCGTTTGAAATTAGATTCTATGTCTTTCCCCGTCATTTCCTTCACCACACGCTTCAGGAGCCCTTCTATTACTCCCATTACCATATCAGGGGTCACAAAGGACATTTCAAGGTCTATCTGGGTAAACTCCGGCTGGCGGTCATTGCGCAGATCCTCGTCCCGGAAACACTTCACAATCTGGAAGTACCTGTCAAATCCCGACACCATAAGTATCTGTTTGAACAGCTGGGGCGACTGGGGAAGCGCGAAAAACATGCCGCGGTTGATCCTGCTTGGAACAAGGAAGTCCCGCGCCCCTTCCGGCGTGGACTTGTTCAGCATGGGCGTCTCTATTTCTATAAACCTGTTTTCGGTGAGAAAATTTCTTGTTTCCTGCATAACGCGGTGCCGCATAATTACGGCATCCTTCATTTCCTTTCTGCGGAGGTCCAGGTACCGGTATTTCAGGCGCAGGTCCTCTGATACCGATTCCCGCGAATCAAGGGGAAACGGCGGGACCGGGGAGGCATTCAGTATCTGCAGGTCCTCAATATCGACCTCTATGCTGCCTGTCTTCAATGCGGGATTTATGGTTTCATCGGTTCGTTTCACCACGTTACCGCGGATCATCACACAGTACTCGTCACGGACTTTATCGGCACTGGCGGATATATCCGCGGATACTGACGCGGGGTGGACAACCGCCTGCACAATCCCCGTCACATCACGGAGTTCAAGGAACACAACGCCCCCGAGGTCACGTTTTGTATCGACCCACCCCCCGAGAACGACGGTCTTTCCTATATCATCGATTGTTAAATCGCCGCAATACACTCTTTCTTCAAACATTTACTCACCCTGGTTTCGTTTAATATATACAGTAGCACACTACTGCGGGAATAAAAAAACAATTATACGTACTCAGTTTTGCCGGAAGCATATATAACTGCATACGATATTACAGTGTATATATACTACAACTAAGTAGTTACAAACAATTTATTTTTCTCATCCGGGAAGCAAGTAAATATGCGGTAACCATGTTACACCCATGTAAAATCCAATTCCGTATATATAAATATGTAAGGCGCTTCAACAAGCGCCTTTCCGGTCAATACATTCATGCGCCGACATGGGCCATGTCAAGTTAAATTTCCTGCACGGATTATTCCGCTTCCTCGACACAGGATTGGCAGGGAGCAATTATCTGAGTCCCGGCATGGCGTCTGTTCATTGCCCACCTCCAGATATAAAACACCGGAACTCCCGCGAGCACCACAAGCAGCGCGAACTTGGACGTATTGGTCCAGGCAAGAAAGCCCGCGATGAGCATAAAAAGAGATATCACAATAAAAATCAGGGGAAGTACAGGGAAAAAAGGCACTTTAAAGGGCCTGGGAATTTCCGGATGCTTGACCCGCATATAAATTAAACCGATGACCGTTACCACGGGGAAAATACCCAGGGCAAATCCCATGTATTCCATGAGGATCGTTGAATTTCCAATAAACACATAAAAAATTGAGAGCACCACCTGCAGCGATATCGCGAACGCCGGTGTTTTAAACCGCTCACTCACTGAACCGAGTGACGCGAACAGCATTTTGTCCTTCGCCATGGCATAATACACCCTGGGGCCGATCATTATTTCAACTGAGATTGATGAAAGCAGGATAAGGGCTATCGCAAGGGTAAAGAAACTGGAAACACCGGGCCCGAAGAGATGCCGTGTGGCGACGGCCCCGATGGCCTTTTGACCCATGAGATCTGTTCCCGGCGCGGACAGGATGAATACTATGTTCAGAATAAGATACAGCACCGAGGTGACAATTGTCCCGATCAGAAGGGCCCGGGGAAGGTTCTTTTCCGGATTTTTAATCTCCCCCGCGAGATACGACGCGCCGTTCCACCCCGTATAGGAAAACATAACGATCAGGAGCGCCAGTCCCATAACAGGAATACCGGTGCCGCTGCTCCCCGCAGGCTGTTCATACACTTCCACAAGGCGCCCCGCCTGGCTCCAGTCAATATAATACGCCCCGAAACCCACAAGGGACACAATAATAAGAAGCTTCAGCACTGTAAGCACATTCTGGACAAACCCGCCGGTACGCACCCCGATGATGTGCACCGCCCCGAAGAAAAGGATTATTCCGGAGCCGAATATCTTCTTGTTCCATGGGCTGGCAAAGAAAACTGTCAGCGCCGAACCGGCGCCGTACATGCTGTTGAAAAACTGATGAAGATATTCCGCCACGGTTATTGACGTAATAGCGACGCAGGCGGTAAACCCGATTACCAGGGAAATCCATCCCGTGAGGAATGAAGGGAGAAGGCCGAATGTTTTTTTCAGGTACACATACTCCCCTCCCACATCGGGCCACATAGCCGCAAGCTCCGCGTAACAGAGGGAACCGGTAATAGCTACAACAAGGGCCACGATCCATAAAACAAGTATGATAAGCGCGTTGTGCGTCATGGCGAGAAGTTCGCCAGTGGTTATAAAAATCCCGGTACCAATCATGCTGGCCACCACCACCAGAATCGCCGTGGGAAGTCCTAATTGCCGCTGTAATTCCAAATTGTTCACCTGATAATAAAATTCTCAACCGGCAAAGCCGGAAGAATACTGCCATACCCCGGGTAAACCTCTGCCCGCTGCCCGGACTGTCTGTACGTACAAATAACCGGGATAGTACCGCACCAGAGGATGTTCATTATGATTAATATCAACCGCGGACATGCATTACTGCGTGCAGCTGACTGGGTATTCCAACACTGTACCCGGGATTTTTTTATATACAATCCGATCTTTTGTTCAATAAAGGTATCAATAAAATCTGGTTATTCTTGTATAATTATCGTAAATGTCAAGCAATTTATGTATAAAAATACCTTCAATAATTGTATTGAAGGATGGCCGGGGAAGCGTACTCACCACATCACAGTATCCCTGTATCTACTATACGAACACAATAACCGGATTTTGTTACATGCGCAGCATGTACCGCATTCCCGATAACCTCCCTAATAACCGGAGCTGAAAACCGGGGGTGCTATTCCCTCGATTTCTGTTCCTTTTTCATTTTTTTCTCCTGCTTTTTCTCTTTCGCGCTCTTTGCAGGTTCCTTCTTTGTTTCCTTCTTTGCGTCTTTTCCTTTTCCCAT
>DAOSYC010000014.1:5217-7168 GCA_035380905.1 Spirochaetota bacterium | reverse complement strand
CTTAACAATTCTTTAAAATTCATGGATTGTAAAGACAGTATTCCGGCAGAAAAGAATACGGCCTGCCGCAGGAGACATTAAGCATGGGACGTGACCGACAGCGTGTATTCACTCAGGCATTACACGAAATAGCCGAAATTATTATATCCGGCGAAAACCCTGAAGAAATACTTGAAAAGTCAAACCGGATACTCGGCAGGACACTCAACGTGGACCGGACCCTGATCTATCACATATCATTTGAAGAGAACCGGATTACCGGGTTGTGTGAGTGGCTGCAAAAGGATCTCCCGGAAATTGCTCCCACAAAAGGGGAGTACACGTCTCTGGATATGTTTTCAGACGCTTTTCGGGAAATCAGAACCACAAAACAATATCTTGAAAGCCATATCAACAATGTAAACAAACATTTTCTCGCGAACGGGGCTGATACAATTCTGCACACACAATTGAACATCAAAAGCCTGATATGGTACCCCTTTGCCTTTGATGAACACGGATACTATTTATTTACCATGAATCAGATAATGGAACAAAGGAGATGGACTGTTGCAGAAATTTCGTTCCTCGAATCAGCGGCAAAACAGATAAGCCTTGCGTTAATAAAAATAAAACTGCTTGAAGAAAGAAAAAAGGCGGAAGATGCCCTTCGTACAAGCGAAGGCCGCCTCCATGCCCTGGTGCAGACCATTCCCGACCTGATATGGCTCAAGGACAAAGAGGGCCGCTATCTGTCGTGTAATACGATGTTCGAACGTTTTTTCGGCGCCCGGGAATCAGACATTGTCGGGAAGACCGATTACGATTTTGTAGACAGGGAACTGGCAGATTTCTTCCGGGAGCATGACCGTATTGCGATTGATGCGGGAAAACCTATCACCAACGAGGAATGGATTACCTTCGCAGATGACGGCCGCCGGGCAATGCTGGAAACAATAAAAACCCCCATGTACGATGACAGGGGCGAACTGATCGGGGTACTCGGTATTGGCCGCGACATTACCACGCGCAAGTTTGCGGAACAGGCCCTCCGTGAGAGTGAAGAAAAATACCGCACAGTGGCGGACTTCACCTATGACTGGGAGGCATGGTGCGCGCCTGATTTGTCATTTCAATATGTATCTCCTTCCTGCAAACGCATTACGGGACATACGGCGGAGGAGTTTATGGCGGACCGGAACCTGATGATACAGATAACCCACCCGGAGGACCGGCCGAAACTCGAGGAGCATTACCGCACAGATCACAGGAGGAATCAAAAAGACAACGTCGAGTTTGATTTCCGGATTGTGAAGCCCGATGGGGGGATATCCTGGATCAGCCATTCCTGCAGCGCAGTGCACAATGAAGAAGGGATCTGGCTTGGACGCCGTGAAAGCAACCGTGAAATCACAGACCGGAAACGTGCTGAAGAAAAAATAAAACAACTCCTTGAAAACAAAGAACTGATCCTCAAGGAAGTACACCACCGGATAAAAAACAACATGAGCACAATTAAAAGCCTTCTCACCCTTCAGGCGGGAACGGCGCAGGAACCCTCAGCAGTGGCCGCTTTGAGAAATGCCGCAGGAAGGGTGCAGAGTATGGCGGTACTCTATGACAAACTGTATCAGTCCGACGGCTTTGACTCCATGCCGGTCAAATACTATATACCGTCACTTGTGGATGAAATCGTTTCAAACTTTCCCAACTTTTCAGCAATAAAGATTGAGAAAACAATTGATGACTTCTCCCTTGACTCGAAACGTCTTCAGCTGCTGGGAATTATTATCAATGAACTCTTAACCAATATCCTGAAGTATGCATTTACTGATAAACAGAGCGGCAGTATACACTTATCGTTAACACAGACAGATGGCCGCGTGTCCCTTGTTGTGCAGGACAACGGCAGCGGAATGCCTGAATCGATCGATTTTAATAACACAACCGGTTTCGGCCTGAAGCTTGTGGG
>DAOSYC010000014.1:0-5117 GCA_035380905.1 Spirochaetota bacterium | reverse complement strand
ATTGATTACACAAAAGTGACAAAGGGAACATGTGTCGATATAGGATGCGGTCCGGGATATCTCTCCCTGGCTCTCGCGCGGATAACCGGCATGAAAATTTACTCCCTGGACATTTCCGCACCGGCGGTGGCAATGGCGAAGAAATACGCCGAACAGGAGGGCCTCTCCGGGCGCATGATTCCGGTACAGGGGGATGTCCACAGCATGCCGTTTCCCGACAGCAGCGCGGACCTCGTGGTGAGCCGCGGATCGATCCCTTTCTGGAAGGACAGGGGAAAGGCGTTCGGGGAGATAAAACGGATACTGAAGCCCGGGGGCTTCGCCTGCGTCGGGTGCGGGTTCGGGTCTGGATACCGGGCGATAAAGAAACCCGTCAGTAACCCGAGGAGAGGCAAACCCCCGAAGAAGTTCTCCCACGATTCAGTTATCGCGGCCCTTGAATCAGCGGACATTCAGGACTACACCGTTATTGACGACAACAACAGGGGTTACTGGGTAATAATACGAAAGCAATGAGATCCATCGGGAGCAGTTTGAGCACTTCAGGACTACCCGTTTGAAATAATACCGGCAGCCTCCGCCGTTAGAGCGTTCCTATCCTGTTCCACAGTTCAGGGGGGCCCTGCCCTATACGCCAGAAGGCCACGGACTTCAGCCGTTCCTTCCGGAACATCCCGAGGCGCGCGGACATGGAACGGATGTCGTCATAATATACCTTCACCTTCACCTTTTCCTCGTACTCAAGATAGTTGCCGGTTTCAGGTGAATATACCGGCCCGTTCCTGCTGGCTTCAAGCATACCCGGAATATGGGAGTAGCGGACCGCCCTGTTCAGTGACCGCTCCTGCCATGCGCGCCCGTACAGGGGCACCCCCATTATCAGCTTATCATAGGGAATGCGCGGGCGCGCGTACTGGATAATTTCACCGCACCATGGAAGGGACGCCACAGGCCCGGGGTCACCGGTGCTCCAGTGCTGGTCGTAGGCCATGATGATGACGCGGTCAACAATCTCAGAAATTTTTTTATAGTCGTAGGGGTCATTCGAAATGTCCTTTCTCCGGGCGGGTACGGCGATGCTGAGTATTTTTTCCCCAAGCCCTTTTTTCAGGTCACTGAGAAACCGGTGAAACAGTGCCGCGTCACTGCGCATTACCGACTCGAAATCGATCTGCACGCCGTCATACCGCTGCGAGGCGGCAATAATGTCCGTGATCAGCTTGTCCCGAACCGGCATGTCGGGACGTATGCAGAAATGGGTCAGGGACGCATTGGACAGCTCTGTAATCACGATATGGGTACGCTTCAGCTTTTTCAGTCCGCTGAATGATGGAGGCGCCGGGACCGTTCCGAGCCTTCCGGTACCGGAAACAGAGGCGCTGAAGTAACAGAGGTCCGTGATGGGCTCATTTCCTTTTATTTCCTTCTCCTCCCCCCGCATCAGGTATGCCCATACCTCGCCGAAATATATTGTATTATCAGGGGACACCGTGGTGCCGCCCGGGGTGGTGCATGACGCCGTTAACAGCAGTATTGCTCCCCATACTGCAGATATAATTGAGTATCGCATTCAGGTCTCCTTGCCGGTACTATGTCGCATTCCGCAGACCCTATAGAGGCGCGTTCATGTTTGCAATAATTTTTTTTTAATGCCCGAGGAAAAAAGGGTCCGCGTCTTTCCATGCGGGAAATGATTCACGGTAGTCCCGAAGGCCTTTCAGGGAAAGCTCTTCCGTTCGCACACATTCATCCCCGCGGTTCTCGAAGAGGACCGTGCCGTTATAGTCGATAACAGCGGAATCACCGCTGTAGGACACCCCGTTCCCGTCAACCCCTACCCGGTTTACCCCGATCACGTAACACTGGTTCTCTATTGCCCGGGCACGGAGCAGCGCCCTCCAGTGCTCCCTGCGGCTTTCCGGCCAGTTTGCCACAAAGACTGCCGCGTCATATTCACTGCCCCGGTTCCGTGTCCATACGGGAAAGCGCAGGTCATAGCAGATAAAGGGCCGCAGTTTCCACCCCTTCAGTTCCACGGTGAGACAGGAATTACCCGCACGGTAGACCTTTTCCTCTCCCGCCATGCGGAAGAGGTGGCGTTTATCGCAGTGCAGCAGTGTGCCGTCAGGTTTTGCCCAGAGAAGCCTGTTCACATAGCCGCCGCCGTCACGGACCGCGATGCTTCCCGTGACATCGGCGCCGAGGGCACGGGACCAGCGGAGGAGGTATTGTACACCGGCGCCTTCCATGGTTTCGGCGCATGCTTCCGGGTGCATGGTGAACCCCGTGGTGAACATTTCAGGCAGCACCACAAGGTCCGGTGTTTCTTTGAGTGAAGCGAGTTTCGCGTCAAAAGACCCGAGGTTCTTCTCCACATTCTGCCAGGCAAGGTCTCCCTGGATTACGGTCACCTTCAGATTCTGCATAGCCGCTCCGCCGCACGTTCAAGGGTCTCGTCCTTTTTCGCGAAACAGAAGCGAAGCACCTTCCGGTCTACGCCCTCCCGGTAGAACACAGAGGGTGGTATTGCCGCCACGCCGTGCTCAATTGTCATGCGCCGGGCGTAGTCAATGTCGCCTTCGTCGGTGATCGCGGAATAGTCCAGGAGCTGAAAGTAGGTACCCTTGCTGGGAACGCAGGTAAACCGCGAGCCCTTCACCAGGGAAAGAAAGTAGTCACGCTTCTTCTGATAAAACTCCGGCAGCTCCAGGTACCGGTCACGGTGTTCAAGAAAATCCGCGTAGGCATGCTGCACCGGGGTGCTCGTGGCAAAGGTGAGGTACTGGTGTATCTTCTGAAACTCCGCCATGAGGTGTTCAGGGGCGAGGCAGTATCCCACCTTCCACCCCGTGGTATGATATGTTTTGCCGAAGGAGCTTATTACAAAGCTCCGCGCCGCGAGTTCAGGATAACGCGCCATGCTCTCGTGCCGCGTGCCGTTGAAGATGATGTGCTCATAGACCTCATCGCTCACGATCACGATGCCGGTGCCTTCGGTTATCTGTTTCAGCGCCGTGATATCCTCCGCTGAAAGCACGGAACCCGCGGGATTGTGGGGGGAGTTGATAATAATCATTTTCGTGCGGGGAGTTATGGCGTCCTTCACCATGTCCCAGTCGATGGAATAGTCGGGATGACGCAGGGTGCAGAACACCGGCACACCGCCGGAGAGGGTAATGGCAGGGACGTAGGAATCGTACGCGGGCTCAAATACTATGACCTCGTCACCGGGATGCACTACGGTTATAATTGCGGCAAAGAGCGCCGCGGTGGCGCCGGAGGTGACGGTAATTTCCGTCGCGGGGTTGTATCGCCCCCCGTACATGGCAAATGTTTTTTCCGCGATGCGTTCCCTGAGGGGCAGCACTCCCGGCATGGGGGCATACTGGTTGCGGCCCTGGCGCATATGGTGGTCCACAAGGCGTATGAGTTCCGGGTCCACGTCGAAATCCGGAAACCCCTGGGACAGGTTAATGGCGCCGTGCTCGTTTGCAAGCTTTGTCATTACTGAAAAAATGGTGACTCCCACATCGGGGAGTTTGGAGTGGAGCTGTAGTGTCATGATTGTACCGGAATTAAATACAGGATTTATTTCTCAGTGAAGGACACCAGATACCGCGGCGGTTGTCAAGACAATAACAGGCCGGCCGCAGCCCTACTCGCTGTACCGGCTCACCGCAATATCGCCGAATGTCCTCTTTAACATGGCGAGGACCTTTGCTTCTATTTCAGGGAGAAGGTCCGGATGGGTAAACCCGTCCGAGGAACGGGCAATGGTCACAATGACCGGTTTCCCCGCCAGCCCCTGAATGGCGCGCTGCATTTCCGCCACCCTCCGGTCAATCTCCGCGCTGTCCGACCGGTGTTCCGGAAGCGCCGTCAGGTGGAGCCCGACCTCGAGGAGCACATCGAGCTGTTTCCGCCTGTCCGCTTCTATGGATATATTTCTGAGTTTGAATAAACTTCGCGGACTGAAGCCCCTCCGGATAAGATTAAAATATGAGCCCAGATTGGAATACCACGGCCCGCCGGAAATGTCTTTCAGGGCCTGTATCATTTGTCCCAGCTGGCTGTAGCAGACATCAGGGTTACGGGACATATTCAGGTTTTCCAGGGCAAATATCGCGTAAAGCTTCTGTATTGTTTCCTCGTCAATGCCCGCCTGGCGCATCTCGTCCGCAGCGGGGTTCCGCGTGGAGAAATAGTCCAGGTCTATATCAAGAATTACCGGCCCTGATAAGGCGGAACGCTGCAGTCCCGCGGCGGTGGACACACCGAGTGACACTGTCCGCCCGTTATGAAGCTGGTTCCGCTGTATCCATACGCCGGTCATCACGTAATAGTCCAGGGTCGAGGTAACCCGGAGCTTTCCTGCGGGGTCGTCGCCGATTACAAAACGGTAATCCCCGTCAGGTATCTGCCGGGCCCATTCAGGACGCACCCATACCACCCTGTCAATGACCCCGGCCTTGAACGCCGCAAGCTGAAAGCTGTCAATGGTAACATGGTCCTGAAGCCCTGTATCAAGCGCGGGAAATGCCGTCGGGACATCAACCGGAGGGAGGCTCATGTCGGGATGGGCGTCAAAATGGAGAACGCCCACGTTTCCCCCGGGCCGGAGGTGCCGTGAGACCCGTATCCAGTGAGGCAGCACATTATGGTGGGAATCCACCACAACCACTTCAACAGACCGGACATCAGCAGCAAACAACGGACCTCCGCATATCAGGAATACCGCTGCAGTCAACAGAATACATTTTTTCATAATCACCCTTTTTCTTTCAGCCCTGTGTGCCGAACGTCATCGCTGATCAAGAGCGATTTCGCTGCTGCCCCGGAGGTACATATCCCAATGCAAGTACTGAATTATTGTTATGCCGATATACAACACAGTCCCACTCATGTTCTCCCTGATAATGGAAACGGGAACAGGAATGGGACGTTATTATATTCAGTATTGGTATAAAACATCAACTACATGACTGTTTATATCTGATTTAGTACACATTTTCCGATAAAAGTTACACAATAAGTCCGGAAACTTTGTTTTTTGTTAAAAAAGCAGCTCTAATATAATGCGTACACAATAAACCCGGAAACACTGTTTTTCCGCAACA
>DAOSYC010000013.1:34444-38007 GCA_035380905.1 Spirochaetota bacterium | reverse complement strand
CCTGAGCAAAGCAAATGTGATAACGCTTTACCTTCTGCCGCAGCTTAACGTTAAACTGATCCCGCAGCTTCAGAGATGCAGGCCCGGTACAAGAATTGTATCACACGATTTTGACATGAGGGGTGTAAGGCCGAAACAGGTATATGAAATGGGGGGCCATACCATTTATCTCTGGGAAACACCGCTTCAAATGGAAAACTGAAACCGCAGCAGGTACTCTATAGTTGAAGGCTGAGACAGTGTACTCTATTCTGTCCCGGCCTTTCACATGATTACCCTGTTATTTCAAAACATGTCTTCAGGTCCATACCCGGTTCAAGATACGGAAGCAACTCTTTGAAGTTTTCCATAAAATTTGCTGAATGGATTTTGAGTGCATCCTTATCCCGATACTTCTCATAGAAAATTATTGTGTGATCTTCACCTTTCACGGTGTGGGGAATATATTCAAGGCATCCCGGCTCTGTACTTTTTACATGTGCAACAATATGTTTCAATATACCCTTAACTTCATCCATCTTTCCGTCCTGCACCTTCAATGTTGCGATGAGAGTAATCATCATGTTTCTCCATTCATAGTGATTTCGTTGTAAATATTATTGGTTCAGCACAACATACAATGGAAAGTTCCTCCGGTGACAACAAACCCTGAAAATAACATCAGGATAATTTCAAATGTAACACGATCTCATACCTTGTACCGTTATCAGTTCTTCTGGTCATCTCACCATTCAGCTGCCTTACAAGGGTATCAATTAATGTAAGTCCAAATGTTCGTTTATCATGTAACGCAGCATCATCCGTAAATCCAATTCCATTATCGTAAATGATAAGTGAGAATTTAGTTTCTTCAACTTTAGAGAAACTGATATGTATACCGCCAGAACCACCCGGGAAAGCATACTTTAATGAATTTGTCACAATTTCATTAATTAGCATTGAAAGCGGGATTGCATATTCAATTGATACAACAACATTATCAACATCGATACCAATATCAATTTCCGAATTCCTGTCATTATAAAAACATTGAAGCTGATATAGTAAATCCTGAAGGAAATCTTTCATGTTGATATTTGAAAAATTACCCGATTGATACAACTTTTCATGAATAGCAGCCATCGACAATATCTGGGCCTGACTATTTTTAAAAACATTCAAGTCATGAGGGTTTTCGATATAATCCGCCTGTAAATTTAACAGGCTGGAAATAACCTGAAGATTGTTTTTAACCCGGTGGTGAATTTCTTTCAAAAGTATTTCTTTCTCCTTTACAGAGACCAGGAGATTTTCTTCTGCTCTTTTTGATTCTGTGATATCCCGTATCGTTTCAATCGCGCCGGAAACATTTCCATCTCTATCATAAAGCAAAGCCGCCCGTGCATATAAATATCTTCCATCTTTGCCAATACCAGGTGTGAACGCTTCGCCGACAAGATGTTCACCTTCCCGTTTAACATCGACATAATTTTTTTCAAGTTGCGGATCAGGATTGATTATAAGGTTGATCAGCAGCGGCCGTCGCTTTCCGTAAAAAGGAACAGCATATTCATAATTACCTCTTCCGATCATTTCATGTGAACTGATTCCGGTCATTTCCTCCATTGCTTTATTCCACGCAATTATCTGTTCATCTTTGTCAATCACAAGAGTGGCATCAGGGAGAAATTCAATTATCTTTCTCAATAATTGCTCGGATTCCACAAGTGCCCATTCAGCCTTCCGTCTTCTTTTTTCTCCAATGATTCCCTGAATAATAATAAACAGTGAAATGATAAATATTAACACGAATATAGCAAGAAATGCACGATTAAGCTTGTTCGTTATTACAGCAATTCGCTCTTTTATATCTTCAATATAAATACCAGTACCTATAATCCATCCCCAGGGAGCAAATCCCATTACAAACGAAATCTTTGGCACAATGATATCAGTTCTATCATGCAATTGCCACATATACATAACAAATCCTGAATCATGTTTCCGGACCACCTTCACGAACTCAACAAAAAGATGTTTCCCTGTGGGATCAACAAATTCAGTAATATCAGTTCCTTCAAGATCTGTCCGGTATGGATGCATCACCATGTTCGGATGCATATCATTTATCCAGAAATAGTCCTTATTCATACTTCCGTACCGCAGATTCCGTATACGACGTATAGCTCTTTTTTTTGCTTCTGCTCTTGTCAGCTCACCGGATAAAACCCTGGATTCGTAATCAGATAATAAGTGCCATACTGTTTTGGTCAGCTCCTGAACCATTTCTTTTTTTGAATCAAGGTAATCATCTTCAATTTTTGGAATAGCAATCAGATATACAGTTATAATAAATAGAATTATTGTTAAAAAAACGGGTAGGATAATTTTAAAGACTATTGCAAGGGAATCACGCAGTTTAAATTTTGTCACAATAACCGAATTGAACATTTCAGATATTTCCCCGGAACATTACGTTATCCCTGCCTGCACAACAGCAGATAATTACTATTTTTTCCGGCTATGTCCGGAATCATTATGTGTATTCCCAATGTTAAATATCCCTTTTCATTCCAGTTCATCGTCCTTCAAATCAGAAGAGCAATCTTTCTCCAGACACAAAACCTCTATCCGGATATTGATCACCCAATTGTTAATATTAACAACAGAAGAAAACATCGTCAACCTCTTTATAATACAGATTAGCGGTATTTGACCAAATTATTTAATATTTTACACTTGAATTACTAACCATAATGATATACAATATTTCGATGGAGTTCATCGACATATACTGTCTCAATCAGGACTTTATGTGTAATGTATCATTACAACGATATGGAGGAATATGTGAAAATCAACAATAGTATTGCACTGGTTACAGGGGGCGCTTCAGGATTGGGGGAAGCAGTGGTACGGGAGATAATAAAAGCCGGAGGAGCAGCAGCAATTCTTGATACCGCAGAAGAGCGGGGCACTACCCTTGCAGCGGAATTGGGAGACCGTGCACTTTTTGTGAAGACCGATGTGACAAACGAAGATAATGTGAAGCAATCAATTGATGCCGCCGTAAAGAAATTCGGATCAATAAACACAGCAGTCAGCTGCGCCGGACTTGCCAGCGCGACAAAAACCGTAAGCAAAAAGGGCCCATTCCCACTGGACCACTTTGAACTAATCATTAAAATCAATCTTACAGGAACATTCAATGTTATCCGCCTCGCGGCAGCGGCTATGACCGGCAACACACCCGGTGAGGGAGAGGAACGGGGTGTGATCATCAACACCGCCTCGATTGCCGCATTTGACGGCCAGATGGGGCAGGCGGCATATTCAGCTTCAAAAGCGGGAATCGTCGGCATGACGCTTCCCATCGCAAGAGACCTTGCTTCCTACGGCATCCGCATCAACACTGTTGCACCGGGAATTTTCGAGACTCCCATGTCACAGCTTATGCCTGAAGCAGTGCGCACATCCCTTGAAAACCAGGTCCCCTTCCCGAAACGCTTCGGCATGCCTGAAGAATTCGCGTCCCTGGTACTTCATCTAATCGAAAATCAGATGATTAATGGTGAAACGATACG
>DAOSYC010000013.1:20989-34344 GCA_035380905.1 Spirochaetota bacterium | reverse complement strand
CCTTCAGGGAATGTCACCTTTGCCGGAAAATTCGATCCGTCAATGTCGGTATAGATTATCCAGTTACGGAGCGATAACGGCTTCCCCTTCCCCGTTACCCTTTCCGCAATTCTTTTCCCCCGCTCCCTGCCGAAGGACTCCACCGCACGTTTGATCAATGCTTCACCTTTTTCCTGCCCCATTTCAGCAATAACCTCCCGTGCCATAGAAGCGAACAACTGCGCAGCAAACCCGAATCCGGGAGTATGATATTTCTGTCCTATGAGCCTGCGAACAACTGCAGCCTTTATAAGATACAACAGGCTCAGTCCTTTTTTCTTTTCCCGTTCCAGATCATTCATTATTATCTCCAGATAGTAGTGTGCGGAACATCAATGAAGTTGTAATGTTCCAGATCGTTGTGCAACATTCTAATGTTTTTTTCATTTACGGCAGAAAAAAAAGCAGCATTGCAATCAATAATACTCTCTCTCAAGTCCCTGAACCCGTCTGAGCCATCCGGCCCTCAACTGCCTCCATGTGCCAACCTGGGCGGTGTAATTTATAGACGTTTCAACTTCACGCATAAGGCGTGCAAGCACCGCGATACTCCCGGCGCTGCGGACACGGTTTATCCAGCCCAGTCTCTGCGACGAGAGCCATGACTGGGACTGGGCATTACTCTGAATTTCACGTTCGAACTCAAGGAGCAGTTCACGAAGGGTGCCGATATCATTCGCGCTATGGACTGCTGCAAGCCAGCCGGGACGCCTTGACCTCCACTGTGGTGTCTGAAAATCATAGAGTACACTTGTTTCCAGCTCAATGAGCAGCTGATTGAATGTCGCATCCCCCCCGGGAGTATCCTGTTCCGCCGGGGAATCGTTCATGAGACGCCGTACATTTTCTATCCACCCCGGCCTGCTGGACCTCCATGTGGGGAACTGTGAAGTAAACTTTATTGACTCCTCCACTTCCAGCATAAGCCCCGCGAGGCGGCTGATAGTCCCTGCCGCCTGGACATTCCGGACCCAGATATTTCGGCGGTTCCCTGAGAACCAGCCGGGGGATTGTGCAGCGCCGAGTATCTGACTCTCAAACTCCACAAGGAGCCTTCGAAGCTCCGAAACGTTATCCCCCGCCCTTCTCACTTCAGCAATCCACGGGGAACGCCTCTGGGCCCATGCGGGGGTCTGGGCATCAAGGGTGACACTCGCCTCAAGCTGCAGGAGATATTTTCCAAAATCGGAATGGTTCCCTTCAGAGAATGTCTGTACTGATCCTGTGCGGCATGAAATAAACCCTGTACAGGCAAGAATAAACGCTGCAGTGAGTAATATTTTTCTCATTTCAAGAAACCTCCCGATAACTATGAAGGAAATATTTATGCTGCCTCTCGTGACACATGACTGCATGCTGTATCATCACCCGGCTGTATTGACGATAAATCTACAACCCTGTATAAAATAATTCAATTAAAATACCCGTTTTACCGCGTTATACAGCCGTTCACGCAGCTGCCGTATCCTGAGTTCATCCACGGTGAGGTATTCGTAGCTGAAATATTTCTCATTGAAAAAAAGCGACCTTGATACGGCAACTGTCAGCACCGGTATATCATACCGTGAAAGCTTTTTATGTATATGGGACCCGAAAAGCGGATTGTTCAACGAGAACCGTTCCGCGACTGTCCCGTTCTCGCTGCCGAGTTCCTTCCTGAAAGAATCCAGCAGGCCCCTGGCGAGGTCATCGGGAGCAGTGGAAATTATATCATCCCCCCTCGTTACCACGCTGTTCACCGTTACAAGGGGGCGCGGCCTTCCGCGGTCAGCAGCTGCGGATGGCGCGACAACTTTCATGGTATGACATATCAGGACGCAGCGCACCGCACCGGTCCGGGCAATTTTATCTATGGTTTCGTGGAATGGAACATAGTAGCGCTGTATCAGGTTGGAAATAGCAATCTCGTCCGGAAATACATCATCCGTAAAAACCTCCTTATCCTGTGACGTAACCTTTTTAATTACACCATCAGCAAATGCCGGGGGAACCGCGAGGTGATCACGGTCAACATCGACAAAAAGACGGGAAACATCGGTGTTGATCTTCGCCGCAACATGCTCATCAAAGGAAAACAACTCATTGGCGCAGGTATCCGCCTCAAAAAGGATATCGAAGGGAGTAACATTCTGATATCCCTCAAGCTCCTCCGGCACACAATACCCCCCGTGGGGAATCACTATAAGTATTGGAAGTTTTTTCATCATTCGCATTACGTGTGAATCTCAAAATATTCAATAAAATACCGCACCGTCAACACAAAAAACCTGAAACAACTGCCGGCAGGTAAGTTTTAAAGAATTCAGGTCGATACTATTCTATAAGACAGGGAACATATATTGTATAAAATTTCTATTGACCAGTGTAAAAAAATTTACAATACTGCACCCCATACGATGAAAGGAGAGAAGTTATGAAGCCATACAAAATCGACAAAACCGGGGAGGAACTTCTTGAGATTCTCGCCCACGATGCGAAAATCAGCACTGAGGATATCGCGAAACAGCTGAACCTCCCGGAAGATACTGTGGAAAAACAAATCAGGAAATTCGAGAAAGACCGTATAATTCTCAATTACAAAACCCTCGTAAACTGGGAGCGGATAAAACAGCATGAAGTAAGGGCGTTGATAGAAGTAAAAGTCACTCCTGAACGGGGCGTCGGATTTGACGCGATTGCCGAAAATATTTACCGGTATCCCGAGGTTTCATCAGTATATCTCCTTTCCGGAAGCTATGATCTTCTTGTCCATGTGGAAGGGCCCAACCTGAAAGAGGTGTCCCTTTTCGTATCCGAAAAGCTTGCAACCATCAAGAATGTACAATCCACGGTAACGCACTTTCTGCTGAAAAAGTACAAGGAGGACGGAGAAATCCTTGTGGATCAGCCCGAATCAAAGCGTCTTCCCATTTCTCCATGATGGTATACAATATGTAACAGCGACATGCACCGGTTTGTGCCATCGCTGCAGTCATGTATCAAGACCAGAGGCGAAACAGCACATTCCGGGTACGTCCCGTGTCACCCGGCCAGTAACAGTGTATAGCGATTCACAATAAGGGAGTCGTTTTGCGTTGAACTGCTCAACCAGCCCCATTACAGAGCAGCGGCTTATACGAAAAGTGATAAACCGGTGACGGTATAGTACCGATACGTATTAATGAGAGCAGTATAGTCCATGTGCAGAGTGTATATAACAATGTACAGTAGAATGTTAACCGTCAATAAAAGGATGCAGTAGAATTATATTATGATTATTCACAGGAATTACCTCATACAGTTTTACAGCTATGCATGCTGTGCCCTGCTTACTGCCGCAATTCTGCTCACGGCGGCATGCAGTTCCCGTGAATTGAGACGTACCTTCAATGAAGACGGCAGCACAAAAGAAATCAGGTACACAAATGAGGAAGGGAAATCCCATACAATAACATTTTCCTATAATACACCGAAACAGGAAATTGAGATTAAAAAATTCACCCCACCCCGGATGGAACCGGTAACGACAATCAGTCTCCGTTATGACCGGCGAAATCATGTAACCCTGGTTCACACCAGTCATCTGGTGGACAGCAATAAGTCAACTAATGATGTTACCATGAAATCATTTTTTTATACACGCACTGGAAGGCTATATAAGATCGAAACCTCTTTTAAAAGTTCCTACAGTATCTCCAGAAACAAAACCACATTGATTACCGCACATTACCGGTATGCAAGGGGTAAAATTTCACTCATACGGGAATATGGCGGGACCTTCAGAAAATATATCACCACTGCATATTCGGGAGATACCATTACTTCTATCAGTTATAAATATTTTTCCATGAACTGGCGGAACAGAAAATTTGTTCCCGGAAACCGGTATATATTCACTTTCGATAATGGGATTCCCGAAACAGTAAAAGACATGAAGGACAATTCAGTCATTCATGAACAGAAGAAAGTGCAGGAGATATACCGGGAAACAGGCATACAGAATGCCCTTGGAAATGTTTTTCTCTCAAGCAACTATAAAATTTTTCTGGAAAAACTGGAAAAAGACCTCACGAACGGCAGATAACATGGCAGATTTTTAATGCCGCCATGTTGACTGGACAGACCCCGTTCCTATGATTAGATTTTCCCGTGTGTAAAAACAGGATCCTCCCCTGCTTCACAGTGAATCACACCATAAAAGCCTTTCATCGCGGTACCCGGATTAAAGAGGACAGGAGTACCCTCTGAACAGTACTGGATATGAGTATGTCCGAAAAGCACGACATCACTGTCTGTGTTCCTCCCTTCAGACATGAGCATTCCGTATCCGTTATGTGCGTCATACAGGTCACCGTGGGTTATAAGAAAATGCAAACCGCAGATTTCCTCAGTTATCACCCTGTCCATATCATACACAACTGATAGATCCACGTTACCTGCCACTTTGAGAACCCTGGACCCGGCTGGCATTTCCGCATGAAGAAGGTCCCTTACCCCGTCACCGCAATGTATCAGATAATCAAAGGGGGCCTCCTTTTCAAGAATTCTGCGTATACTGCGTACATTGCCGTGAGAATCTGATAGTATAAGAAGCTTCATAAAAAAACATCCTGTAAATATTATAAGGGCACTTCCAATAACTGATCTTTGAGACCCCTTTGTCCTTGTAATCTCAGTTATTGATGCTGTTTTGAATTATCAACACGTAAAGGGTTACATGGTTTTTTTGAAGTGCCCGTAAGGACTTTGTATTCTAAACTGTTCAACGTATCGTACATGGTGTTACAAGGTTCTCTTTTATTATCAGGTCATGGCCCTGCCTTTTCCGAAAACTGAATGGAGCACAGCCGCAACAAAGAACGTGCACAGGAGCGCCCCGACGTTGAAAATAAGGGCTCCATGTATTCCCATGATGGGCAGAAGAACTGTCGTAAGTACCGACCCCACAATTGAACCGAAAAATTCCATTGCATCAAGATTGGACGCGGTCGCATGAAAGCTGCCGCTTGAAAGAACCATGTAAAGGGACGGGAATGCGGTACCGCAGAACAGTGAGAACGCAAACAGAATAATCCAGAAAAGCGCCTCCTCCCTGGTGGATATAAAAATAAACACACAGGCCAGAGATACAATCATTGCAATCAGTACACCCCTGAGGGACCTCAGTGAATACCGGTTGGCAAGAAAACTTCCCGCCGTGAGCCCCAGCATGAAGAGGGCGTTGATAAGCGAAATCCTGTAATACACAACGCCGTAAAAATTCTGGTACAGCATGATCATCAGAAGCACCACGGACATGTTTACCATGCCCACGGCGTATATTATCAGCCCCCCCAAAAACTGTTCCGATCCGAACCGCCGCTTCAGGTTAAAGAGCACCATGCCGGTTATCATAAGCAGGGCCAGGATGAATAGTTCATAATGCTTCAGCAGATGGTACAGCAGCGACTGCTCCTGAAATGCTGAATGGAGAATATAATTCCAGTAGGCATGGGGCATATTGTCACGGTTTTCAGCCACCTCCGGAAGGAGAGGCACAATGACATCGGTGAACTGCTGCAGATGAGTTGGTTCAAAAAAGGCCTTCAGCTCCATGGGGCTGAAATGCTGCATTATCGTCCGCTCAAGAGGATATTCGGAAAGCTGCCTGATTTTTTTTCCATAGCCGGCGATAAGCCTGTCAGCTGTCGCGGGAAGCCTTCCGGGTTTCTTCGCGCCGGCCAGATACATTGTCTCACCTGATGACCGCAAATGAGAGGGAAAGACGTCAGCAAATCCCTTGTATATGGAGGCAACAAATTTTTTCTGTTCCACATCAATATAGCTGCTGAATCCGCTCAACGCCGTCAGGAACACCCCGTCCCGCTTCAGGCGCGAACGGCAGAGTTCATAAAATTCACGGGTGTAGAACCGGTTAATCATTGCATTGTGGGGTACCGGCGGGAAACAGACAATCATGTCGAACTTTTTATCGGTATTCGAAAGATAATACCGCAGGTCCTGTGTAATGACATCAAGTTTCCGGTCTTCAGGCCCCTGGGGATAAAACCGCTGGTGATACGGTACGATTGTATGCCATAGCTGAGGGTCTATCTCGAAATAGTACAGCTGGCGCAGATCGGTACGGACAAGGTTATACGGTATTGAGCCGGGGCCCACTCCGAAAATAAGTATTTCATCATTACCGTTATTCCGGAGGGACTGTATTAAATGAAACACAGAACGGGATTCATAACGGTCCGGAATGGTATAGTACACCACGCCGTCTCCGTATACGCTTATCTGGGACTCATTAAAACCCAGTGAGATGGTCTGGTACCGCGTACGTTCATAGGCTATCAGGGTGCTTGACTGCGTTCGGTTCCAGATATACTTGAATACCGCCTTCTCCCCGTCCTCCGCATAATAAAACAGCAGCACCGGCGCAAGCAGAAATATATAAAACCATTTTTTCGGAAACCTCACAGAAAAAAGGAGCAGCGCGAGCAAAAGAAGTATTGCCACTATGCCGATGGGATTGAGCACATCCACCAGAAGATAGGAAAACAGTATCCCCCCCGCAAAAGCCCCGAAGGACTCGATGAGATATATCGCCCCACCTGATTTTTCCTTATAGGTTTCTGAAAGAATAGTCACAATGGGGGGAAAGAAATACCCTACAAAAAAGCTTACGGGAATAGTAAAAAGCAGGGACAGTATAAATTCCGTGGTCAGAGAAAAGAAGGTCCCCGTCGTTCGGGAAAATACAAGGGGGATAAAATGTATCACATAGAGCATAACAAGGAGCACAATGGGAAGAAGAAGCAGTGAAACAGACACACGCCGCTCCAGCACAGTACGGCCGGCTTCCGCATTATATTTGGCGCCGAAAAAAATTCCCAGGAACCACCCGGTAAAGATCATGCCTATAATAAATTCGTTGCCGCGGAATATCGTCAGCAGCTCCCGTATAAGGAGCACCTGTGCTATTGATGATGAAAAACCAAGATATAACGCGACTGACTGAAAGTATTTCCGGTTAAGGACGTTTCGTATTTCCATATATGCTGTTTATATCCACACTCCCGGTATTGCGGTATTGCAGTGCGGGCACCTTCCATTCTGTAATAAATTTTGTGTTGCGAATATTCCGCTCCGACGGATTACGACCCTGCCGCAGCGGTGACAGTACGTATGCTCCCACCTGTGCCCCGTGACATTGCCTACATAGGCATACCGGACGCCTTCCGCAACGGCGATCGTACGGCAGCGTTCCAGGGTCTGCACCGGAGTGGGCTGAATATTCCGCATCAGGTACATTGGATGAAACCTGGTAAAATGCATCGGTACATCGCGCCCCAGGTTCCTCGTGACCCACCGGGTCATGTTCCTGATTTCGGCCGGTGAATCATTCAGCGTCGGGATTATAAGCACTACAATTTCAAGCCATGTGCCGGATGACTTCACCACCTCAAGATTGCGCAGCACATCACGGAGATGGGCCCCGCAGACCTCACTATAGAACCGCTCGGTGAATGATTTCAAATCTATCTTAATTCCGTCAAGGACTTTGGCAAATTCCCGCCCCGCCGGGGGACGGATATACCCCGAGGAAACAATTACAGGCTTGAGGGACCTCCTTCTTGCCTCCCGGGCCGCATCCACAACATATTCAAATTGTACAGTAGGCTCATTATATGTAAAGGCAATTACCGGTGAACGGTGACGTTTTGCGAGAATAGAAAGACCTTCAGGTGAGACCTGCCGCGCGGTAATATCCTCCGGTCCGGACTGGGAAAGCTGCCAGTTCTGGCAAAATCTGCATCGGAGATTGCATCCCGCGGTGGCCACGGAAAGGGCCAGTGAACCCGGAAGGAAATGATTGAACGGCTTTTTCTCAATGGGGTCAAGATGAATTGAAGCAAGCCGGGAATAGACAAGGGTGTACAGCTTCCCGTCGATATTCTCCCGCACCCTGCACATCCCCCGGTCCCCGGGACCAAGAACACATTCATTGGGGCAGAGTCCGCACTGCACCTGACGGTCCCCGAGGGCCCTCCAGTGGCGCGCCTCACGCCGGTACACATCACCTTCTGACGAAAACAGGCATTCACCGCATCCCGGGAATACGCTCTCAAGGGCCAGGGCGCAGAAAGCCCCTGTGCTCCTGAGAAGAAAGGACCTGCGCGATATCTGCCTGCCTTCATGGGTAAATATTTCCAGTGAATTCATGCGGCACTCCGCCCTGTCATGTATTCCCGTCCTCCCCGAATACTATAGCCTGAAACGCATATATCTCCGCCCCGTTCCGCCATGCATAGTCCGGAAGGCCCGCTTTTCTGCAGAGCTGAATAAGATACTCCTCCCGGCTCCATCCCCATTCCACAGGGACCTGGGGAAGAAAAACCCCCTGCCTGCTCCCCATCCTTATGATGAGACCGTCCCGTCCCACCACAATCTCCTCAACACTCCGGACCCGTCGGGGCGTGGTAAGTACGGAAATTTCTATGGTTATACCGTCAAGGTCATCGCGCGTGAGGGGGCCGAACCTGGGATCCCTGAACGCAGCGTTTCCCGCGTTGTCGATAACTGCCTGATACAGGGGCAGGACCCCTTCAATACAACCGATGCACCCACGAAGGGCACCGTTTTTTTTCAGTGTAACAAAAACTCCTTTTGTCTCACGGCACCCCCGGGGGACAGTAGCTTCATCCACATTAACCTGCCCTCCCCCGGCAAGGTATGACCGAATGGTGTTTCGTGCGAGTTGAAGGAGATATTTTCTGTCGGCCGGGGTGATATCATTCCGGTGAAAAGCCGTATTACCTGATGAAAAAAGGCTTCCGTGAATCGCAATGGCCCCATAGCTTACAGAATTCCCGCAATCACCGGATATATTGCAGGAAGTATCATACGATAAAAGAGACGCGCTGAAATCCCTGAGGGGAAGCGACAATGCTATTTTGATCGCATTTCGTCCGCAGATTGTTATGCCGGTTTTTTCCACGTATGATGAAAAACCTTTCCCGTTACCCTGGAGGATGTTCTCAATTGCCCCGCCATCCAGGGCCTTCAGCTTTTTTTTCACCGCTTCCGGGTTCGATGCCCTGAAAGGCATATATCCGAACCTCCCCCCGTAATGCGTAAAATCGGAACTGACAATAAACAGGGGCTCACGAAACCCGGACACCGCTGCAGCGATGTGTGATGCCGTGTTCTCCGCATCACGGTCGGAAATATCGCCAACCAGCACAGGAAGAATGGGAATGTCCTTTTCCATCCTCTCTCCATACAGGCACTGCAGAAAGGGGAGCTGTATTTCAACAGCATGCTCCCGCTGATGGGCTCCGGGATGCCGGATAAAGCCCTCCTGTTTCAGCAGTGTCAATGCGGTGTCCTTTGCGACACGCACCCTGCCGAGAGGCGTTTCATAGTAGTCAACGGGATGCACCGAGCACCCGCTGAAAGCGCTATGATGGGAAGGGGCCAGTATCACAATAATATCGGGATTATTGTTTCTTATGTACGTATAACCTGCTGCGGCAACGTGACCCGACCAGGAATACCCGGCATGAGGAAGCACAACAATCAGGGGCTTCTTTGAGGAGATATTCTGTTTCGTTTCCTCAAGGAGACCTTCTACTACCGCGCGGAGGGCACCCTTCTCTGCGGGATACCATGTCCCGGCAAGGGCTGAAGGACGAACCTCCGTTTCCGCGTTCCTGCAGCAGACCATGGAAGCCACAAGAACAAAACAACATACACTGTACCTGAAACCGCCCATTCACATTTCCCCATATCACACATTGTTCATCGGACACGTGACACTACAGCAGTATTAATATGTACATAATACCGTATTATCCCGTCGGGATCAAGCACCTGACCAGGATCACGTATATATCTACCATTTGTTTTCCCAGTCAATTTCCGCTGTCGATTTCATAAGGACAATAAACGCGGCAATGCTGGCAACGGTAATAATAAAACCGGTATGCTCCGGAAGAAAAAATGCCATGGAGAAAAGCCACTGGAAAATAACAGCCGACAGCGCCACGGCCTTTATCAGCACGGAATCTTTTTTCAAAAGATACACATAATAGAGCATTATTCCTGATGAAACGAAAAGCGACACAAATATTGCTGCAATAATATGGAGATAGCTCATCAGGTATGACCCGAGAAGATAAAAAATAAAGAATCCTGTCAGGAGAAACAGGTACTGCATGGGGTGCAGTGATACGTTCCTCGAAATAGTAAAAAGCAGCACCAGTCCGATAAACAGTATAAAGGCGATGGGTGAATAAAAAAACAATTTTGCCGCCAGAGCGCCGTAATTTCCGGGAATATTAAATTCCACCGCGATGTTCTGCCCGGTAACAAGGTTTTCATGCTTCCATTGCAATCGGGATACCGCCGTATCCTGAGCACGTGTTGAGGGCACCATCGCGCCGTCGGGAATCGTAATATCAGAAAAATCGGTATTAAGAAGAACATCAAGTGTTTTTATTTCAACATTATGTGCTTTAAAAGAATATTGATACCGCTCAACCCCCTGCGCTTTATAGGTAATCCCGAATTCCTTCATTTCGCCGGGCCGGAGGATTCCCGTCCAGTGTATACCGTCAGCGAAGTTCGTATCTTCAGTAAACACTTTTCCATTCATGGTAACAGCAATATCTGTTATATTCCCCGAATTATCCGGGAGGGGAAACGCGAAGGTAAAACGGCCCGGTACGGTTTCATTATTCTTCACGGTATAGGTGCCTTTTAACACCGCATTATATCCCGGGAATTTAAGCAAACCCTTCTCACGGATGTTTGACTTTATGTCAAGAAGCACATGCTGCCCCTGGAAACCTGTATCACGAATCACAGTTTTCATCCTTGTGAGAATTCTCCCGGTTTTTTCCTGTTCATACTCTTCAGGTTCCTGTTTTGTGATGAAAAACCTCGGTGAGCTCTGATTGACCCTGCCTCCCCATATCTGCTGAACCGACCGGAGATTTTTTGAGTAGGACCCCTCATGCCGTGAATTAATGCGGATCCCTACAACCGCTGACACGATACTGAAAAACGTGACGAAAAAACCGATAACCATATATTTAAGGACTTTCTTTACAAAATCCGGACGCACCTGATACACACGTACCGCCATTACAATAACTGCCGCGGATACAATACAGAACCCGAGAAATATCAGCCCCATCATCCCCTCCATCGGAAACCCTCCTGATGATATATTTCGAAACTAACGTACAGTAGCAGAGGAATCATCATAATTCAAGAAGATTAATAATGAGCGGGGCTCATGGTATGACAGAATTATATCAACCCGCCGCCCCGAAATCATTTCTTAAATATCTTGACACAATAGACAACCGTCATATTAAATACTTATTTCTATACAACCTGTAACAGCTCAGCACACCGGAATTCCTGATACACATACTCATGCCATGAGTGCAGGTGACAGTTTCAGATGTATGCACTGCTGAGAGGTTATTATAATAAGAACACTACACAATCATGAGGAGAAGTACAATGCCAAAACCATTACGAAGTGAAACAAGTACCCAGGGGCGCCGGATGGCGGGAGCGAGGGCACTCTGGCGGGCGAATGGGATGAAAGAGGAACAGTTTGGGAAACCGATCATTGCCATAGTGAATTCCTTTACCCAGTTTGTTCCCGGACATGTCCACCTTCACGAAATAGGCCAGCATGTAAAAACGCTGATTGAAAAACAGGGGTGTTTTGCCGCGGAATTCAATACAATAGCGATTGATGACGGTATCGCCATGGGACACAACGGAATGCTCTATTCGCTTCCGTCACGGGACCTCATTGCCGACAGTGTCGAATACATGTGCAACGCCCACAAGGTCGACGCGATGATCTGCATCACCAACTGCGATAAGATCACCCCCGGGATGCTCATGGCGGCAATGCGGCTGAACATCCCCGCTATATTTGTATCCGGCGGCCCCATGGAGGCCGGAGTGGTGAAGGGGAAAAAATATGACCTCATTGACGCCATTGTAATGAGCGCGGACCCTTCAGTTCCTGACAATGACGTAGCTGACATTGAGATGATGGCATGCCCCACCTGCGGTTCATGTTCCGGAATGTTTACCGCCAATTCCATGAACTGCCTCACGGAAGCCCTGGGCCTTGCGCTTCCCGGGAACGGCACTGTTGTTGCCACGCATAAAAACAGAATGAAACTCTTTGAAGAGGCCGCGTACCGCATAGTGGAAATGGCTGATGAGTATTACAATAAGGACAACAAGTCGGTGCTTCCCCGGTCAATTGCGACAAAAGAGGCATTTATGAACGCGATGTCTCTCGATATCGCGATGGGCGGATCCACCAATACCGTGCTCCATCTTCTGGCTGTTGCCCATAACGCTGAAGTGAGCTTCACCATGAAAGATATTGACATGCTCTCCAGGAAAGTCCCGAACCTCTGCAAGGTTGCACCCAGCTCCCATTACCATGTTGAAGATGTAAACCGTGCCGGGGGGATTCTCGGAATCATGGGTGAGCTTGACCGCATTGGCCTCATTGACCGCTCCGTAAAGCGTGTCGACTTTTCCACCCTCGGGGAAGCACTTGACGCCTTTGATATTATGCGCGGTTCAGTCACTGAAGAAGCGCTGACCCGCTTCAGCAGCGCCCCCGGCAACAGGGGGAGGAACCTCGTGATGGCCTCCCAGGATGAGATGTATGATGATCTTGACAGGGACCGCGAAAAAGGCTGCATCCGGGACATGGCACACTGCTACAATCCGGAAGGTGGACTCGCGGTACTCTTCGGAAATATCGCGCAGAATGGATCAATAGTCAAAACTGCCGGAGTAGACCCAAGTATCTACAAATTCACCGGCTCCGCAAAGGTGTATGATTCCCAGGAAGCGGCATGCGACGCTATTCTTGGGGGCGATATCAAGGCAGGGAATGTAGTGGTAATCCGCTACGAAGGCCCAAAAGGCGGTCCGGGAATGCAGGAAATGCTCTATCCCACCTCCTATATCAACTCCATGCATCTCGGCAAGGAGTGCGCCCTCATCACCGACGGAAGGTTCTCCGGCGGGACCGCGGGCCTTTCCATCGGACACGTTTCACCGGAAGCGGCTGCCGGGGGTAACATTGCCCTCATTGAAGAGGGGGATATTGTGGAGATAGATATCCCCTCCCGAAGGCTGAAGATACAGGTCAGTGATGAAGAACTGGCAGCACGCCGGAAGAAGGAAGAGGGAAAAGGAAACCGCGCATTCCGCCCCGCGGGAAGGGACAGACAAATTTCCCAGGCGCTGAAAACCTACGCCCTCCTCGCCGCATCGGCGGACCTCGGCGC
>DAOSYC010000013.1:3686-20889 GCA_035380905.1 Spirochaetota bacterium | reverse complement strand
TCCATCTTCCCGGGCTTCCCCAGCACCTTCGCAAGGAGGTTAAGGCCTCCTGTCATCCGTATCGCATTGAAGTTTGAAAGCCAGTCATGGAGGTCAATATGCTTTGTACCGAAACGGTACCGTGAACCGAACTTGTCTTTTAGATGCCGCTGGGCAGTGATTCCATAGCGGAATGCCATGAGTTCCATGAGAGGCACATCGAAACCCCGCCCGTTGAACGTGACAAGTGCGGCATTACCATACTGCTTCTCAACGCCGCGCCAGAACAGATCTGTCATCTCGGAAGGACGGAACTTCGGCTCATCCAGCGATACAATATCAGCGATAGTGAAATCGCTGCGCACCTTCGCGATACAGATGCACAGGGGATACTGAAATGTAACGGGAATGAATGTCGTAGCACCTGAGGTAAGAGCGAGGACTTCCTCCTGGAACTTCCTCACCGCAGCCTCATCATCAATAACCTGATCCGGGTATTTGACTTTTTTAATGAGTTTCGCGTCCGGTACGGACTCGATGTCAAATACAAGATACTTAACGTCACTTTCATCCATTGCAGTAGTATTCCCTTTTTCCTGCTTTAAAACCTTTGCACGAACATTATCCGGTATCAGCACAACCTGCCCCTGAAATAATTAAGGGCATACCCCATCAGAAAGTATGCCCTTCAATTTTCTAATAAATTTAAATTTCAGCCATTCACTGTTATTCGGCGCTTTTTTTGAAACGCTCCCACATTTTATCAAGATAATCTTTGATAAATATATCCGATTCATTATCACGGGCCTTTTTCAGCACTTCCACATGTTCCTTCTTGGAAATACCCACCCTTGTTATAGCAAGGAGAATGGTATACCTCACATCGGCAACCGGTTCATTCAACAGCCTTCCATTTAACGCATCAATTGAAGATTCCTCACCAATGTATCCAAGTGCCATTGCGGAGTGAAGCCGTACTTTGTTCCTGTTATCCTGGGTCAACAGTTCTTTAAGCTTCGGCACTGCATCTGACTCCTTTTCTTTCCCAAGCCACTGCGCAGCCTGAATAACAATTGACTCATTGGTGCTGGATAGGTCCGCTATATACTCTTTTGCTGTTTTATTCTTTGCAGTTTCACTTTTCGCTTCCTGAGCATGGACAACAGAGGCACATGCAAACATTATAATTACAACGGCCATAATCCTTTTCATAAATCACCTCTAAATTGGTTATCAATTATACGTAAGGCTGTAAAATTGAAAGCAGCCCGGAAACCATGTATATACGACATTGATATTGTCCCATCTTCCATATTATGTGTCAATCCTTTTTTATCACGAAAACAGTTCATCTTCGTAATTGAGGCCCCTCCGGAAACAGCCGAAACCCGGGATTCCCCCTATACTCTGATAACAATACACTGTTCATAGCGGGAAAGGAATTTTCTCAGTTTTTTAAGGTTTCAGGGGCTATATTTATAATAAAATCAAAAAATATTATTTGACACCTGCGGCGAGCCGGACATATTACTCACACTCAGGGAAGCGGTATTACGCAGTTCGGGACAGCCTGCCTCCGTGTTCAGCACAATGCATGAAAACCGGGGACATTGTCCGGCAATAACCTGTACACAGGTTACTGCTCATTCCTCAGGATCTTCCGTGTACAATCCAGTTGATGCTGCTATGTAGTAGAAATACCGCCGGCCCCGCTCTCAATATTGCAGGTAACGCATACCGGCTTACGCTGCATAATCACAACACCACAGAAAACAGGAAACTGCAAAGGTATAGTTATGGATAAAACCCGGGAAAATGATTTCAGCAATGAAGATTTTGAAAAAATGCTCGAGGAATCGCTTGTAAAAAGCGACAGCTTCGAAGTGGGGGACAGGGTTCAGGGAACAGTAGTGCTTATCACCCAGGACAGTATCCTTATTGATATTTCCGGTAAAAGCGAAGCGGTTATTGACCGGACTGAATTCATTGATGGAAATGACGAAATAACCGTAAAAAGAGGAGACACGATTGATGCGATTGTCGCGGCGCTTTCCGGGGGCGAAATCAGGCTCACAACAAAAATAGGCATGGGGTTCCTTAACCGTGAACTTGTTGAAAAAGCTTACCAGGAACAACTGCCGGTAACAGGCACCGTGACAGGCCAGGTCAAGGGAGGATACAGGGTTTCTATATCAGGAATAACAGCATTCTGCCCCATATCCCAGACAGGATTTCAGTCCCCCGACAACCCGGAGGAACTTATAAACCAGAGTTTTGAATTCATGATTCTGGAGTACCGTGAAGGCGGCAGGAATATTATTGTTTCACGGCGTACCTATCTTGAACAGAAAAGAGAACAACGGCTCAGCGAGATCCTCACAACAGTACATGTTGGCGATTCAATACATGGAACAGTCCAGTCAATTCAGGGTTTCGGGGTCATTGTTGACCTTGACGGCGTAGAAGGGATGGTGCCCCGGAGTGAAATTTCATGGTCGCGTTCAAATGATCTTTCCATGTTTAAAAAAGGGGACCCGGTTACCGCGAAAATAATTGCAATAGACGAAAACCGTAGAATACTGCTCAGCATAAAACAGCTCTCCCCTGAACCATGGGACAACGCGGGGAAATACCAGAAAGGACAGACTCTCAACGGCCGTATCACCAATACCATTAAAAACGGCGCCTTCGTAGAGCTGGAACCGGGTCTCGAAGGATTTATACCAGTATCGAAACTGAGTCTCCTGAAACGTGTCGCCAATGTCGAAGATGTGGTGCGTACAGGAGACATGGTAAATGTACGGATCCTCGATATCAACATCAATGACAAAAAGATGCTTCTTGAACTCGTTACCAATGAAGCAGATCCATGGGAACTGCCAACTGAAGAATTAACAAGTACCGTACACACAGCGATCATTGAAGGAAACAGGAACAACGGGCTAACGCTGCGCCTCTCCAACGGCATGCTGGGATTTCTTCCGAAAGGTGAACTTCTTTCATCCCGCGGCGATACGCAGTCCCAATATCAGACCGGAAACGAAATAAAAGTTATGGTCAAGGATATTGATAAAAATGACAAAAAGCTGATACTCAGTGAACGCCGTGCGGAAAAGAACAAGGAAATGAAGGAATATGAGGAATATAATCAGCAGCAGGATTCTCCCGGCGCCTCAACCCTCGGGAGCCTTTTCAAGGACAAATTCTCTGAAATAAACAGGAACATAAAAAAATAGAGATATACGCACTGAACTATCAGCAGAAAAACCACCACTGCGAGTTGCCATGATCACATTAAAGGACGGTGATACCGTATCCTATAACGAGAACTTTGATGATTTTTTCCGGGACCTGATCAATACCGTCATCAAAGCGTCTCTCAGGCAGGCTTCAAAGGACATGAAGGCCGGTGAAGACGGAAACGCCTTCAATGAACACCTGCTGCGGCAGATAATGGACAACAGTATTTTTGTAGTCCATCAAATCGAGGAAATAGCGAAAAAAGATGAGAACCTGTCACGGCTGCTTGTTACCGGCTGCCTTTTTAACTGTATTGTGATGAACCTGAAGGAAATAGGCGGGTCATTCAAAGAGGAAACGTCAGAAGAGGACGACGAAATCATGCATTGAGCCGTTACAGATAATACTCCAGCTTCATCTGTCCTTCCTCAATACTATCGACAAAAATAAAAAATTCATACAGGTCAAGGGTGTCAATCATCTTAATTAAAGGCCCCTTCATCCCGAGCAATATCACCCGTTTGTTCTTTTTCCGCGCATCCATGGAAGCCTGCACCAGAGAATTGATACCGGAAGAAGTGATGACCGGAACATCCTTCATATTCAAAATAACATTACTTTTCTGAGTTAAACCGGACACGACCCGCACAAGCTCATCGTAGGTTGAGTTGGAGAGGTTCCCGCCAATATTAACCACCTTCACGCCCTCGTGGTCCTCAATGCTGTAATTCAGATAAACCGCCATTCTCCCCCCTTACAGGCCGCCGAGAACATGTTGTAAAACATCCTCCGGGACTTCACAGTCAAACTGCGGCACACCCATACTCCTGAGAAGAACAAAATTGATTCTCCCCCCGTAGTTTTTCTTGTCGTATTTCATATGGTCGATAACATCACCGGGATCAAAGTGAGGGACACTGTTGAGCAATTCATACCGCCGTGCACATTCATCAAATACCGACACATCCTCCCGTGAAATAAATCCCATCTCCCGTGAAATTTCCATCGCACCTTTCATGCCGATTGCCACCGCCTCACCGTGAGAAATACCACGGTACTCCATAAGGGACTCAATAGCATGGCCGATGGTATGCCCGAAATTCAGGATCGCCCGCCGCCCGGATTCCTTTTCATCTTCACTGACAACCCCGGCCTTGAATCCGGCGGAAAGATATATCAGCTCCTCCAGGACGTCCCGTTCCTTAATTGATGACAGGTCATGACGCATCATCATATCCAGAAGCGCAGATTCACCGATAAGAGCGTGTTTTACAGTTTCAACAATGCCGTTTTTCAGTTCATCATCAGGAAGGGTCTCAAGAAACCGTGTATCAGAGATAACCATCGCAGGCTGATAGAACACGCCGACAATATTTTTTCCGGCAGAGATATTTACAGCTACTTTCCCGCCAATACTTGAGTCCACCATGGCAAGGAGTGTTGTGGGCACATGGATAACAGGAATTCCCCGCATGAAAAGTGCCGCACAGTACCCGGCAAAATCACCAACTACGCCGCCGCCGACAGCCATAAGCAGTGACTTCCGCGTAAATCCTTTCTCCAGGAGCCATTCAAAAAACTGTTCCCCGTAACGGTAATTTTTGTTTTCCTCACCGTCGTTCATTGTAATAAATTCGCATGACGCGGGAAACATGGTAGAAATAGATTCACGGTGAAGGCCCCAGACCCGTTCACTGATAATAAACCCTGTTTTATCCGAGGCCGACATGTCAGATGAAAGATCAACAGTTGATAGAATATCCGATCCGATCACAATATCATAGGCATGACCGTTTATTGAGAGGGGGATTTTTTTCACAGGGGCATCCATTTTTTCTGGAAATAGTTATTTTTGACAGATCCTGATTCAAGGTATTCGCGTATATCCTCAGTTACAGAGGGGAAAATTATTATATCATTCAACTCATTGGAAGAGAAAAAATTAAACGAAAAGAGCCTCTTATCAGTACCAATGGAGTAATCCCCGGAAACCGTGCTGCAGTGAAAAAAAACATGTAAAATATGACGTTTATGGGACGGCTCAATGGTATCACAAATGAATGCGACGTCACCAACCTCTATTGACACATCAAGCTCCTCCTTCAGCTCACGCTGCAATGCAGCGGGAAGAGTCTCACCGTAATCGACTCCTCCCCCGGGAGTAAGCCAATAGACTTTATTGCCTTTTTTGTGTGCAATCAGCAGTATTTTTCTGTTCTCGACAATCAATGCCGATACTCTAATGCGTATGCTCCTGTTTTCCTTAAAAATCAAATGACCGCTTCCCCTCCGTGAATCTTCTCCAGTACTTTTTTCGCGGCATCCATTTCGGCCTTTCTTTTACTATTGCCTTTCCCCAGGCCAATTTCTTTATCGTTCACAACGAGACGTACGGTAAACTCCTTCTGGTGATCCGGCCCCGATTCCTTCACTATCTCATACACCGGACGGTCTTTATACTTTTTCTGTACATATTCCTGGAGTGTTGTTTTCGGGTCACGCAGATACGTCTGCTGGTCGATCCTTTCAATGTCCTTTTTGATGAGCGACAGGACAAACTTCTTGCTTTCTTTCAGGCCTGAATCAAGATAAATCGCGCCGATCACAGCCTCAAGGGTGTTTGCGAGAATAGAAGGACGCTGCCGGCCTCCATTCTGTTCCTCGCCCTTCCCCATCATGATATAGCTGCCGAGATTTATCTCATCCGCAACTTTCGCGAGGGTCCCTTCGGATACGACAGCTGACTTAATTTTCGCGAGGTCACCTTCTACGTAATCCTCGAAATGTTTAAAAAGGTATTCATTCACGACAAGGGCAAGTACAGAATCTCCTAAATACTCCAGCCGTTCATTATCACGCTGGCTGTTGCCGGCTTCATTAATGAATGACCTGTGTACAAGGGCCCTGTTAAGAAGACTCTGATTGTTAAATTTGACTCTGATTCTTTTCTGCAGGCTGCTAAGTTGTCGGTATCTGTTCTTTCTTTTTTTTGCGTGCCCATCCGGATTCTGGTTGGCAGTCATAAAGCAATCACTCACATAAACTAATTTACACAGGATTAGTTTATGGTGATTATCCCGAATCCAGTTACAAAGAACACTCCGCTCGATGAAGAATAATCACCAGAAACTGATCATGATTTTTTCAATTTGTTCTCAATATACTCAATTGCATCTTTCACTATCAGGAGTTTTTCAGCATCTTCATCCGGGATTTCAATACCGAATTCCTCTTCAAGGGCCATAACAAGCTCAAGAGTATCAAGTGAATCCGCACCGAGATCATCGACAAAAGAAGCCTCAAGGGTAACCTCGGACCCGTCAACACCAAGTCTGTCTATAATGATCTTCTTTATTTTTTCAAAATCGACAGCCATCTAACATCCTCCTTCCCTGCAGGACAATAGACCGGATGATACTACCGGAACCGGACCCCACCTGATCCTGCGACTTCAAGGAATATTTTCATTGGTATACGCATATTCCCCCACGCACTATGGGGGAGTCAATAATCAAAACAAAAACTGGAACTTCACATCCATTTGAGTATTTTGAAATTCAATAATAAAATAAAAAGGCTGCCATGTCAAGCCATAATACAAAAAAAGGATGCCCTAAGAGACATCCCGCTACAGCAGCAAACAGCCTTTTGTGCGTCATTTAAATCTTTCAGCAACTCCCGACTGCAGCTGTTAAGATTCTTTTATTTTGACAGTTTTCTCCATGATCAACTGCCCTTTATAATGATTGCATTCCGGGCACACCCTGTGAGGCAGAACATACGCACCGCAGCGCGGGCATGGTCTTAAATTGGGTACACCTATCGCATCATGAGACCTTCTCATCCGGGATTTCGATTTTGATTTTCTCCTCTTTGGTACAGCCACAAGCTTACTCCACTATGTATTCAAATTTTATGTTCTGAAAGAGCAGATGTACAGCCACTCCCTTTTTACGTCAAGAATTATTTCGAATTTTTTTCAGAATAGGACAACAGAAACAGTCTCCGTTTTGCCCTGCCGGAAAAAATTGAACGGGGATAGGTCGTAATAACCTTGTAATAATATTCCCGCGCCTTATATATGTCATTCCTCTTCTGATACATTCTTCCGAGGTCATAATATATCTGGTCCGCCATGATGCTGTCACCGTACTGTTCAGACATTTTTTTGTAAATTTTAAACGCATCATTATGATTGTTCATGTATTCACATGCAACAGCGGCTTTCTGCAGGGAAAGAAGAACAAAGGGATCAGCAGACCCATCATCAGCGTGTTTTAATAAATACTCCTTCGCCTTATCATATTTACCGTTTTCGAAATAAAGATTACCAATAACATAATTTCCATACTCCGCGACATAGCCCCAGCTTGAGGCCTGTACAATCTTGTCAAGTTCAGATACTGTCACATAGAACATACTGGTTTTCCCGGCACTATCACCACTGTAATTGCGGTACTGGTCCAGTATGGACTCAAACCGTTCCACCTCACTACTCTCCCTCGCATCATAATACACAAGGCCGCTTATTATAAGAATAAGCACCACTATACCCGAAAGCAGCGAATATACTACAAGCTTCCTGTTTTTCTTAACAAAATCCTTTGCCGCCATCAGGAAATTTTCAATTATATTTCGCTGAATATGTATTTCCCTTCTTTCCATAGATCAGGTCCGTTATTGCAATTTATCCTTGAGTATATCCCCAAGGGTTACTTTTCCGGGGGCTGCGTCATTTAACACCCGGTTCAACTCCTCTTTTTCCATCATCATATCATAATGCTTAATGCTGAGGGACATTCTTTTCTTGTCAACATCCACACCAAGAACAACAGCATGCACATTGTTGCCGACCTTGAAGAAATCTTCAATACTCTCTATTTTTTTTCTGGATACCTCAGAAATATGTACAAGGCCTTCAATACCGTCCTCAATTTTTACAAAAAGCCCGAAGTTGGTTATTTTTGAAACAACTCCGGATACCCTGCTCCGTGGAGGGTATTTCTCGTAAATAGCCTCCCACGGGGACCTCGTTAACTGCTTTATTCCGCAGGCAATCTTCATCTGGTCTTTTTTTATTTCAAGAATTTTAAATTCAACCTGATCCCCTGTGCTATACTGCTTCATCACATCACGCTGATCATCCTCCCAGCTCATATCCGAGATATGGATCAACCCGTCTATATCCTCTTCAAGTTCAACGAACATGCCGAAGTTAACAACCTTCTTGACCGGACGAGTAAACACGGAACCAACCGGAAATCTCTCCTCAACGGTATCCCAGGGGTTCGCCTGAAGCTGCTTGAATCCCAGAGACATCTTGCGCTCCTCTGCATTGATAGAAAGCACCTGTGTCTCAACCGTTTCACCTTTCCGGAACATGTCCGCCGGATTGACATTCTTTTTCGTCCATGATATATCAGAGGAGTTAACAAGCCCTTCAATACCATCGCTGACTTCGACAAACACGCCGAAATTTGTAACCGTAACAACTTTTCCTGAAACAGTATCGCCGGGATGAAAATTCTCCGCTGCGGAAGACCAGGGATCATCATACAGCTGCTTGAGACCCACAAGGACCTTCTTTTTTTCCGCATCAATTGAAAGGATCAGGAACTCCTTCTCTTCTGAGGGCTTAAGGATATTCCGTTTCTTAAATACCTTTTTCCAGGAAATATCATCCCTGTTAAGAAACGCTTCAACACCGTCAATATTGACAATCACGCCGTCATCAACAAAGCGCATCACCTTTCCTGAAACCTTTTCACCTTCATTGTATTTTCCAATGAAGCTGTCCCATATTTTCACGTTCTCTTCGTCAATATATTCTTTTCTCGAAAGTATCACACGCTGTTTGCCGGCATCAACCTGTTTTATCTTGAACGTGAATGACTCATTCTCTTTCGGGGATTTTTTAAACCTGAGGTCACCTGACTGGGAAAACGGGAGGAACGCGCTGACACCATCGCAATTTATGATCATTCCCTTGCTGACAACCTCTCCCACAAAACCGGAAATATATTCATTTCCCGCCTTGAACCATTCAAAAAATTTCTGCCATTTCCCGGCTTTTTCAGCCGCACTCATAGAGAACACAAACATGCCGTCAATAGGACGTTTGCTCACGAGCATAACCGGTATCACGCTTCCCACCTCGGGGGGGGCAGTAAATTCCTCGAGGCTGACCCGTCCCTCGGATTTGGTGCCGACATTTACATACGCGAACTCATTATCGATTGTAACAACTTCACCCTGCAGAATCTTATTCGGTTCCACCATATCCAGCGCCGAGTTTGCAACATGCTCCATGTTGATGTCTTCATCAAATTTTTCAGTATAATCCATCATAACAAATACCCTGCGAAATATAATAAGGTGACACCGAACACCATGGAACAGCGTGAACTATGTTCGCTACATCGTATCGTTCTGTTTCATTGTCAGAAATCGGCACTACCTTTCTATGTAACTGCATACATATATTATAACCAATATTCACACATCAAAAGCACTGGAAACCGGAAAGGCTGACATCACAAAGGAGCAATAAGATTGATAAGAGCCTGAATGACATCTTCTTTACTCATTGATGAAGTATCAATTACAACCGCATCTTCAGCCGTTTTCAAAGCGCCAAATGGCCGTGATGTATCTTCAACATCACGTTGGATAATCTGATTTTTTATACTGTTTAAGTCAACATTTTTTCCCGATTCCCGGTATTCATTATATCTTCTTTCCGCCCTCACGTCCACAGAAGCATCAAGATACACTTTCAGGTCGGCATCAGGAAATACCACGGTCCCTATATCGCGCCCATCCATAATAATTGAACTGTTCCGGGCCCATTCCCGCAGGAGACCATTCACGAATTCCCGCACACCGGGATCATCGGAAACCTTCCCGATATTTTTCGCGATTGTCTCTGTCCGTATATCGACAGAAACATCCGTATTATCCACAAAGGTGTTGCACGAGCCGTCATTATTGAACTCCTGGGTAATCACTACACCATTGAGATCACCGGAAAAATCCTGTCCCTTCGTGATTGCGCCGTGTCTGCGTATCAGAAACCAGGTTATCGCCCTGTAAATAGCGCCGGAATCAATATATTTAAGGCCAAGGGCAACTGCAACTTCTCTCGAAACACTGCTTTTACCCGAGCCCGCAGGACCATCAACAGCTACAACAGTTAAATGTTTATCCATTACATCGGCTCCCGGAAATTTTTAATATCAGTAAAATACCGCAGCAGTTCATCACCGGACCCGTTGCTGCGTTCAAGGACACCTTTGAGCGACACCAGGCCGGCGATTATATCGGACATCGCATCGGAAATTTTCTCCCTGTTCATAAGACATATCTCACGCCACATGTCAGGGGAGCCGGCTGCAATCCTGGTAACATCCATGAACCCCTTCCCGATAAAAGAGGCAAGGTCCTCCCCGAGTTGCTCTTTCAACCCGGATTTCATGAGCTGCTCCGCAACAGCGCAGGAAACCATATGGGGGAGATGACTGGTACAGGCAACAACAAGATCGTGCAGTTCCGGAGGCACAACAACGGTGCGCGCATTCAGGGACTGCCACAGACCGGCAATTGTATCAATATCAACGGGACGGTTTTTTTCATGGGGGGTGATAATAACTGATGAACGGTCATAAAGGTCAGCTTCCACATATTCATAGCCGGACTTTTCGGACCCCGCCATCGGGTGACAGCCAATAAACTGCGCCGCCCTGTCATGACCAGCGACACTGCGGACGATCTCCTCTTTTACACTTCCCACGTCAATTACCAGGGCCTTTTCATTAAGGGTTGGATTGTCCAGGATAGACCGGATTATTGCCACAGACGCAATAACCGGAACAGAAACCACAACAAGCCCGACACCGGTAAGATCAGGATTTGCGGCGTCCCCTATGCTGTTCACACAGCCGTCTTCGAGTGCCGGTCTGATTTTCCCGGGATCCCGCCCGAAGGCAGTTATTTCGATATCGCGTGAACCCTTCTTCAGTGCCTGTGCGAGAGAGCCCCCGAGGAGTCCAAGTCCAAAAACCGCGATTTTATGGAACATTACACTACTCTATCAATTACTTGTGCTAATTTTCCGAGTTTTTCGACAAGCGCCATAAGTTGTGCGGCATCAATGGTCTGCTGGCCGTCAGAAAAAGCATCTTCCGGATTCGGGTGGGCCTCCACCATAATACCATCGGCACCTGCGGCAACATACGCCATGGCCGCAGGCAGTACAAAATCCTTAATCCCCATTGCATGGCTCGGATCTGCGACAACAGGAAGGTGGCTCCATTGTTTTATTATGGGGACAACACCGGCATCAAGGGTGTTTCGTGTGACATCCTCAAACGTCCTGATTCCTCTCGGACAGAGTATCACCTGCTTGTTCCCCTGTGACAGAATATATTCTGCTGACATGAGAAACTCATTGACCGTAGAACTCATCCCTCGTTTTAAAAGAACAGGCTTGTCAATCTTCCCCACTTCTTTCAGCAGATTATAGTTCTGCATGTTCCTCGTACCGATCTGCAGAACGTCCACATACCTGGCAACAAGCTCCACGTCACGGGGGTCCATAACCTCTGTTACAATCGGCATCCCGGTCGCTTCCTTTGCTGCCGCAAGGTACTTTAACCCTTCCGGCCCGAAACCCTGAAATGAATACGGTGAGGTCCGGGGTTTATACGATCCGGCCCGAAACAGATCAGCACCGGAATTTTTCACCATAACCGCATGATCAACGACTTCCTTCTCCCCTTCAACGGCACAGGGTCCGGCAATAACAACAATTTTGCTGCCGCCGATTTTAACTCCCCCGACATCGATAACCGTCCTGTCGGGATGGGTTTCCCTGCTTACAAGCTTAAAAGGTTTCAGGATTGGTTTAACAGACTCTACACCGGCAATAGCGGTCAGGGGCAGTTCCCTGATAACATCCTCATCACCCATAACGGTGATAATGGTACGCTGGATACCGGTTGAAACATGAGGGTCGAGGTTCAGGGATTTTATTTTATCAACTATGTGATCAATTTCATCCTTTGTGACACCTGGCTTCAAAACAATAAGCATGAGATACTCCGATTCAAATAATTTTTTTAACTGCTGCGCGATACATCACAACATTCACCTGACTGCAGAAGACATGAGGATCTCCCTGTCAGGATATTGCAACCATACATATTACGAAATAGTACGCATTCATGCAGTATTACAGGGTGCTTTTATTATTTCTTCATTATTGCATTAAAGGATAAGCACAGTGTAATAACACACTGCATATATGGGATTTTATAATACTATTGTGAACAATCAATTTCCGACAGGATATGATCCAAGTATCTTGAGGAAAATCGTGTTTTCCTTCATTCTTTCCAGAGCATCCCTCACCACGGTATCATCCTTGTGACCGCCGAAGTCAATGAAAAAATTATATTCCCACATCTTTTTCTTGTCAGGACGGGACTCGATCTTTGACATGTTGATTCCGGCTTCGTGGAACGGCTTCAGCATATCGTACAGCGCACCGGGCTTATCCTTAACCGCACAGACAATTGATGTTTTATCATGTCCGGTTGGAGGATTATCTGTTTTGGAAATAACCAGGAACCGGGTATAGTTATTTTTTGAGTCTTCAATATTACTTTCAAGTACGTTCAAACCGTAAAGCTGTGCTGAAATCTCTGATGCTATTGCCGCTGAAAATTTGTCCCACGACGCTGTTTCCGCCGCAATTGACGTGGAGGTCACCACATGGGTCTCAACATCAGGAAGATTATTTCTCAACCATATTTTACACTGCCCGAGCGGCTGGGGGTGAGAATAGAGTTTTTTAATTTTTTTCATATTATCACAAAGGGTCACCAGACTGTGTGAAATCCGGAGGAACTTTTCAGAGACAATTTTCATGTCAGTATCGAGAAGTTCGTCAAGTGTATATGTCACAGCACCTTCGGTGCTGTTTTCAACCGGAACCACGCCAAACAACGCATTTCCCGCTTCAACCTCCTGGAACACATCAGGTATTGTTTTCTGTGTTGATGCAACAATGGAGCTGCCGAATATTTCCAGCATTGCAGCATGAGTAAACGTTCCCTCCGGACCAAGGTATGCCACCTTTACCGGCTTTACCGCGTTCGCCGCATTAGATATAATCTCACCAAATACCCTTTTCATCACCACATTGGATACCGGCCCGTTATTTACCTGTTCAATAACAGACTGCACTTCCTGCTGGTCAAGAGGGGAAAAAACCACTGAAGTATCAGCTTCCCGCCGTTTCAGGCTGTCTATATAGAGCTTTGACCGCTCCGAAATGAGTTCTATTATTCTTTTGTCTAATTCATTTATTTTAGTATCCATATTAATCCTCTGAGGTGAACGACAATTCTTTAATTTCCGAGAGTTTCGGAAGATCCGATATCTTGTTCAGTCCAAAATACCGTAAAAAATCATCAGTTGTTCCATATGCAAGGGGCCTTCCAGGCAGTTCCTTACGCCCGACAGGTTTCACCAGATTTTTTTTCATGAGATTAGACACCATCATCCTCGATGAAACACCCCTCAATTCATCGATTTCAGCAATGGAGATGGGCTGCTTATATGACACGATTGAGAGCGTTTCAAGCATACCCTTTGAAAGAGTCTCCTTCCGCGTATATCCCATGACACGTCTGATCTGGTCAGCATATCGCTTATTTGTTACGAACTGGAAACCCCTCGATATTTCCACGATCTTAAGACCGCTGTCCCTGGACTCATATTCATCCATAAGAGAATCCATAATGATCCGGGCATGAACAGGGTCCAAACCGAAATTTTTCACAAAGAATGTAACCGGCAGCGGGTCATTGGACAGGAACATCACGGCTTCGAAAAGCCCTTTCAGATCACTTTCATCTTTATCCGCCTGAACATCATCATCCTCATGTTCCGGATTTTCAACAATTTCTTCACGTTCTTCCATAGAACACATTCCCTGTTCTTATTGTGTATAAGGCAATGTGGTAACCCGTCAACAACAGCACGTTACCCCTGTGTCATTGAGGACACAGGCTGCCCTTTTAATATCCTGATTTCACCAAAAACCGTATGCTGCATAATCCTGATTTTTCTTGTTTTCGCCATTTCAAGGATAGCGAGAAATGACGCAATTATCAGGGGCCGTGTGGGCCTGTCACCGAAAAGATCGGCAAAAATAATATGGTCCTGCTTCTCCAGAAGGTCTGATATAAACTGGATTCTGTCGCTCACCAGAATTTCGTCAAATACAATCTCCTGCTGTTCAATGACTTCCCGGGAATCAATTACATCGGCAAACGCCCGGAGCAGATCAAACAGCGACACTTCAATATACACGTCCTCTTCCATCTGATCATGTACATCATTGTTTCGCATGAAACAGTCAGACTGAAGCTCATGGCGTTCCCTGAGTACACCTGCAGCTTCCTGATATTTTTTATATTCCAGTAGTTTTTCAATTAAATCCGGAGGAAGGGGCTGAACGAAGTATTCATCTTCCAGCTCATCACCGGGAAGGAGTGCTTTTGACTTGTAATACAGCAATTCCGATGCCATAACAATAAACTCTGAAGCAATCTGAATATTCATAACATCCATAAGCTTCAGATAATTGATATACTGTTCAGTTATCATGGAAAGTGAAATCTCTGTAATATCGAGCTTGGAACTTTTTATCAGGTTCCAGAGAAGATCCAGGGGACCTTCAAAATTCTCGACCGCTATTACATATTTTTTTTCCTGAGGTGTCGCTACCGCTTCCAACATCTTCCTGCTTGCCGGGTTTCATGATGTAATATACACATAATGGTGTGAGAGGCGTACACGTATACTCCGATGTGCAGCCTGTTAATTATGACAATAATAAAAAGCGACATGCTGAAATGTCGCTTTCGATTCACTACAATTCAGTCAATAATATAATAACAAATATTATGAAAGTGCCTTTTCGGCTGCTTTTTGAAGTCTTTCCGGAGGGAATGGCTTAACAACAAAATCCTTCACGCCTATTTTTATCGCTTTTGTGAGAAGGTTTTCCTGCCCAAGGGCTGTTACCATAATAATCCTGGCAGCAGGATCAATTCTCAGAATCTCTTCCGCAGCCTCAATTCCATCCTTTTCCCGCATGGTGATATCCATAGTAACAAGTTCAGGTTTCAGTTTTTTATAAAGCTCAACCGCTTCATTCCCGTTTTCCGCTTCACCAACAATTTCATGACCTTTCGGAACAAGCGCATCTTTAACAAGGGTCCTCATGAATTTTGCATCATCTACAACTAAAATTCTCGCCATTTCCCTACCCCAAAAATTATAAATGATGTTGAATTGAGCATATCACCGGATAATTACATAACGTGCTCACGAATTATAATCATACACATGAAAAACAAATTATTACAATACTATAGTAAGAGTATACTGTGCTATCAACAATAATTTTTCTTCTTTCCAACTTTTTTACTATAAACGTATAATTACTGCAGATATTCAACTATTTTTTTTGCAATATCCTGCAAAGGGACAACAACATCAACCGCACCCATCTCAACAGCAACCCTGTTCATCCCATATACAACTGAAGTCCTTTCGTCCTGGGCAATCGTCCTGCCGCCTTTATTTTTAATATTCATTATCCCGGAAGAACCATCCTTTCCCATGCCTGTCATGATAACACCAACACTCTCATGTTCGTAGATACCTGCAATTGAATCAAAAAGTACATCAATAGAAGGCCTGTGGCCGGATATTTTCTCCCCTTTTGATGTCCTGATAATCATCCCGGTGGAAGACTTTTCCAGGAGAATATGTGAATGACCCGGAGCAACATACCCGCAACCCGGAAGAACAACATCACCATCTTCCGCTTCTTTTACGGTAAGGTGTGAATTATTATTCAAACGCTCCGCGAAAGCCCTGGTAAACCCCTCCGGCATATGCTGCACCACAAGGACAGGAGAAGGAAATTTCTCCGGAAGACTTCTAAAAATGGTCAGCAGTGATGAAGGTCCTCCGGTTGAGGTCCCGATGCCGACAATTTTCCTCCCTGCATCTTGTGAAACAGCAGGCTCCGGGATTATTTCACGCTCCTCCGCTACTGTTTCAAACGCATCATCCTCTTCCGGCTTGCTTTGAATATTGATCTTGGATTTAAAGACCGATTTAATTTTACTGATAAGAAGACTTCCAATCTCTTCAACAGTGATTGAAAGGATGGAAGATGGTTTTGGAATAAAATCTACCGCTCCAAGCTCAAGAGCCCTGAATGTCGGCTCCGCACCGTCCTGTGTAAGGACACTCATCATAATAACCGGCTTGGGGTTTGTCTGGATTATCTCCCGGAGTGCTTCCAGCCCATTCATTATGGGCATCTCGATATCCATTGTAATAACATCAGGATCCAGAACCTTGTTCTTGAAAATTGCAGTCTTTCCATTGTTCGCCGTTCCAACAACTTCAATTTCCGGATCGGCTCCCAATATATCTATGATAATTTTCCTGACAAGCGCAGAATCATCTACAATTAAAACTTTGATTTTATCCGGCATTAGTCTCTCAATTTTCGCACTATAGTCTTCAGTGATTCCGCATCAGGAAGAATCAAAAGATTCCCTATGACCCTGTCATCACCATAAAAGAAATCCGTCTCCATAACAAGGGCATAGTCATTTTCTACATTATACATAACCAGAATTGAATCAAGAGTTGCCTGCATATAATCGTGAACAATTGTCGGCACTGATGGTTTAAGGGCCATACCGATTTTATCTGAAAACACGTTAACCACTGATGATCCAATGATATTCGTTACCTCTTTTAATGCTGACTCTCCATCCTCGGTAAGCTCATTGGTTTCACCGCTTTCGATACCATAAAGATAATCAACAAGTTCAAATCCTTTATCCTCCATAAGGCTGAACAGGATTGTACCCGTTATATCACCCACAAG